>CAYLKR010000141.1:0-6842 GCA_964384225.1 uncultured Methylibium sp.
CCGGCGGCACCGAGGCCACCAAGGAAGAGCTGATGGGCCTGCCGCCGGATTCGCCGGCGGTGGTGATCACCCAGCACATGCCGCCCGGCTTCACCAAGAGCTACGCGGCGCGGCTCGACGGGCTGTGCCGCATCCGTGTCAAGGAAGCGAGCGACGGCGAACGCATCCTGCCCGGCCATGCCTACATCGCCCCCGGCGGGCTGCACCTGAGCGTGGAGCGCAGCGGCGCGAACTACATCGCCCGCGTGCAGGACGGCGAGCCGGTCAACCGCCACAAGCCCAGCGTCGAGGTGCTGTTCAAGAGCGCCGCGCGCGTGGTCGGCCCGAACGCGCTGGGCATCATGCTCACCGGCATGGGCGCCGACGGCGCCCGGGCGATGCGCGAACTGCGCGACGCCGGCAGCTACAACCTCGTGCAGGACGAAGCGAGCTGCGTCGTCTTCGGCATGCCGCGCGAGGCGATCGCGGCAGGAGCGGCGCACGAGGTGCTGCCGCTCACCAAGATCGCGCCGGCCTTGCTGGAGCGGCTGCGGAGCACGTCGGGGATGTCGTTGAACCGGGTCTGAGGGTCGGCTCCGGGTCGGACTTCCGACCCGGCAAGGCCGAGCGGGGACGTCACCCCCGCACGGCCTCACAACGTCAACCGACGGAACCCTCGGCCGCAAACCCCGGTGACACCGCACCGCCGGCCGTGCCCCGCATCTCGTTGCGCACCGACGCCACCAGCTGCGCCACCGTCGTCGCCGCCAGCGGCTTCTGCAGCACCCGCTCGATGCCCGCCGCCCGCGCCGCCGGCGCGCCATCGAGGTCGGCACTGGCGCCGAAGAGGCGTACCGATCCGCCCCCCGGCTGCGCCCGCAGCCAGCGCGCGAAGTCGGTGCCCTGGGCGCCGGGCAGGTTCAGGTCGGTCAGCACCATCGCGTGGCGCTGCGTCGTCCAGACCTCCTGCGCCTCCTCGGCGCTGGCGGCCATGTCGACGGTGCAGCCGGCGCGCAGCAGCGCGGCCTCGAGCACGATCTGCTGCACGCGGTCGTCCTCGACCACCAGCACGCGCAGCCGAGCCGCACCCGGCGGCGGTGACGCGTCGGCCTCCTCGATCGCGTGCACCGCCACCGGCAGGCGCAGCGTGACGGTGACGAGGGTGCCGCGCGGCTGGGCCGGCGCGACGGCGATGCGCCCGCCCATCGCGTCGACCAGGCGCTTGCACAGCGCCAGCCCCAGCCCGCTGCCGCCGCTGCGGTGCGTCGCAGTGTCGCCGGCCTGGGTCCAGGCGTTGAACAGCCGCGGCAGTTCGGCCGGGTCGATGCCGATGCCCTCGTCCTGCACGCCGATCTGCAGCTCCTGGCTGCGGCCGTCGTCGGACAGCACGCGCAGCGCGAGCCGCACGCCGCCGGCGTCGCTGAAGCGCACCGCGTTGGACAGCAGGTTCAGCACGACCTGGTGGACGCGGAAGGCGTCGAAGCGGTGCAGCGCCGCAAGCCGCGGGTCGATGGCGAGGTCCAGCGTGAGGCCCTTGGCGCGCGCGATCGGCTCGATCGCGCGCAGCGCCTCGCGCAGCACGCCGCCGAGCGCGTCGGGCTCGGCGACGAGCTTCAGTTCGCCGGCGTCGCTCTTGGAGAGGTCGAGCAGGTTGTTGACGTACTGCGTCAGCGTGTGCGCGGCCTGCCGCGCCAGCCCGGCCAGCTCGACGGCCGGCGCCGGCAGCGGATGGCGGGCGAGCTGGTCGAGCGCACCGGCCACGGCGTTGACCGGCGTGCGGATCTCGTGGCTGGCGACGGCGAGGAAATCCTGTCGTGCGCGTGCCAGGCCCTCGGCACGGTCGCGCTCGTCGGTCAGGGCCAGCTCGGCGCGCTCGCGGCGCGCGATCTCGCGCCGCAGCTTGGCACCCCAGGCGAGCGAGACCGCCAGCGCCACGACCAGCACCGCGAACAGCGGCAGCAGCCGGCGCACCCAGGCGCGCGCCTCGGCGCCCACGTCGCGCGGCTCGGGCAGCACGGCCCAGCGCGCGGCGATCGCGGCGCGCTCGCTCTCGTTGGTGGCCGCCAGCGCGCGCCGGAGCAGGTCGGCAAGCTGGGGCTGGTCGCGCCGCACGCCGAAGTACAGGTCCGAGTTCAGCGCCGGGAAGAAGGCCGCCATGCGCAGCGCCGACCCCATGCCCTGGGCGAGGCGCTGGGCGGCGAAGGTGGCGTTGACGAAGGCCGCCTCGGCCTGGCCGTTGGCCACGGCGGCGAGCAGCTCGTCGCGCGTGGCCACCGGCACCTGCTCGATGCCGGGATGCAGCTTGTTCAGCAGGAAGGCGGTCTGGCCGTCGCGCAGCACGGCGATGCGCCGCCCGGCGTACTGCTCGAGGCCGAGCACCGCCGCCGCGTCGAGCCGCGTGATCAGCACGTTGGGCGTCGACAGCCAGGGACCGACGAAGTGGAACTCGCGGGCGCGCTCCTCGTTGGCGGCCACGGCGATCAGCAGGTCCACCTCGCCGCGGCGCGCCTGGCCGTAGACCTCGCTCCAGGTGCCCCCCTGCGGCGTGCCGACCGGCAGGCCGATCTTGTCGGCCAGCAGGCGCAGCCAGTCGTTGGCCATGCCGGCGAGGCGGCCGTCGTCGCCGCGGAAGGTGTAGGGGTGGTAGTCGACCTCGTAGCCGACGCGCACCGGCGGCATCGTCAGCATCAGCCGCTGCTCGGCGGCGCTGAGCTGCAGCGGCGGCGAAGGCTCGGCCAGCAGCGTGTGCAGCGGCACCCAGCGGCGGTGGATCTCCTGGCGCTCGGCCAGGGTGATGCTGGCGAGCGCCTTGTCGAGGATGCCGCGCAGCGGCCACAGGTCCTTGCGCACGCCGAAGTGCAGCGCGCTCTGGTTGGAGTGCGAGGGGCTGCGCACCTCGAGGTTGGTCAGCAGCAGCTTCTCGACCAGGAAGGAGGTGGTGGGCAGCGCACCGAGGTAGACGTCGGCTTGGCCTTCCGACACCGCCCGCAGCGCGGCGGCCGAGTCGGCGAACTCGACGAGCCGGGCGCCCGGGTGGCGCTCGCGCAGCAGCAGCACGACGCCGTAGCCCTTCTCGTAGGCGATGCGCAGGCCGATCATCGGCAGCGCCGCACCGACGTTCGCGACGCCGCGCCGCGCGACGTAGACGTTGGGCACGTCCAGATAGGGCTGGCTGTACTCGAGGTACATCTCGCGCTCCGGCGTGCGCGCGACCGAGGGCACGAGGTCGGCCTCGCCGCGGCGCAGCGCGTCGAGCGACTCGGCCATCGTCGCCGAGGCCTTGTAGTCGAAGCGCACGCCGAGCCGCCGCGCGATCAGCCCGAGGTAGTCGCCCGACAGCCCGCGGAACTGGCCCTCGTAGGTGTAGAGGTCGATCGGCGCCCACTCGGTCTTGGTGGCGACGCGGATCACCGGGTGCTCGGCCAGCCAGCGGCGCTCCTCGGCGGAGAGCCGCACCGGGTTGGGATCGGGCTGAGCGCCCTGCGCCAGCGCGAGCAGCGGGCCGAGCAGCAGCCAAAGCAGCGCCAGACTGCGCAGCAGCCAGACCCTGCCTTCCTGCGACCGCTTGGCGCCGCACTGCATCGACGAATGGCTCCGGTGCATCCCACAGCAGCCCGACGCTGCGACTCACGATGATAGTCAGCGCCTTGCGCACGCCCGGGTGCGGCGCTCCGCCCGACCGCGGGGGGCGCGCCACCCGCTCAGGCGAGGAAGAGCTGCTGCAGGTCGTTCAGGAAGTCGAAGCCGCGCGCCGTCGGCCAGGCCCGCTGCAGGTCGCGCGCGAGCAGGCCACGCGACTCGGCCTGCTGCAGTGCGCGCTGGATCGTCATGAGCGGCAGCCCGGTGCGCTCGGTGTAGCGGGCCAGCTCGAAGCCTTCGCGCAAGCGCAGCGCGTTGAGCATGTACTCGAAGGGCAGGTCGGCGGCGGCGACCTCGTGCTCGTTCGACACCGCCGCCCCGTCCAGCGCCCGGGCCATGTAGGTGGCCGGGTCGCGCCAGCGCGTCTGGCGCAGGATGCGGTGCGCGAAGCTGAGCTTGCCGTGCGCGCCGGCGCCGATGCCGAGGTAGTCGCCGAACTGCCAGTAGTTCAGGTTGTGCCGGCAGCGGTGGCCGGGCCGGGCGTAGGCCGAGACCTCGTAGCGCTCCAGCCCGGCGGCGGCGCTGCGCTCGGCGATGCGGTCGAGCATCGCGGCGGCGAGGTCGTCGTCCGGCAGGCCGGGCGGGGGCTCCACCGCGAAGCGGGTGTTCGGCTCCAGGGTCAGGTGGTAGACGCTCAGGTGCGGCGGTGCGAAGGCGAGCGCCTGGCCGAGGTCGGCGTCGAGCGCGGCCAGCGTCTGCCCCGGCAGCGCGTACATCAGATCGAGGTTGAAGGTCTCGAAGGCCTGTGCCGCCTCCTCGACCGCGGCGAGCGCCTGGGCGCGGTCGTGCACGCGGCCGAGTGCCCCGAGCATGTCGTCGTCGAAGCTCTGCACGCCGATCGACAGCCGCGTCACGCCGGCGGCGCGGAAGGCCCGGAAGCGCTCGCGCTCGAAGGTGCCGGGGTTGGCCTCGAGCGTGATCTCGCAGCCCGGCTCGAGCGGGAGCAAGGCGCGGATGTCCGCGAGCAGGCGCTCGACCGACTCCGGCGAGAACAGGCTCGGCGTGCCGCCGCCGATGAAGACGCTGACGACGCGCCGGCCCCAGACCAGCGGCAGCGCGCTCTCGAGGTCGGCGCGCAGTGCATCGAGGTAACGCGATTCGAGTCCGACGTCGAGCGCGCGGCCCGTTCCGGATCCGGGTTGCCCGGTCCGGAACGCGCCCCCGCGGGGGGCAGCGACCGCAGGGAGCGTGGGGGCCGTCAACTCGTGGCTGTTGAAGTCGCAGTAGGGGCACTTCTTCAGGCACCACGGCAGGTGCACGTAGAGCGCCAGCGGCGGAAGCGCGGCGAGGCTCAGCGCGCCGGCGCGGCGGTGCAGGCCGCTGACGTCGATGCGCTGCGCGTTCACGCGAACCAGCTCGCGCGCAGCCGCGCCAGCAGCTCGGCGGCGGCCAGCGCGCGGTGGCTGTGGGCGTTCTTGGTCGCCGCGTCGAGTTCGGCGACGCTGCGGCCGAGCGCCGGGATGAACACCAGCGGGTCGTAGCCGAAGCCGCCCTCGCCGCGCGGCGCGCGCAGCACCTCGCCGTTCCAGCGGCCGAAGGCGATCAGCGGCTCCGGGTCGTCGGCATGGCGCAGCGCGACCAGGGTGCTGACGAAGGCACAGCGGCGGTCGGCGATGCCGCTCAGGCGTTCGAGCAGCAGCCGGCTGTTCGCGGCGTCCTGCACCGCGCGCATCGCCTCGCGCTCGCCGGGCGCCGGCTCGACCGGCGCATACACGGCCGAGGCCACGCCCGGCGCACCGCCCAGCGCATCGACGCACAGGCCCGAGTCGTCGGCGAGCGCCGCCCCGCCGGCCGCGCGCGCCGCGTGGCGCGCCTTCGCGAGCGCGTTCTCGACGAAGGTGGCATGCGGCTCCTCGGCCTCGGCGATGCCGAGCGCGCCCTGCGCGACCAGCTCGACCGGCGCGCCGGCGAGCAGCGTGCGCAGCTCGGCGAGCTTCTTCGCGTTGTTGGACGCGAGGACCAGGCGCATGCCCTCAGCCTCGAAGGGCTTCGGCCTGCAGCGCGACGAGCTGCGCGATGCCGCGCTCGGCCAGCCCGAGCAGCAGGTCCATCTCGGCGCGCGTGAAGGCCGCGCCCTCGGCCGTGCCCTGCACCTCGACGTAGTGGCCGGCGCCGGTCATCACGACGTTCATGTCGGTGTCGCAGGCCACGTCCTCGATGTACTCCAGGTCCAGCAGCGGCGTGCCTTCGACGAGGCCGACGCTGACCGCGGCCACCGCGTCGCGGATCGGCGAGGCCGTGATCTTGCCCTGCGCGATCAGCCAGTTCACCGCGTCGGCGGCGGCCACGTAGGCGCCGGTGATGGCCGCGGTGCGGGTGCCGCCGTCGGCCTGCAGCACGTCGCAGTCGATCAGGATGCTGCGCTCACCGAGCGCCTTCAGGTCGAACACCGCGCGCAGCGAGCGGCCGATCAGGCGCTGGATCTCCTGCGTGCGGCCGCTCTGCTTGCCGCGCGCGGCCTCGCGGTCGCCGCGGGTGTGGGTGGCGCGCGGCAGCATGCCGTACTCCGCGGTGACCCAGCCCTCGCCGCTGCCGCGCTTGTGCGGCGGCACCTTCTCGTCGACCGAGGCGGTGCAGAGGACCTTGGTGTCGCCGAAGGCGACCAGCACCGAGCCCTCGGCATGCACGGTGTAGCGGCGGGTCAGCGTGACGGGGCGAAGCGCATCGGCGGCGCGGTCGCGGGTGCGGACGAAGCTCATGGGAGTCCCGGTGAGAAAAAAGAAAGCTGCCCGGAGGCAGCCGCATTGTCGGTCGGGCGCAGGGCCCGGCTGGAATCAGGACTTCTTCTGCGAGGAGCGGCGGATCGCCTCGTTGATCTCGCGGATCGAGCGCTCGATCTCGGCCTCGTCGAGCTCGTCCGGGTCGCCGGGGCCGCCGCCCATGCTGGCCTGGATGGTCGAGGCGAAGACCTCCTCGCCGAGTGACTGGGTCGAGATCGCCGGCACGTCGTCGGTCGCGGATTCCCACTCGACCGACAGCACGGTCACGTTGTCGCTCTTGGGGCCGCCCTTGCGCAGGGCCTGCTCGACCAGCTCGGGCACCGCATCGGCGATCGGGTGGCTGGCGAGCTGCGACGTGATCAGCTCGTCGCTCAGGCTGCCCCACAGGCCGTCGGAGCACAGCAGCAGGCGGTCACCCTTGTGCAGGATCAGCGGGCCGACGGTGTCGACCACCGGCTTGCCCGGGCTGCCCAGGCAGGTGAACAGCACGTTGCGGTTGAAGCG
>CAYLKR010000142.1:0-6762 GCA_964384225.1 uncultured Methylibium sp.
GTCGTGGTAGCCGAGCTGGCGCCAGGTCCAGACCTCGAACAGTTCCTCGAAGGTGCCGATGCCGCCGGGCAGCGCCAGGAAGGCGTCGGCGCGCTCGGCCATCGCCTGCTTGCGCTGGTGCATGGTCTCGACGACGTGGAGTTCGGTCAGGCCGTGATGGCCGACCTCGCGCGCCTGCAGGGACTGCGGGATCACGCCGACCACCGGCGCCCCGGCCGCCAGCGCGGCATCGGCGACGATGCCCATCAGCCCGACCGCACCGCCGCCATAGACCAGCCGCCAGCCGCGCGCGCCGATCTCATGGCCGACGCAGCGCGCGGCGTCGGCGTAGTCGGGCCGCAGGCCGCTGCGCGAGCCGCAGTAGACGCACAGCGAGAAGGGAGTCGAGCTCATGCCGCGAAGCGCTGCCAAAGCGCGGCCGCCCAGACGCCACCGCACAGCAGCAGCGACAACATCACCGCGGCGCTCGCCAGGTCCTTCGCGCGCTTGGACAGGTCGTGCAACTCGTAGCTGACGCGGTCGATGGCGGCCTCGATGCCCGAGTTGAGCAGCTCGACGATCAGCACCAGCAGCACCGAGCCGGCCAGCAGCGCCACCTCGACCCAGCTGCGGCCCAGCCAGAACGCCGCCGGCAGCAGCACCACGGCCGCCCAGGTCTCCTGCCGGAAGGCGCTCTCGCCGCGGTACGCGAGTGCCAGCCCGTCCATCGAGTAGCCGGCTGCGCGGACGATACGGTCGAGCCCGGTGCGGCCCTTGTAGGGGTTGGTCATCGCCGGCGATGGTAGCGGCCGTGCGTGACGGCCGGCCGTTGCCGCCGCGCCTCAGGCCGGCGGCAGCGCGACGAGCCGCGTGCCGCACAGCGCGTCATGCCAGAACTGGCGTTGCGGGTGCAGCAGCGCGAGCAGCGCATAGCCGATGATGCCGACGGCGACGGCGCCGAGCGTCGTCCGCATCGACCAACCGTTGATCGTCGCGAGCGCCAGCGCGGGCAGTACCCAGACATAGCCGGCGAGGTAGCGCGCGAGCGCCCGGCCCCGGCCGGGCGGGCGGCCGTCGGCCGCCTCAATGCGGATGCGCCAGGTCTGCATCGGCAGCGTCTGGCCGCGCGCCGACCAGAAGCCGACGAAGTAGGCGCCGAACAGCAGCACCGAGACGGCGCCGAGCAGGACCGGTGGCGCGGCGAGCCCGGCTGCGGTCAGCGCGGCGCCGAGCGCCCCCGGCACGAGCAGCAGCCCGAACAGGACCAGTCCTTCGTAGACGAGGCAGGCGAGCCGCCGGCGCAGGCCCGGCGCCGCGGCGGTGACGGGCCCCGTCACTGCTTGCGGTCCCGCGGGGGCTGGCGTCCGCCGCCCCGTTCGGCCCGCTCGGGCCGCTTGGCGCCGGCACCCTGGGCGCCGCGCTGCGGCAAGAGCGTGCGCGGATCGACGAACTCGGGCGTCGCGTTGACCTTCGGCAGCCCCGGCTGCTGGTGCAGCGGCGGGGCCGGCCGGGCGCTCTGCGGCGTGGTCGCGCCGCGGCGCGCGGGTTCGAGCAGCGGGTTGGGGACGGTGTTGCTCTTGCGCGCGTCGTCCGGCCGGCGGCGATCGGGCGCCGGCGCGGCACGGTCGCCGAGCCGGCGGCGCTGCTCGTCGGACAGCGCCCGGTAGGCCTCCCAGCGTTCGCGCCGCTCGGCCGGGCTCAGGGTCTGGGCCTCGCGGAAGTTGGACCGCGCCTCGGCGCGCTGGCGCGGGCTCAGCCTGGCCCAGTCGTCCATGCGCTGCTGGACTCGTGCGCGCTCGGCCGGCGACATGCGGTCGAAGCGCGAGGCGACGCCGAGCCACTGGCGCTTGCTGTCCTCGTCGGCGGTGGCCCAGTCGCGCTGCAGCGGACGCAGCGCCTGCTGCTCGGCCGCACTGAGTTCCTGCCAGCTCGGCCCAGCGGCCAGCAGCACCGGGGGCTGGGCCGCCGCGGTGCCGGCCGCGAGCACCGCCGCCATCAGGACCCAGGTCGCGCGCGATCGCTTCACTGCCGCACCGGCGCAGGCGCCTTCAGGAACTCGGCGAAGCCGGGGTCGGCATAGGCCGCCGGCGGCAGGTCGTCGGCGAGCAGGGCGGCGTCCGTCTCGACGGCCGCCTGCAGCTGCTCCTGCTTCTGCTCGGTCTGCACCAGCACCAGAGCGGCCGCCAGGGCCAGCACCGGCAGCGCGGCGGCCAGCCGCGGCCACCAGCCGCCACCGAGCACGGCCACGCCGCCGGAGCGCGAGGTCGAGGACGCCGCCTCGCGGGCCACCCGGGCGCGCGCCAGCGCCTGCTCGCGGGCGAAGCGCAGGCGCTCGCCGATGTCGTGCGGCAGATCGTCACTGCGCTCGCTCAGGCGGGCCGCGACGCGCAGGGCGTAGCGGGCCTCGAGCGTGGACGGATCCTGCAGGCGGGGCGGGGCGGTGGGGCGACGGTCGGTCATGGGGCGATTCCCTTGAGCTTGAGCGCCTTGGCCAGCGCGTGCACCGCCCGGGAGCAGTGCGTTTTCACGCTGCCTTCCGAGCAACCCATCGCGGTGGCGGTTTCGGAGACGTCGAACTCCTCCCAGTAACGGAGCAGGAAGGCTTCGCGTTGACGGGCCGGCAGGCGTTCGATCTCGGCCTCGATGGTAAGCAGGATCTGCGCCCTGGAGACCTGGTCGGCGGCGCTCTCGGCGGCCGGCGTCTCGGCCAGGGCTTCCAGCGTCTCGAGGAAGTCGCCGGCCTCGCCGTCGGCGTCCAGCACCTCCAGATCCGAGAAGTTGCGCATCACGCCGGTGCGCACCTTCTGGCGCCGGAACCAGTCCATCGTCGCGTTCGACAGGATGCGCTGGAACAGCAGCGGCAGTTCGGCCGCCGGGCGGTCGGCGTACTTCTCGGCGAGCCGGATCATCGAGTCCTGCACGATGTCGAGCGCGGCGTCGTCGTCGCGCACGGCGTAGACCGCGCGCTTGAAGGCCCGCTTCTCGACGCTCTTGAGGAAATCGCTGAGTTCTTTGTCGGAAGCCAAGGGTCGCGGCCGGCGCCGTTGCACGGAAAACGTGCGGGAAATTATGTCATCGGCCCCCGCCGGTGGCTGCCTTGCGGCAGACCCGTGCGAGGGGCGCCGGGAGGCAATGTCATAATCCCAGCTTCGCACAACGCTCTTTTGCGTCTTTCAGCGCCGTCCGATCCGGGCGGCCCGTCAGATCGCGCAGGCTCCACATCCACCTCACGAGGGTGCGAAGAGGGGCACCGAAGGTTCTTCGTTAGAGATCAACCGAGAGGTTCGAAATGGACATGTCTGCCGCGGACATCAAGCGGGCCGTGATTGTCGACGGCAAGGCCCAGCCGCATCCCACCCAAGCCACCGAGCCCAACGGCTCCGAGATCCTCGTCCGCTGCCTGCAGGCCGAAGGGGTCAAGTACCTCTGGGGCTACCCGGGCGGTGCCGTGCTGTACATCTACGACGCGCTGTACAAGCAGGACACGATCGAGCATGTGCTCGTGCGCCACGAGCAGGCCGCGATCCACGCCGCCGACGGCTATGCCCGCGCCACCGGCGACGTCGGCGTCGCGCTCGTCACCTCGGGGCCGGGCGTCACGAATGCCATCACCGGCATCGCGACCGCCTACATGGACTCGATCCCGATGGTGATCATCACCGGCCAGGTGCCGACGCCGGCGATCGGCCTCGACGCCTTCCAGGAGTGCGACACGGTCGGCATCACCCGCCCGATCGTCAAGCACAACTTCCTGGTCAAGGACGTTCGCGAACTGGCGACGACGATCAAGAAAGCCTTCTACATCGCCCGCACCGGCCGCCCCGGCCCGGTGGTCGTCGACATCCCGAAGGATGTGTCGCTGAAGACCGCGGCCTTCCACTATCCGCAGCACATCGAGATGCGGTCGTACACGCCGGCGAAGAAGGGCCACAGCGGCCAGATCCGCAAGGCCGTGCAACTGCTGCTGCAGGCCAAGCGGCCGTACATCTACACCGGCGGCGGCGTGATCCTCGGCGAGGCCCATGCGGAGCTGCGTCAGCTGGTCGAGCTGCTCGGCTACCCGGTCACCAACACGCTGATGGGCCTGGGCGCCTTCCCGTCCACCGACCCGCGCTTCCTCGGCATGCTCGGCATGCACGGCACCTACGAGGCCAACATGACCATGCAGCACTGCGACGTGCTGCTGGCCGTCGGGGCGCGCTTCGACGACCGCGTGATCGGCAACCCGAAGCACTTCGCGTCGGTCGAGCGCAAGATCGTCCACATCGACATCGACCCGTCGAGCATTTCCAAGCGCGTCAAGGTCGACATTCCGATCGTCGGTGACGTCAAGGACGTGCTGCAGGAGCTGATCGCGCAGATCAGGGAGGCGCAGGCGCGGCCGGATGCGCAGGCGCTGTCGGCGTGGTGGAAGCAGATCGCCGAATGGCGTGGCCGCGAGTGCCTGAAGTACAAGAACTCCGACGAGGTCATCAAGCCGCAGTTCGTCGTCGAGAAGCTCTGGGAGCTCACGCGCGAGCGCGACACCTACATCACGTCGGACGTCGGCCAGCACCAGATGTGGGCCGCGCAGTACTACCGCTTCGACGAGCCGCGGCGCTGGATCAACTCGGGCGGCCTCGGCACGATGGGCGTGGGCCTGCCGTATGCGATGGGGATCAAGCTCGCCAGGCCGGACTCGGACGTGTTCTGCGTCACCGGCGAAGGCTCGATCCAGATGTGCCTGCAGGAGCTCTCGACCTGCCTGCAGTACAAGACGCCGGTCAAGATCGTCAGCCTGAACAACCGCTACCTCGGCATGGTGCGGCAGTGGCAGGAGCTGGACTACGGCGGCCGCTACTCGCACAGCTACATGGACGCGCTGCCCGACTTCGTGAAGCTCGCCGAGGCCTATGGCCATGTCGGTCTGCTGATCGAGAAGCCTTCCGACGTCGAGCCGGCGCTCAAGGAAGCGATCCGGCTGAAGGACCGCACCGTCTTCCTCGACGTGCGCACCGACCCGACGGAGAACGTCTGGCCGATGGTGCAGGCCGGGAAGGGCATCACGGAGATGCTGCTGGGTTCGGAAGACCTGTAAGGCCCGCCGGCGGGCGCAGCGCGAGGGCAGGGGCTTGCCGGCCCCTCGCCAGGAGCGCGGTGTCCGCGGCGAGCCGGTCGACCGGGCTGACCATTCACTCATCGAAGCGCGTGGCCAAGGGCCTGCGGTTACCGCCGCCGGCCTGAAGAGCGCGAAGGACGATTTCCCATCATGAAACACATCATCGCCCTGCTGCTCGAGAACGAGCCGGGAGCCCTGTCGCGCGTCGTCGCCCTGTTCTCGGCGCGCGGCTACAACATCGAGAGCCTGACCGTCGCGCCGACCGAGGATCCCTCGCTGTCGCGCATGACCATCACCACCAGCGGCAGCGACGACGTGATCGAGCAGATCACCAAGCACCTGAACCGCCTGATCGAGGTCGTCAAGGTCGTCGACCTGACCGAAGGCCACTACACCGAGCGCGAGCTGATGCTGATCAAGGTGCGCGCGGTCGGCAAGGAGCGCGAGGAGATGAAGCGCATGGCCGACATCTTCCGCGGCCGCATCATCGACGTGACCGAGAAGACCTACACGATCGAGCTGACCGGCGACAAGGGCAAGCTCGACGCCTTCATCGACGCCGTCGACCGCACCGCGATCCTCGAGACGGTGCGCACCGGCACCAGCGGCATCGGCCGCGGCGAACGCATCCTGCGGGTCTGATCCCCGAGCTTTTCTACGAATTTCGACAGGAGAACCTCATGAAGGTCTATTACGACAAGGACGCCGACCTGAGCCTCATCAAGGGCAAGAACGTCGCGATCATCGGCTACGGCTCGCAGGGCCATGCGCACGCGCAGAACCTCAACGACTCCGGCGTCAAGGTCACTGTCGGCCTGCGCCGCGGCGGCGCGAGCTGGAACAAGGTCGAGAAGGCGGGCCTGAAGGTCGCCGAGGTCGCGGAGGCGGTCAAGAGCGCCGACGTCGTGATGATCCTGCTGCCCGACGAGCAGATCGCCGCCGTCTACAACGCCGAGGTAGCGCCGAACATCAAGCAGGGCGCCTCGCTCGCCTTCGCGCACGGCTTCAACGTGCACTACGGCCAGGTCGTGCCGCGCGAGGACCTCGACGTGTGGATGGTCGCGCCCAAGGCGCCGGGGCACACGGTGCGCAACACCTACACCCAGGGCGGCGGCGTGCCCCACTTGATCGCGGTGCACCAGGACAAGACCGGCAAGGCGCGCGACCTGGCGCTGTCCTACGCCGCGGCCAACGGTGGCGGCAAGGCCGGCATCATCGAGACCAACTTCCGCGAGGAGACCGAGACCGACCTGTTCGGCGAGCAGGCCGTGCTGTGCGGCGGCACCGTCGAGCTGATCAAGGCCGGCTTCGAGACGCTGGTCGAGGCCGGCTACGCGCCCGAGATGGCCTACTTCGAGTGCCTGCACGAGCTCAAGCTGATCGTCGACCTGATCTACGAGGGCGGCATCGCGAACATGAACTACTCGATCTCGAACAACGCCGAGTACGGCGAGTACGTGACCGGCCCGAAGATCGTGACCGACGCCACCAAGGCGGCGATGAAGCAGGCGCTGAAGGACATCCAGACCGGCGAGTACGCGAAGAGCTTCATCCTCGAGAACAAGGCCGGTGCGCCGACGCTGCTGTCGCGCCGCCGCCTGACCGCGGAGCACGACATCGAGGTCGTCGGCGAGAAGCTGCGCGCGATGATGCCGTGGATCAAGGCCAACAAGCTGGTCGACAAG
>CAYLKR010000143.1:0-6753 GCA_964384225.1 uncultured Methylibium sp.
TTTCGACGATCGCGATGCCCTCAGGTGGGTCAGTTTTCAGTGATCGTCAACAGGCAGCTGGCGCGTCGGGGTCGGCAGCGGCCAAGGAGGGCCTCGGCGGGGTCACTGCGGGCTAGTCCCCTGCTAGGGCCGGGGACCGGTAGGAGGGCGGGATCGATCCGGAACTCCGATCGCCTCTCACATTGTGAAACTCGTCGACGGACCACATTAAAAGTCGACGGACCACATTCCGAAGATCAGCACCAACCTTCCATCGCCGCCGAGCTACTCGACCGTGACCGACTTGGCGAGGTTCCTGGGCTTGTCGACATCCGTCCCCCGCGCGCAGGCCGTGTGATAGGCCAGCAGCTGCAGCGGCACCACGTGCAGCAGCGGTGAGAGCGGCCCGTAGTGCTCGGGCATGCGGATCACGTGCAGGCCCTCGCCGCTCTCGATGCGGGTGTCGGCGTCGGCGAAGACGAAGAGCTCGCCGCCGCGCGCGCGCACTTCCTGCAGGTTGCTCTTCAGCTTCTCGAGCAGCGCATCGTTCGGCGCCACGGTCACGACCGGCATCGCGCTGGTCACCAGCGCCAGCGGGCCGTGCTTCAGCTCGCCGGCCGGGTAGGCCTCGGCGTGGATGTAGCTGATCTCCTTGAGCTTGAGCGCGCCCTCCAGCGCGACGGGATAGTGCAGGCCGCGCCCGAGGAAGAGCGCGTTCTCCTTGCGCGCGAACTCCTCGGCCCAGGCGATCACCTGCGGCTCGAGCGCCAGCACCGCCTGCAGCGCCGCCGGCAGGTGGCGCAGCGCCTTCAGGTGCGCGGCCTCGGCAGCGGTGTCGAGGCGGTTGCGGCTCTTGGCCAGCGCCAATGTCAGCAGGAAGAGGCCCGCGAGCTGGGTCGTGAAGGCCTTGGTCGACGCGACGCCGATCTCGACGCCGGCGCGCGTCAGGTAGGCGAGCTTGCACTCGCGCACCATCGCGCTGGTGGCGACGTTGCACACGGTCAGCGTGTGCTCCATGCCGAGGCTGCGCGCATGCTTCAGCGCGGCCAGCGTGTCGGCGGTCTCGCCGCTCTGCGTGATCGTGACGACCAGCGTGCGCGGGTTGGGCACGCTGTCGCGGTAGCGGTACTCGCTGGCCACCTCCACCTGGGTCGGGATCCTGGCGATCGACTCCAGCCAGTACTTCGCGGTGCAGCCGGCGTAGTAGCTGGTGCCGCAGGCGAGGATCAGCACCGAGTCGACCTCGGCGAACACCGCTGCCGCGCCGTCGCCGAAGAGCTCGGGCACGATGCCCTCCACGCCCTGCAGCGTGTCGCCGATCGCGCGCGGCTGCTCGAAGATCTCCTTCTGCATGTAGTGCCGGTAGGGCCCGAGCTCGGCGGCGCCGGTATGGGCGTGCACGATGCGGACTTCCCGCTCCACCGGCGCATAGCGCCCGGCCCCGTTGCGCGCGGTGATCCAGTGGCGGCCGAGTTGCAGGTCGACGACGTCGCCCTCTTCCAGGTAGACGATGCGGTCGGTCACGCCGGCCAGCGCCATCGCGTCGGAGGCAAGGAAGCGTTCGCCGTCGCCCACACCCAGCACCAGTGGCGAGCCCTCGCGCGCGCCGATCACGCGCTGCGGTTCGTCGCGGCAGAACACCGCCAGCGCATAGGCCCCCTTCAGCCGCAGCGTGGCCTGCTGGACGGCGTCGAGCAGGTCGCCCTCGTACAGCGAATCGACCAGGTGGGCGACGACCTCGGTGTCGGTCTGGCTCGCGAACACGTAGCCACGCGACTGCAGTTCGGCGCGCAGTTCGTCGTGGTTCTCGATGATGCCGTTGTGGACCAGCGCGATCCGCGCGGGGCGGTCGGGCTCGCGCCCCGGGCCGGCCGAGAAATGCGGATGCGCGTTGTGCACCGCCGGCGCGCCGTGGGTCGCCCAGCGGGTGTGGGCGATGCCGGTCGTGCCCTCCACGCGGTCGGCGGCGACCTGGGCGTCGAGCTCGGCCACGCGCGAGGTGCTGCGCGTACGACGCAAGGCGCCGCCCTGGTGGACGGCGACGCCGCAGGAGTCGTAGCCGCGGTACTCGAGCCGCTTCAGGCCCTCGACGAGGAGGGGAACGATGTTGCGCGTGCCGACCGCGCCGACGATGCCGCACATGGGGGCTTCCTTGGGCTGTGGAGGAGGTGCGGCGATCTTAGGCAGGCATGCAAGGAAGGTGCTCTCAAGAATGAACTTCAGATGAGCTTTTCTTCTTTTGTTCCTCATGAATGATATAATGTTTCACTGATTCAGTTATAGATTGATTTTCTTTCGTGCAGATCGATCCGATCGACCTCCGCCTGCTCGCGCTGCTGCAGCGCGATGCCGCACCGTCGAACCAGGCGCTCGCCGAGGCGGCCGGCATCTCGCCGGCGACCGCGCACCGCCGCGTGAGGCGGCTGCGCGAGGCGGGCGTGATCGAGCGCACCGTCGCCCATCTCTCGCCCGAGCGGCTGGCCGCGGCCGGCTGCCCGGTGCTGCAGGCGCTGCTGGAGGTCACGCTGGACGTGCAGGCTGCCGAGCGGCTCGACGCCTTCGAGGCGCGCGCGCTGGCCGAGGCGGCCGTGCAGCAGTGCTGGCGCGTCTCGCCGGGCCCGGACTTCGTGCTGGTGATCGCCGTGCCCGACATGCCGGCCTACGAGGCCTTCGCGGCGCGGCTGCTGCGTGCCGACGCCAACGTGCGCAACGTGCGCGCCTTCTTCAGCATCCGCCGCGCCCGCTTCGGCAGCGAGCTGCCGCTGGTGCCGCCCTCAGCCTGAGGGCTGGGACGCGGCCAGCGCCGGCGGGATGACGTTGCGCAGCGGGTCGTCGCCGCGCATCTGCAGCAGCGACAGGCCGGCGCCGAGCAGGCTGAAGGCGAGCAGGCAGCCGGCCAGCGTGAAGCCGGCGCGCTCGGCGAAGCTCAGGTGCATGCGCGCGGCCTCGCCGAAGGGCAGGCCGTCCTCGCGCATCGCCCACCAGGCGAGCTTGAGGCGCAGGCCCAGGCCGGGCGCCGACTCGGCGGACGGCTCGCGCAGGCCGAGGCGGATCTCCTCCTGGCGGATCCAGGCGTCGTGGGCGGCGCGCCGCTCGGGGTCGAGCAGCACCTCCTGGGCCTTGTTCAGCGCCGCGAGCACGATCTCGTGGCGGACGCTGCCCTGGTGGCGGTCGGGGTGGTACTTCTGCACCAGCGCCTTGTAGGCGGCACGGATCACCTCCGGCGGCGCGTCGGTGGCGACCTTCAGGCGGCCGTAGTAATGGGCGATCTTCGGGCGGCGGCTCACGGTCGGTCATGCTAGCCGGCGGGCCGCCGCGGCGGGCGTGCAGAGTTCGCGGCCGCGGCGCCGGCGCCGCCGGGCGCCGCTCAGCGCGGCTGCTTCTGCGGCCGCTTCCAGCCCGCCAGCGAGACCTGCTTCGCGCGCGACACCGTCAGCTGGCCGGCCGGCGCATCCTTGGCGATCGTGCTGCCGCCACCGATCGTGGCGCCGGCGCCGACGGTGACCGGCGCGACCAGCACGCAGTTGCTGCCGATGTGGGCATCGGCCTCGATCACGGTGCGGTGCTTGTTGGCGCCGTCGTAGTTGGCGGTGATGCTGCCGGCGCCGTAGTTGACGCGCTCGCCGACCGTCGCGTCGCCCAGGTAGGCGAGGTGGTTGGCCTTGGCGCCGCGCGCCAGCGTGCTGTTCTTCACCTCGACGAAGTTGCCGATGTGGACTTCGGGCCCGAGCGCCGCACCCGGACGCAGCCGCGCGAACGGGCCGACCAGCGCGCCGGCGCCGACCGTCACGCCGAGCGCCTCGCCGTCGATGTGGGTGAAGGGGTGGATCACCGCGCCGGCGTCGATGCGGGCGTTGCGGATCACGCAGTTCGCACCGATGCGCACGCCGTCGCCGAGCGTCACGCAGCCCTCGAAGACGCAGTTGACGTCGATCTCGACGTCGGCCCCGCAGGCCAGCGCGCCGCGCACGTCCAGGCGGGCCGGGTCGGCCAGGCGCACGCCGGCGGTCATCAGCCGCTCGGCCTCGGCCCGCTGCAGGCGGCGCTCGAGGTCGGCGAGCTGCAGCGGGTCGTTGACGCCGAGCACCTCGGTCTCGCTGGCCGGCTGTGCGGCGGTGACCGGCACGCCGTCGGCCACCGCCATCGCGACGATGTCCGTCAGGTAGTACTCGCGCTGCGCGTTGTCGTTGCGCAGCGCGGCGAGCCAGCGCTTCAGGTGGGCGGTGGGCACCGCCATCATGCCGGTGTAGACCTCGCGGATCGCGCGCTGGGCCTCGCTCGCGTCCTTGTGCTCGACGATGCCGAGCACGCGCGAGGCGTCGGCGGCGTCGCGCACGATGCGGCCGTAGCCGGTGGCATCGTCCAGCGTCACGGTCAGCAGCACGAGCCGGGTGCCACCGCAGGCCCCGACGAGCGCGCTCGCGGTGGCGGCCTCGATCAGCGGCACGTCGCCGTTGAGGATCAGCGTGGTGCCGGCATCGCCCAGCAGCGGCACGGCCTGCTGCACCGCATGGCCGGTGCCGAGCTGCGGCTCCTGCCGCACGAAGGCGAGCGGTGCGTCGGGGAAGGCGTCGCGCATCGCCGCCTCCACCTGCTCGGCGCGATGCCCCGCGACGACGATCAGCCTTTGCGCGCCCAGCGTGCCGGCGGTCGCCAGCACATGCTGCAATAAGGCTCGCCCGGCCAGCGTGTGCAGCACCTTGGGCCGCTCCGACTTCATGCGGGTGCCCTTGCCCGCGGCCATGATCACGATGTCCAGCATGCAGCGCTTTCCTGGGGTGAGGACGTGGCGGATTATCGCGGCCGCCTTCGCCGTGGTCTGCTTGCTCGCGAGCTGCAGCACGCTGCGCCTGGCCTACTCGCAGGCCGACGAGCTGGCCTACTGGTGGCTGGACGGCCATGTGGACTTCGACGGCGAGCAGACGCGCCAGGCGCGCGACGGCATCGCGCACTGGTTCGCGTGGCACCGCCGCAGCGAACTGCCCGAGTACGCCGCGCTGCTGGAGCGCGCCGCGGCAGACATCGGCACCGACACGACGCCCGAGCGCGCCTGCGCCTGGTTCACCGCGCTGCGCGCGCGCGCCGACACCGCGGTGCGCCAGGCCCTGCCGGCGGCGGCGCGCGTCGTCGTCACGCTGCGCCCCGAGCAGCTCGAGCAGCTCGCCCGCAAGCACGCCGACGTCGCCGAGCAGGCGCGCACCGATTACCTGCAGGCGGACCCCGCCGAACGCACTGCCGCGGCGCGCAAGCGCGCGATCGACAACGCCGAACGCGTCTACGGCCGGCTCGACGCGGCCCAGCGCGAAATGGTCGCCGCGACCGTGGCGGCCTCGCCCTTCGACCCCGAGCGCTGGCTCGCCGAACGCCTGCGCCGCCAGCGCGACCTGCAGCAGACGCTCGCCGGGCTGGCCGGCGCATCGCCCGCGGTCGCCGAGGCCGCCCTGGGCGCGGTGTGGCAGCGCGTGCAGCGTGCGCCCGACGAGGGCTACGTGCGCTACGCGCAGACGCTGGAGCGCTACAACTGCGAGGCCGCCGCGCGCCTGCACAACGCCACGAACGCCGAGCAGCGCACGGTGGCCCGGCAACGCCTGCGCGACTGGCAGTCCGACCTGCGGCTGCTGGCCGCGGCGCGCTGACGCGACCGCCTCAGCCCTTCGCCTTCGGCAGCGCCACCGTCACGGTGCGCGGGCTCAGCGCGGTCTGCGGGAAATCCTTCATCACCGCCTCGAACATCGCCGGCAGCAGCGCGTCCGACGTCCAGCGGCTGGTGTAGGCCCCACGCGCCTCGTAGACGAACTGCTGGGTGCGCCGGTCGCGGATCAGCACCGCGACCTCGCGCTGGTAGTCGGGGAAGTCGCTGGCATAGCCGAGCCCATAGCCCGGGCCCCAGAAGTGCGGCCAGCGCCCGCCGTAGTACCACCAGTCGTGGCGCCAGTAGATCGGGCTGTAGACGTACCGGTCGCGGCGCGCCACCTCGAAGACGCGCGCGCCGAGCTGGATCAGCACGTCGGCCTCGGCAGGCGGCGCCGGCGTGAAACCGGCCGCCTGCAGCGCGCCGATGGCGGCCGCCTCGATGCGCTCCTGCTCGGCGGCATTGGCCTGCTGCGAGGGCAGGCGCTCGATGGCGTAGCTGCCCGGCTTGCGATCGGCCGGCCAGCTGCCCTGGCTGGCGACTTCGATCGCGACGGTGTCCATGCCGGCACAGGCGGGCAGCAGCGGCAGCGCCGCGGCGGCGGCCAGTCCGGTGAGGGCGGTGCGTCGGTCCATGGTGATCCTCCAGGCGCCCGCGGGGGCGGCTTCAGTCGGTGGCGATCCAGCGGACCGCCGCCCCGGCCGCCGCAGCCGGCGGCGCGCAGGGCTCGTCTTCATCGAACGCGCGGTCGCCGTCGGCGTTGACCACGCCATCGGCTCGGATCGACTCGAAGGGATAGAGGTTCCGGTCCTGCAGGTGCGAGGGCACGACGCGGCCGAGCGCGGTGGCCATGTTCTCGACGCGGCCTGGGTAGCGCTGCTGCCAGTCGCGCAGCATCGCGGCGATCTGCTTGCGCTGCAGGTTCTCCTGACTGCCGCACAGGGTGCAGGGAATGATCGGGAAGTCGCGGTGCTTCGCCCAGGCCGCGAGGTCGTGCTCGGGCACGTAGGCCAGCGGGCGGATCACCACGTGCCGGCCATCGTCGCTGACCAGCTTGGGCGGCATGCCCTTGAGCTTGGCGCCGAAGAACATGTTGAGGAAGAAGGTCTGCAGCATGTCGTCGCGGTGGTGGCCGAGCGCGA
>CAYLKR010000144.1:0-6726 GCA_964384225.1 uncultured Methylibium sp.
GCCTTCAACGCCTCGGTCGAGGCCAAGCGCGCCGGCGAGGCCGGGCGCGGCTTCGGCGTCGTGGCCGACGCGGTCAAGGACCTGTCGGCCCAGGTCGAGGCCAGCTCCAAGGCCATCATGGGCACCGTCAGCGAGCTCGACGCGCGCGTCGGCGCGCTCGCCAAGGAGATCCAGGTCCGCGAGGGCCAGGGGCCGCAGGGCGCCTTCCACCGCGCGCTCGCCGAGGTGCAGCAGGGCGTGGGCCGGATCGCCCAGGCCGCCGCGCAGAGCCGCAGCACCTGCGACGGGCTGGCCGACCAGATGAACGGCATCCAGCGCGAGATGCAGCGCGCGAGCGAGGCGCTGGACAACACCAACAAGCGCAGCGAGGCCTTCCTGAAGGTCAGCGAGTCGCTGATCGAGGTCGTCGCCGACTCCGGCGTCGAGACCGAGGACACGCCCTACATCCGCCTCGCGCAGCAGACCGCCGCGCAGCTCTCGCAGCTGCTCGAAGGCGCGGTGCGCACCGGCGCGATCAGCGAGGCCGAGCTGTTCGACGAGCAGTA
Source organism: uncultured Methylibium sp. (assembly GCA_964384225.1). GTDB lineage: Bacteria > Pseudomonadota > Gammaproteobacteria > Burkholderiales > Burkholderiaceae_C > Methylibium. Next base: position 546 of record CAYLKR010000144.1, read on the forward strand.
CCGTCCGATCCAGGGCACGAACCCGCCGCAGCACCTGACGCGCTACAACGAGCTGACCGACCGCCTGTTCCCGCAGGTGCAGGACAAGGCGCTCGAAGCGCTGCCGAAGATCGTGCTGTGCTGCGCGACCGACCGCAACGGCTACATCCCCACGCACAACAGCAAGTACTGCCAGACGCAGCGGCCCGGCGACGTGCTGTGGAACACCGCCAACTCGCGCTGGCGGCGCATCTTCAGCGACCGCACCGCGCTCGGCTCGGGCCGCAACCAGCGGCCCTTCCTGCTGCAGACCTACCGCCGCGACATGGGCGGCGGCAATCTGATCGTGATGAAGGAAGCGGCCGCGCCGATCACGGTGAACGGCAGGCACTGGGGCGGCGTCAGGCTGGCGTTCCAGTTCTGAGCCACGACGCTCTTCCAGGACGGCGTCCCCCGGGGCGCCGTCGCGCTTTTCGGCGGCGGTGTTGCGCGGCGTCAACTTCACATCCGGTTTCAAGATTTTCTCTATTGGGCGCGCCGGGGCGGCCGCCTAGAGTCGCGCCCTTCGTCGGAACTCCGCTGTAGGCCCCGCCATGCCCCGCTTCGCCCTGAACCCCCTGCTGCTGGCCGCGCTCGCCGCCGCCGCCCCCGCGCTGTACGCGCAGACCGCCACCCTCGAGCCCGTCGTCGTCTCCGGCAGCGGCTTCGAGCAGCGCGCCTTCGACACGCCCTACTCGGTGGGTATCGTCGACGCCGCCGAACTGCGCAACGGTGGCCTGATGGTCAACCTGTCGGAGGCGATGGCGCGCATCCCCGGCCTGACCGTCAACAACCGCAGCAACTACGCCCAGGACCTGCAGATCAACTCGCGCGGCTTCGGCTCGCGCACCACCTTCGGCGTGCGCGGCCTGCGCCTGTACACCGACGGCATCCCGGCCACCATGCCCGACGGCCAGGGCCAGGTCTCGCACTTCGACCTCGCCGGCGCGCAGCGCGTCGAGGTGCTGCGCGGCCCGTTCTCGGCGCTGTACGGCAACTCCTCGGGCGGCGTGATCTCCCTGTTCAGCGCGCCGGTGCGCGAGCGCTGGGCGCAGGTCGATGTCGACGCCGGGCGCTTCGGCACGCGTCAGGTGCGCGCCACCGTGCAGGCGCCGCTGTCGGACACGCCGGGCCGCGGTTTCGACCTGCGCGCCAGCGTCAGCCGCTTCGAGACCGACGGCTTCCGCGACCAGAGCGAGGCCGAGCGCACGCTCGCCAACGTGCGCCTGGGCTGGAGCGGCGAGCGCGACACCGTCGTCGTCAGCCTGAACCACCTGGACCAGCCGGCGCTCGACCCGCTGGGCCTGGACCGCGCGTCCTTCGACGCGGACCCCTACCAGACCGCGCGCGTCGCGCTGCCGCAGAGCGCGCCCGGCGTGCTCGACGGCTACAACGTCCGCAAGAACGCCGAGCAGGACCAGTTCGGCGTCAACTGGCGTCACCGCTTCGACGGCTGGGGCGCGCTCGCCGAGAGCTCGGTGACGGCCTACGCCGGCCGCCGCGAGGTGATCCAGTGGCAGTCGATCCCGGTGGGCGCCGCCCCCTTCGGCCAGTACGCGGCCACCAGCCCGGGCGGCGTGATCGACTTCGACCGCGACTACCGTGGCCTCGACGGCCGGCTCGTCTGGCGCTGGGACCTCGACGGCGAGCGCGGCGCGCAGTTCGTCGCCGGCGCCGCCTACGAGGAGGCCGAGGAGGATCGTCGCGGCTACCGGAACTTCATCGACACGCCCGCTGGCATCGTCACCGGCGTCACCGGCGAGCTGCGCCGCAACGAGAGGAACAAGGTCCAGACCACCGACTACTACGCGCAGGGCGAGATCGAGTTCGCGAAGGGCTGGGTCGGCTCGCTCGGCGTGCGCAGCGGCAAGGTGAAGTTCCGATCGGACGACGCCTACTGCCGCGACGCCACCGGCGCCGTGCCCTGCTCGAGCGCCGGGCCGCTGGACAACCCCGACGACTCCGGCCGCCTCGACTACGACTACACCAACCCGGTCGCCGCGCTGCAGTGGCGGGCGAGCCCGACGCTGAACCTCTACCTCAGCGCCGGCCAGGGCTTCGAGTCGCCGACCTTCAACGAGCTGGCCTACCGCCCCGACGGCCAGCCCGGCTTCAACAGCGGCCTGGACGCGCAGAAGAGCACCCAGGTCGAGCTCGGCGCCAAGTGGCGGCCGGCGCCGGGCCTGGCGCTGGATTTCGCGGTGTTCGAGGCGCGCACCGACGACGAGATCGGTGTCGCGACCAACTCCAACGGCCGCTCGAGCTTCCAGAACGTCGGCAAGACCACGCGCCGCGGCGCCGAGCTCGGCGCCGCCTGGCAGCCGAGCGCGAACTGGCGCGGCGCGCTGGCGCTGACCGTGCTGTCGGCGACCTACGACGACAGCTTCCAGACCTGCCTCGCCGCGCCCTGCAACGCCTTCAACCCGCAGAACTTCGTCACCGTGCCGGCCGGCAACCGCATCGCGGGCACCTCGCCGCGCTCGGCCTATGCCGAGCTGGCCTGGCTGCCGAAGGGCAACGACGCGACCGAGATCGCCGCCGAATGGCAGGCGCGCGCCGAGACCGCGGTCAACGACCGCAACAGCGACTTCGCCGACGGCTACGCGACCTTCGCGCTGCGCGCCCGCCAGCAGTACCGCCTGAGCGACAGCAGCCGGCTCGAGCTGCTCGCGCGCGTCGACAACGTCTTCGACCGCGAGTACGCGAGCAGCGTGATCGTCAACGACGGCAACGGCCGCTTCTTCGAGCCGGGCTCGCCGCGCGCGTGGCTGCTGTCGGTGAAGTGGCGCCAGGCCTTCTGATCCGCCGCCCGTAGACTGCGGCGGTGCCCGCCGCCGCGCTCGCCCTCGTCCTCGCCGCCGCCTTCTGCCACGCGCTGTGGAACCTAGCGGCCAAGCGGGCCGGCGGCGACCAGCGCTTCGTGCTGCTGGTCGCGCTGATGATCTCGGTGCTGTGGGCGCCGCTCGGGCTCTGGGCCGCCTGGGGCGTGCTGCCGGGCTGGGGCTGGATGGAGTGGGCCTTCATCTTGGCGAGCGCGGCGACCCATGTCGCCTACTTCACGGTGCTGCTGCGCGGCTACCGGGCATCGGACCTGACCGTCGTCTACCCGGTCGCGCGCGGCACCGGGCCGATGCTGAGCTCGGCCGGCGCCGTGCTGCTGCTCGGCGAGGCGCTGTCCGGCCTGGGCGTGGCCGGCGTCGTGGCGATCGGCGGCGGCGTGTTCCTGATCGCCGGTGGCCCGCGGCTGTGGCGCGAGCTGCGCGGTGCCGGGGGCGACGTGGCGCAGCGCCTGCGCGTGCGCCACGGCATCGCCTGGGGCGCGGCGACCGGCGTGTGCATCGCCGCCTACACGGTGATCGACGGCTATGCGGTGATGGTGCTGGCGCTGTCGCCGATCCTCGTGGACTACTTCGGCAACCTGCTGCGCATCCCCTTCCTGCTGCCGTCGGCGCTGCGCGATCCGGCCGGCGCGCGCGCCGCGTGGCGCGCGACCTGGCGCGCCGCACTCGTGGTGGCGGTGCTCAGCCCCGCGGCCTACATGATGGTGCTGTTCGCGCTGCGGCTGGCGCCGTTGTCGCACGTGGCGCCGGCGCGCGAGGTGTCGATGCTGTTCGCGGCGCTGCTCGGCGGGCGGCTGCTGGGCGAGGGCGACCGCGGGCTGCGGCTGCTCGGCGCGGCGTGCATCGCCGCCGGCGTCGGCTTCCTGGCGCTCGGCTGAGGCTCAGTTGCCGAATAGGCCCTTGATCACGCTGCCGACACCCTCGACCACGCCGCCGACGCTCACGCCCAGCTTGCCCGCCAGGCCCGAGGCCACGCGGGTCGCGAGGTTCTCGTTGAGCGAGAAGGCCGGGTCGTCGAGCCGGCCCTCGAGCGTGAAGTCGAGCTCGATGCGGTCGTTCTGGCTCATGAAGGCCAGCACCGCCTGCCGCGGCACGCCGGCCAGGCCGCCGGCGCCGAGCTCCAGGCCGGTCAGCGTCAGCCGGCCCGGTGCCTTCAGTTGCTGGCGCTCGACGACCGGCGCGAGGTCCAGGTCCATGCGGCCGCGCTTCACGCCGCCGTCGGCCACGCTCATCAGGTAGGGCTGCAGCGCGCGCAGGTCCACACGCCGCAGCACGAGCTTCAGGTCCGCGTCACGCGTGGCAGGCGTCACCTCGCCGTCGAGCGCCAGCGTGCCGTCGCTGCGGCCGTCGGCCGCGAGGCCCTTGACCGTGGCGCGCGCCGTCACGCCGACCGGCGCGTCCAGCGCCGGCAGCGCCATCGGGCCGATCTCGGCGTCGAAGTCGGTCAGGCGCACCGCCAGCGGCGGTCGTCGCACCGAGGCGTCGAAGAAGGCGACTTCGCCGCGCCGCAGCTCGATGCGGCCGATGCCGAGCGCGAAGGCCGCGCCGCTGTCGCCGCCCGCGGCCGGCTGCCCCAGCAGCGCGGGCAGCACGCGCAGCCGGCCGTTGCGCTCGCGCAGCAGCGAGACGTAGCCGTCCTCGACGACGATGCGGCCCAGCGCCACGCGGCCGGTGAGCGCGGCCCACAGGTCGGGCCGCACGATCACGCGCGCGGCGCGCAGCTCGTCGGCGGCCGGCCAGCCGCGCGCGGCGGTGATGCGCAACTCGCGCAGCTCCACGCCGCGCCAGCCGAGCGCCACCGCGCCGACGCTGCCGCGCGGGCCGAGCGCGGTGCGCAGGCCGTGCTCGATGCGCTGCGCGGCGAACCACCACGCGGTGGCCAGCACGCCCAGCAGCACCGCCGCGGCCGCGGCGGCGATCAGCAGGCTGCGGCGGGGCCGCGGGGAGGGCAGGGCGGGGGCGTCGGGCGACAGGGGCTCGCTCATCGGCGCGATTGTCGCGGCCCGTTAGAGTGGCCGCCGACATGAGCCCATCCCTGCCTCCGCTGCTCGGCGTCGACTTCACCAGCGCGCCGACGCGCCGCAAGCCCATCACCGTGGCGCACGGCACGCGCGACGGCGCGCTGCTGCGCCTGGGCGCCATCGAGGCGCTGCCCGACTTCGCGGCCTTCGACGCGCTGCTCGCGCGCCCCGGGCCCTGGCTCGGCGTGTTCGACCTGCCCTTCGGCCTGCCGCGCGAGCTGGTCGAAACGCTCGGCTGGCCGCGCGACTGGCTGGCGCTGATGCGGCATTACGCGGCGCTGGACCGCGCGACGATCCGCGACACTTTCGCGGCCTTCTGCGCCGCGCGGCCGGCGGGCGCCAAGTTCGCGCACCGCGCCTGCGACGGGCCGGCGGGCTCCAGCCCGTCGATGAAATGGGTCAACCCGCCGGTGGCCTTCATGCTGCACGCGGGCGTGCCGCGCCTGCTCGATGCCGGCGTCACGCTGCCCGGCCTGCATCCGGGCGATGCCGCGCGCGTCGCGCTCGAAGGCTATCCGGGCCTGCTGGCGCGCGAGCTGATCGGCACGCGCTCCTACAAGAGCGACGAGCGCGCGAAGCAGACGCCCGAGCGGCTGATCGCGCGCAAGGACCTCGTCGACGCGCTCGAGCAGGGCCGCACGCGGCTGGGGCTGAGGCTCAAGCTGCGGCATGCCCAGCGCGACGAGCTGGTGGCGGATGCGAGCGGGGACCGGCTCGACGCAGTGCTGTGCCTGGTGCAGGCCGCCTGGGCCGCGACGCAGCCCACGCACGGGCTGCCGGCGGCGATCGATCCGCTCGAAGGCTGGATCGTCAGCGCATGAGTGACGCCGCCGACGCCTGGTTCGCCGGCCGCGGCTGGCAGCCCTTCGCCTTCCAGCGCGAGGTCTGGGCCGCGATGGCTGCCGGCCGCAGCGGCCTGCTGCACGCCACCACCGGCGCCGGCAAGACCTACGCGGTCTGGTTCGGTGCGCTGGCGCGGAGCGATCTCGACGCGTCGGCCCTGCAGGTGCTGTGGATCACACCGATGCGTGCGCTCGCGGCCGACACGCTGAAGGCGATCCAGCTTCCCCTTGCGGACCTCGCGCCGCGTTGGACCACCGGCCTGCGCAGCGGCGACACGCCGAGCGCCGAGCGCGCCCGCCAGGACCGCCGTTTCCCGACCGTGCTGGTCACGACGCCCGAGTCGCTGAGCCTGATGCTGACCCGCGAGCGCGCGCGCGAGGAGCTGGCCGGCGTGCACACCGTCGTCGTCGACGAATGGCACGAGCTGCTCGGCAACAAGCGCGGCGTGCAGGTGCAGCT
>CAYLKR010000145.1:0-6614 GCA_964384225.1 uncultured Methylibium sp.
TGCTGCTGCTCGACGAGCCGCTCGGCGCGCTCGACAAGAAGCTGCGCGAGGAGACCCAGCTCGAGCTCGTCAACATCATCGAGGAGGTCGGCGTGACCTGCGTGATGGTCACGCACGACCAGGAAGAGGCGATGACCATGGCCTCGCGCATCGCGGTGATGAGCGAAGGCCGGGTGCTGCAGGTCGGTGCGCCTTCGGACGTGTACGAGACCCCGGCCAGCCGCTTCGTCGCCGACTTCATCGGCAACGTCAACCTCTGGGACGGCACGCTGGTCGAGGACCATGCCGACCATGTCGTGGTGCGCTGCGCCGATTGCACGCACTGGGTCGGGCACGGGATCACCGGCACCGAGGGCATGGCGGTCAGCGTGGCCGTGCGCCCCGAGAAGATCCACCTCAGCCGCGAGGCGCCCAGCGTGCGGCATGCGCCGCACAACCGCGTCAGGGGCACGATCAAGGACCTGTCCTACTTCGGCAGCTTCACGACCTACCACCTCGCGCTGCCGAGCGGGCAGGTCATCAAGATCAACCACAGCAACGTCGAGCGTCACCACCACGAGGCGCTGACCTGGGGCGACGAGGCCTGGGCGAGCTGGACGCCCTCGTCGCAGGTCGTCCTGACGCAGTGACGCCATGAACGCCGCCCGCAGCCCCCGCGACCGCACGGACCGTGCCGCGCGCGCGCCTTCGTGGTGGCGCGGCCGCACTGCCGTGATCGGCGTGCCCTACCTGTGGCTGCTGCTCTTCTTCCTGGCGCCCTTCCTGATCGTCTTCAAGATCAGCGTCTCCGAGATGGAGACCGTCCACTTCAAGGACGTGCTGACCTATGCCGACGGCGCGCTGCAGCTCACCGTCAAGCTCGGCAACTACCTCTACATCCTCAACGACGAGCTCTACTTCGCGACCTACCTGGCGAGCCTGAAGTACGCCGCGGTCACGACGCTGCTGTGCCTCGCGATCGGCTACCCCTTCGCCTACTTCATGGCGCGCGCCCCGAAGGCGCTGCAGCCGGCGCTGCTGATGGCGGTGATGCTGCCGTTCTGGACCTCCTTCCTGCTGCGCGTCTACGCGTGGAAGGGGCTGCTCGGCGAGAACGGCTGGGTCGCGAACCTCCTCGAGACGCTGCAGGTCGACCACCTGCTGCTCGCCGGCGGGCTGATCGCGGCCGAGGGCAAGTTCATGAACACGCCCTTCTCGCTGGTGCTGGGCATGACCTACACCTACCTGCCCTTCATGATCCTGCCGCTCTACGCCAACCTGTCCAAGATGGACCTGCGCCTCCTGGAGGCAGCGCAGGACCTCGGCGCGACGCCCGCGGTGGCGTTCTGGAAGGTCACGGTGCCGCTGTCCAAGGCCGGGATCATCGCCGGCTCGATGCTGGTGTTCATCCCCTGCATCGGCGAGTTCGTGATCCCGGAGCTGCTCGGCGGCCCGCAGACGCTGATGATCGGCCGCGTGCTCTGGGACGAGTTCTTCAGCAACAACGACTGGCCGATGGCCTCCAGCGTCGCGGTCGTGATGATCGTGCTGATCCTGGTGCCGCTGGCGCTCTTCAACCGCTACCAGGCGCAGGCCCAGGAGCGCAGATGAACGGCCCCCGCCGCACGCTCTTCGGGCCGGCGTTCACGCGCCAGTTCTCGCGCGGCTGGCTCGCGGCCGGCTTTGCCTTTCTCTACCTGCCGATCGTCGCGCTGGTCATCTACTCCTTCAACGATTCGCCGCTGCCCAGCGTGTGGGCCGGCTTCTCGCTGAAGTGGTATGCGGCGCTGGCGCGCGACCGCGAGATGCTCTCGGGGCTGTGGCTCAGCCTGCAGATCGCCTTCTTCACCGCCTGCGGCTCGGTGGTGCTGGGCACGCTGGCGGCCTTCGCGCTGGTCAAGTACACGCGCTTCCCCGGCCGCACGCTGTTCGGCGGCATGGTCAGCGCGCCGCTGGTGATGCCGGAGGTGATCGTCGGACTGTCGCTGCTGCTGTTCCTGGTCTCCGTCCAGCGGGCGCTGGGCTTCCCGGAGCGCGGCATGCTGACGATCTGGCTCGGTCACCTGCTGCTCGGCATGGCCTATGCCACCGTGGTGGTGCAGGCGCGGCTGCGCGACCTGAACCCGCAGCTCGAGGAGGCCGCGATGGACCTGGGCGCGCGCCCGCACCAGGTCTTCGCGCTGGTCACGCTGCCGATGATCGCGCAGTCGCTGGTCTCGGCCTGGCTGCTCACCTTCACGATCTCGCTCGACGACGTGGTGCTGTCGGCCTTCCTGTCCGGCCCGGGCGCCACGACGATGCCGCTGGTGATCTTCTCGCGCGCACGGCTCGGCATGAACCCGAGCGTCAATGCGATGGCCACCGTGGTGATCGTCGTCGTCGCCATCGGCGTGCTGCTCGCCAGCTGGCTGATCGCGCGTGCCGAGCGGCAGCGCGCGCTCGCGCTCGCCGAGGCCGCGCGCGGCGGCTGAGCCCCGACCGAACCCTTACACGTCAGAGCGGAAGCAACTTCAAGAGAGGAGCCCACGAGATGAAGAACTGGAAGTCCACCCCGGTCGCCCTGGCCCTGGTCCTGGCGTTCCCGGCGGCCATGGCCCAGAGCAATGCCGAGTTGCTCAAGGCGCTGCAGGAACTGCAGCAGCGCGTGACCGAGCTCGAAGGCAAGCTCAAGGCCGCCGAGGCCAAGCCGGCCTCGAGCCCGCAGTGGGGCATGACCCCGGAGCAGGTGCAGGAGTTCAACCGCATCGCCGTCAAGACCGAGGCGATGGAGGACAACGTCGAGATGTGGGGCATCAAGGGCCTCACGATCTCCGGCTACGCCGACCCGACCTACATCTACAACCGCAACCAGAAGCGCGCGGGCTTCCAGTTCCTCAACCAGCAGGGCGACGGCTACTTCTACGACACCTCCTACATCGGCTCGGCGTCGATCGACTTCACCAAGGAGACCGACAGCGGCACACGCTGGAAGCTGACGTTGACGCCGAACCGCGGCGTCGGCGAGGTGATCGGCTCCGGCATCGTGCAGGAGGCCACGGTGTCGATCCCGCTGACCGACCTGCAGACCCGCCTGCTGGTCGGCCAGGTGCCGGACTGGTCGGGCTACGAATACCAGCAGCCGACGCTGAACCCCTTCATCACCCACAACCTGCTGTACGACTTCACGCTGCCGACCGCCTACACCGGCGTCGGCATCGACTACACGAAGGGTAAGTGGTGGGCGCGCGCGATGCTCGCCAACGTCAACGAGCCCAACGGCAAGCAGGGCGAGCGCCAGCCGGCGCTGGTCTACCGCGTCGACTACTCGAAGGGCGAGTTCAACGGCTGGGGCTTCGCCGGCCTGCACGGACGGACCACCAACTTCAACCTGTGCCGCGACGGCGACTGCACCGAGTTCTTCAAGACCGAGACCCACCTGCTCGAGGTCGACGGCTACTTCATCCGCGGCGACTGGACCGTGCAGGGCCAGATCAGCTACGGCACGCAGAAGGAGGCCGGCATCGTTCCCGATGCCGCGGGCAACTTCAAGAAGGCCGAGTGGTGGGGCATTTCCGGCCTGGCCGGCTACCTGATCACGCCGCGTCTGCAGGCCCTGGTGCGCGCCGACTACATCAAGAACGACAAGAACGGCGGCGGCCTGCTGGCCTACACCGGCTACTGGGACGCCTTCGGCGTCGACGGCCCCTACGGCGACTACCGCAACGGCATCGGCCCCGACCCGACGCTCGGCTGCGAGGACCAAACCATCGCCGGCTGCTCCAAGGGTGCCGACCGCTACGCGCTCTCCTTCGGCCTGAAGTACGCCTACAACCTGAACACCACCTTCAAGGCCGAGTACCGCTTCGACGGCTCGAACCTGCCGGTGTTCGCCTACGTGAAGGACGGCAGCTTCAAGAAGAACAACCACCTGTTCGGCGCCGCCGTGGTGGTGAGCTTCTGACCGGTCGCGCCGGCGGGCCCGTCCCGCCGGCGCCCCCCGCCATGACCCTGCGTCCCCTGCCCTTTCGCACCGCCCTCACCCCCGTGGAGGCCGGCGCGCCGGATGCGGCTCGCCTGCTGCGCGGCAACCCGCGCTTCGAGACCCGCAACCACTACACCGATCCGACCGGCCAGTTCTTCAGCGGCACCTGGTCGGCCGGCCCCGGCGCCTGGCGCGTCGTCTACGCGGCCCACGAGGAGGAGTTCTGCCAGATCCTCGCGGGCGAGGTGCTGCTGACCGATGCCGATGGCGCGACGACGCGCCTCGTGGCCGGCGACGCCTTCGTCGTGCCCGGCGGCTACGAAGGCGTGTGGGAGAACCTCACGCCGGTGACCAAGCTGTACGCGATCATGCTTTTGAAGGAGGCCTCGTGATGAGCCCCACCCCCCGCATCGACTGGCACGCGCGCGCCGCCGCGCTGCGCCCCGACGGCCATGCCGTGATCGGCGGCGAACGCCGCACCGCCGCCGAACTGTTCGACAAGCATTCGCCGGTCGACGGCCGCCTGCTCGGCCGCGTCGCACGCGGCCAGGCGGCCGACATCGACGCGGCCGTCCGCAGCGCCCGCACCGCCTTCGACGACGGCCGCTGGGCCCGGCGCGCGCCGGCGCAGCGCAAGCGGGTGCTGCTCGCCTTCGCCGAGAGGATCCTCGCGGCGAAGGAGGAGCTCGCCCTGCTGGAGACGCTGGACATGGGCAAGCCGATCCAGTACTCGCTGTCGGTCGACGTGCCCTCGACCGCGCGCACGATCGCCTGGTACGCGGAAGCCGTCGACAAGGTCTACGACGAGATCGCGCCGACGGCCGACACGGCGCTGGCGCTGATCCAGCGCGAGCCGATGGGCGTGATCGGCGCGATCGTGCCCTGGAATTACCCGATGATCATGGCGGCCTGGAAGCTCGGGCCGGCGCTCGCCGCCGGCAACTCGGTGGTGCTCAAGCCCAGCGAGAAAAGCCCCTACACCGCGCTGCGGCTGGCCGAGCTGGCGCTCGACGCCGGCCTGCCGCCGGGCGTGTTCAACGTCGTGCCCGGCTACGGCCACGAGGCCGGCGAGGCGCTGGCGCTGCACCCGGACGTCGACGCGATCGGCTTCACCGGCTCCACCCGCGTGGGCCGCAAGATGCTCGAGTACGCGGGCCGCAGCAACCTGAAGCGCGTCTACAACGAGCTCGGCGGCAAGAGCGCCTTCGTCGTCTTCCCCGACTTCGACGACCTCGACCGCTGCGCGCAGACCGTCGCCGGCAGCCTGTTCTTCAACCAGGGCGAGAGCTGCAACGCGCCGTCGCGTGTGCTGGTGCACGAGAGCATCGCCGACGACTTCGCGAAGCGCGTGGCCGCCGAGGCGCCGAAGTACCGGCCAGCCGACCCTCTGGATGCCGCGACGGTGATGGGCGCACTGGTCGACGACGGCCAGCTGCGCACCGTGATGGGCTACATCGACGCCGGCCAGACCGAGGGCGCGACGCTGCTCGCCGGCGGCGCGCAGGCGCGTGCCGAGACCGGCGGCTACTACGTCGAGCCGACCGTCTTCGCCGGCGTGCGCAACGACATGAAAATCGCCCGCGAGGAGATCTTCGGCCCGGTGATGGGCATCCTGCGCTTCAAGGATGAGGCCGAGGCGATCCGCCTCGCCAACGACTCGCCCTACGGCCTGCAGGCCAGCGTGTGGAGCTCGCACGTGGACCGCGCGCACCGCGTCGCGCGCGCGCTGCGCGCCGGCACCGTGCACGTGAACCAGTACGACGAGGACGACATCACCGTGCCCTTCGGCGGCTACAAGCAGAGCGGCAACGGCCGCGACAAGTCGCTGCACGCCTTCGACAAGTACACCGAGCTGAAGACCACCTGGCTGAGGATCAACCCATGAACCACTCGCGCAACGAACAGCTGATGGCGCGCAAGGCGGCGGCGACGCCGCGCGGCGTCGGCGTGATGGCGGGCTTCTTCGCCGACCATGCCGAGAACGCCATCCTGTGGGACGTGGAGGGCCGCCGCTTCATCGACTTCGCCGGCGGCATCGCGGTGCTGAACACCGGCCACCGACACCCCAAGGTCGTCAAGGCGATCGAGGCGCAGCTCGAGCGCTACACCCACACCTGCTACCAGGTCGTTCCTTACGAGAGCTATGTCGCGCTGGCCGAGAAGCTCAACGCGATGACGCCCGGCACGCATGCGAAGAAGACCGCCTTCTTCTCGACCGGCGCCGAGGGCGTCGAGAACGCGATCAAGATCGCCCGCGCCCACACCGGGCGCAGCGGCGTGATCGCCTTCGGCGGCGCCTTCCACGGCCGCAGCCTGTTCGCGGTGGCGCTGACCGGCAAGGTGCAGCCCTACAAGGCCGGCTTCGGCCCCTTCCCGCCGGAGATCTACCACGCGCCCTTCCCCTGCCATTGCGCCGACCTGGCGTCGGTGCAGAAGGCCGTCGAGCACCTGTTCAAGGCCGACATCGAGCCTTCGCGCGTCGCCGCGATCGTGTTCGAGCCGGTGCAGGGCGAAGGCGGCTTCAACGTGATCCAGGCCGAGGCGCTGCGCTGGCTGCGGGCGCTGTGCGACCGGCACGGCATCGTGCTGATTGCCGACGAGGTGCAGAGCGGCTTCGGGCGCACCGGCAAGATGTTCGCGATGGAGCACTTCGACGTGCTGCCGGACCTGATGG
>CAYLKR010000146.1:0-6556 GCA_964384225.1 uncultured Methylibium sp.
ACCGCCTACCTGCTGCAGCGCGTGCTGGCGCCGGCCAAGCCGCTGGTGCTGACCGCGGCGATGCGCCCGGCCACGGCCCTGCAGGCTGACGGGCCGCAGAACCTGCTCGACGCGGTGCGGCTCGCCGCCGAGCCAGATGCTCGCGGCGTGCTCGTGATGGTGGCCGGCCGCGTGCACGGCGCGCTCGACGTGCGCAAGACGCAGACCTGGCGGCTCGATGCCTTCGGCTCCGGCGACGCCGGCCCGCTGGCGGCGCTGGAGGCCGGCCGGCTGCGGCGCTGGCGCGACTGGCCGGACGGCACGGCCCTCGGCGCGGCGCTGCTCGAGGCCGAGCCCTGGCCGCGGGTCGAGATCGTCACCAGCCATGCCGGCGCCGACGGCCGCATCGTCGATGCGCTGGTGGCCAGCGGCGTCGACGGCCTGGTCGTCGCTGGCACCGGCAACGCGACGCTGCACCATGCGCTGGAGGCGGCGCTGCGCCGGGCGCTTGACCGCGGCGTCAGCGTGCGCTGCACCACCCGCGTGCCGGAGGGCGGAGTGCGCGCCGGCGGGGCGCATGACCTGCCGCTCGTCGAGGCCGCGACGCCGCAGCAGGCACGTGTCGCGCTGCTGCTCGAATTGCTGCAGCGGCGCGGCTAGGGTCCAGCCTCAGAGCGTGCGGTGGGTGACCGGCGCGCGCGGCGGCGCCCGGTGCGGCCAGCCGTGCAGCTGCGCAATGCGCTGCGCGCGGCAGTCGCCGTGGCTGCGCTCGATCACGTGGGTGACGGGCCCGTCGGACGTGTGCTCGGTGATCACCACGGTGGAGCAGCGCGTGCCGTAGCGGCCGTCCGCGGTGCGGATCCAGGCCGCCGACAGCGCCCGCTCGAGCGCCAACGGCACGCCGGTGGACGGCAGCGCGGTGTCCTCGGCAGGGCTCGGGTCGGCCAGCGCGGCGAACAGCGCGGTGGCCAGCGCATCGGTCGATGCCGCGGCCGCGAGCGCGGCGTCCAGCGCCGCCTTCAGTCGCTCGACCTTGGGCCAGGGCGTGTCGAGGGCTGCATTCGACAGCCCGTAGACCCCGTCGCCGAGGCGTCGTGGTGTGCCGTGGCGGCTGCTGGCCCAGAACCAGTCGCCGCGCGCGACGTCGGCGGCGACGAGGTTGAAGGCGTTGTGGCGAGCGCCGGCGAGCCGCGGCCAATGCACGTCGAAGGGCTCCTCGCTGCCGAGCCAGCCCGGCACCAGCGCGCCGCGCGAGGGGGCTGCCGGATCGTTGCCGTGGCCGTCGCGCACGTTGGTGACCAGCGCCAGACGTCCGCCGCGGCTCAGGCCTAGCCAGGTGCCTCCGGCCTGCAGGTCGCGGCCGCCGAGGATCTCGGGCGTGCCGTCGCCGGGCGACCACCAATCCAGCGGCGCGGTCGGCCGGTCGAGAAACTCGTCGCGGTTGGAGGCGAGCACCAGCGGGAAGCGCGCGCTGCGTCCGAGCGCGAACGCTACGAGACACATGCGACGAAGTGCTCGACGCGCCGCGGTCCGACGATCCAGTCCGCCAGCACCTGCGCGGCCCGCTCGATTGCGGCGCCGACCGGTTCGGGCTCGTAGCCCTCGGGCAGCGCGTAGGTCTCCATCCAGGTGTTCATCCCGTCACGCAGCTCGGGCCGACCGAGCAGCCGCGCGCGCAGGCCCGGGCAGGCGATGCACAGCTGGCGCTGCATCTCCAGCACCGCGTCGGCCAGACGCTGCGCATCCGACGGCCGCGCGCGGTAGTAGATGTAGAGCTCGTGGCCGGTCGGATGGGCGTGCTGCATCGCGGCCTCCGCAGGTCAGTCGCTGCCGGCCGCAGGCAGTGCGTAGGGCAGGGGCAGGCGCTCGAGTCGCGGGCCGTCGGCGGCGCCCAGGTGCAAGCTGCCGCCGTCGAGCGCGGCGAGCTTCAGCTCGGCGATCGCATCGAAGCCGCCGCCGGGCGCCGGCGCGGACAGCGCGACCAGCCCGCTGGGCTGGCCGGCATCGCCGCTCCAGTACAGCTCCTGGCCGGCCTCCAGGGCGACCGGCGCATGCAGCAGCACCGCACGGCGCTTCAGCGTGCCGCGGTACTGGCTGCGCGCGACGACCTCCTGGCCGGGGTAGCAGCCCTTCTGGAAGTTCACGCCGCCGACCAGCTCGTAGTTCAGCATCTGCGGCACGAAGGCCTCGCTGGTCGCGGCGAGCACCGGCGCGACGCCGCTGCGCACCTCGAGCCAGTCCCAGGCCTCGGGCGCCAGCGCGGGCAGGGCGGCGCGCAACGCGTCGGCCGCGACGGAGGGGCCGGCCCAGAGCCAGCGCGGCCGGCCGGCGGCGTCGGGCAGGCGCACGAGGTGGGCGCCACCGTCGAGGTCGAGCTTCTTCCACACCGCGAGCCCGGCCGCCCCCTCGAGCCGCTCGGCGACCGAGCGGCCGGCCAGGCCCAGCAGCGCCACGTTGTCGGCCTCGCTCAACGCGGCCTTCGAGCGCAGCACGAACATGCGCAGGCGCTTCAACGTCGCCGGCAGCACCTCGCGCCGGCAGGCGAGCCAGAGCTCGTCGTGCGCATGCTTGAAGCCGACGAAGGCCGCCAGCATGCGCCCCTTCGGCGAGCAGTAGGCCGCCAGCCGGGCATCGCCGAGGCCCAGGCCGGTGAAGTCGTTGGTCAGCTGGCCGTGCAGGAAGGCCGCCGCATCGGCGCCGGCGGCGCGGATCACGCCGGTGTGCGCGAGCGCCAGGGCGCCGTCGGCAGCGCTTGCATCTGTTGCCGGAGGTGGCGAGGAGGGCAGGGACATGCGCTGATTATCATCAGCGCCGCCATGCGAGACCGCCTCCACCGATGAAGCGCGCCCTGCTGCGAGGGCTGTTCGCGCTCGCGCTGCTGGCCGCTGCGGCCGGCGCCGGCGTCGCGTGGTGGCTGAAGCAGCCGTTGCCGCTGGCCGAGCCGAGCCTGCGCTTCACGGTCGAGGCCGGCATGTCGCCGCGCGAGATCGCGCACGGCTGGGTCGAGGCGGGCGTGCAGACGCCCGAGCTGCTGCTCTACGAATGGTTCCGCTGGTCCGGCGAGGCGCGGCGCATCCGCGCCGGCACCTACGAGATCGGCCGCGGCATCACGCCGACGGGGCTGCTGCGCAAGATGGTCGCCGGGCTGACGGTGCAGAACACCGTGCGTTTCGTCGAAGGCTGGACCTTCCGCCAGCTGCGCGCCGAACTGGCCCAGGCCGCGGACCTGAAGCCGACCACCCAGAAGATGAGCGAGGCCGAGCTGATGCAGGCGCTCGGCGCTCCCGGCGTGGCCCCGGAGGGTCGCTTCTTCCCCGACACCTACAGCTTCGCGCCCGGCAGCACCGACCTCGCGGTCCTGCGCCAGGCCTATGCCGCGATGCAGCGCCAGCTCGACGAGGCCTGGGCCGCGCGCGCGCCGGACACGCCGCTGAAGAGCCCCGACGAGGCGCTGACGCTCGCCTCCATCGTCGAGAAGGAGACCGGCGTAGAGGCCGACCGTGCGCTCGTGGCCGGGGTGTTCACGAACCGGCTGCGCATCGGCATGGCGCTGCAGACCGACCCGACGGTGATCTACGGCCTGGGCGAGCGCTTCGACGGCAACCTGCGCAAGCGCGACCTGCTTGCCGACGGCCCCTACAACACCTACACGCGCGCCGGCCTGCCGCCGACGCCGATCGCGCTGCCGGGCAGGGCCTCGCTGCTCGCGGCGGTCCGGCCGGCCTCGACCAAGGCGCTGTACTTCGTCGCCCGCGGCGACGGCAGCAGCGAGTTCAGCGAGAACCTCGCCGACCATAATCGCGCGGTGAACAAGTACCAGCGAGCCCCCGCCGCGCGCGGGAACGACCGGTGAGCGCGGCGTCGCCGGCCGGCTGCCTGGTCAGCTTCGAGGGCATCGACGGGGCGGGCAAGTCCACCCACATCGCACGTGTCGCCGAGCGCTGGCAGGGCCGCGGGCTGCGCGTCGAGCGCACCCGCGAGCCCGGCGGCACGCCGCTCGCCGAGACGCTGCGCGAGCTGGTGCTGCAGCAGCCGATGGACGCACTGACCGAGGCGCTCCTGATTTTCGCGGCGCGCCGCGACCACCTGCGCCAGCGCATCGAGCCGGCGCTGGCAGAGGGCGCCGTGGTGCTGTGCGACCGTTACACCGACGCGACCTTCGCGTACCAGGGCGCCGGCCGCGGCTTCGATCTCGACGTGCTGTCCACACTGGAGCGCTGGGTCCAGCAGGGGCCGCACGGCCTGCGCCAGCCGGCGCTGACCTTCTGGTTCGACCTCGACCCGGCCGTGGCCGCCGAGCGCCTGGCCGCGGCGCGCGCGCCGGACCGCTTCGAGCGCCTCGACCGCGCCTTCTTCGAGCGCGTGCGCGGCGGCTACGCGGCGCGCTGCGCCGCCGATGCGGCGCGCTTCGTGCGCATCGACGCCGACCGGCCGGTCGAGCAGGTCGCGGCCCAGATCGACGCGGCGCTGGCCGCGCGCGGCTGGTGAACATCGATCTGCCCTGGCTCGAGCAAGCGCTGCAGCAGGCGCTGCAGCGCAGCCGCGGCCATGCGCTGCTGATCCACGGCCCGCGCGGTGTCGGCCAGTTCGAGCTGGCGCTGGCGGTGGCCGGCGCCTGGCTGTGCGAGACGCATCGCGGCGCGGCACCGGCCTGCGGGCAGTGCGATGGCTGCCGGCTGTTCGCCGCGCGCACCCATCCCGACCTGCGGCCGCTGCTGCCCGAGGTGCTGCAGCTCGAGCTGGGCTGGATCACCGACGAGGACACGCCGGACGGCGAGGCCGGCAAGCGCAAGCCCAGCAAGGACATCCGCATCGACGCGGTCCGCGATGCGATCGCGTTCACCCAGCAGACCGCGGCGCGCGGCGGCCCCAAGGTGGTGCTGATCCATCCGGCCGAACGCATGAACGCTGCCAGTGCCAGCGCGCTGCTGAAGACCCTGGAGGAACCGCCCGGCGCGGCGCGGCTGATCCTCGTCAGCGCGGCGCCGCAGCGGCTGATGGCCACGGTGCGCAGCCGCTGCCAGGCGCTGGCGCTGCTGCCGCCGCCGCCCGGAGCCGCGGCGCAATGGCTGGCCGGGCAGGGGGCCGATGACCCCGAACTGCTGCTCGCCGCCGCCGGCGGCCGACCGCTGGAGGCCGCCGAGCGGCTGGCCCAGGGCGTCACGGCCGCCGTCTGGCGCTCGTTGCCGCGCGAGGTGCTGGCCGGCCGTGCCGCGGCGATGGCCGGCTGGCCGCTGCCGCTGGTGATCGACACGCTGCAGAAGCTCGGCCACGACGCGCTGTGCGTTGCCGCCGGCGCGCCACCGCGCTACTTCCCGGCCGATGTGCTGCCGCCGGCGGGCGATCTGCCGCGGCTGGCGACCGCGGGCCGCGAACTGCTGGCCGCGGCCCGCCACGCCGAGCACCCGTGGAACGCGCCGCTGGGCACCGAGGCCCTCGTCCAACGCATCCGGCGTGCATTGCTGCCCACTGCCGCCGCTTCGAGACCGTCGGGGAGCGACGGGCCTTTGGCTACACTGGCCCCATGAGCGAGGTCACCACCAAAGCCCTGACCGGCGCCGCCGCCAATGCCGCGCGGCCGAGCGTGATCCAGCTCGTGTTCCGCGAGAAGGGCGCGCTGTACGCCGCCTACATCCCGCTGTTCGCCGATGGCGGCCTGTTCGTGCCGACCGCGCGCGACTACAAGCTCGGCGAGGACATCTACCTGCTCCTCTCGCTGCCCGACGATCCGCAGCGCTATCCGGTGGCCGGCAAGGTCGGCTGGGTGACGCCGGCCAATGCCTCGGGCGGCCGCACCCAGGGCGTCGGCGTGCGTTTCCCCACCGACGAGAAGACGCGCGCGCTGAAGGTGAAAATCGAGGAAATCCTCGGCACCTCGATCTCCAGCTCGAAGCCGACCCAGACCATCTGATCGCCGCGCGCGCCGCGGCGCCCGCCGCCGCGATGTACGTCGATTCCCACTGCCACCTGAGCTTCCCCGAGCTGCGCGCGTCGCTGCCCGAGATCCGTGCCGCGATGGCGCGCGAGCGCGTCGACCGCGCGCTGTGCATCTGCACGACGCTGGAGGAGTTCGACACTGTCCATGCGCTGGCCGTCGGTCATGACGGCTTCTGGTGCAGCGCCGGCGTGCACCCCGACAACGAGGGCGTGCGCGAGCCCAGCGTGGAGGACCTCCTCGCGCTGGCGGCACGGCCCAAGGTCGTCGCGATCGGCGAAACCGGGCTCGACTATTACCGCCTGAACGGTCGCAGCATCGAGGACATGGCCTGGCAGCGCGAGCGCTTCCGCATCCACATCCGCGCCGCGCTGGCGCGCGACCTGCCGCTGGTCATCCATACCCGCAGCGCCTCCGAGGACACGCTGGCCATCCTGCGCGAGGAGGGCGGCGGCCGCGCCCGCGGCGTCTTCCACTGCTTCACCGAGACGCGTGAGGTTGCCCGGGCGGCGCTGGACCTGGGCTTCCTGATCTCCTTCTCCGGCATCCTGACGTTCAAGAATGCCGTCGAGCTGAAGGAGGTGGCGCGCGAGGTGCCGCTGGAGCGCTGCCTGATCGAGACCGACAGCCCCTACCTCGCGC
>CAYLKR010000147.1:0-6531 GCA_964384225.1 uncultured Methylibium sp.
AGCTCTCCTGGAAGGTGCGGCCCATCGCCATCACCTCGCCGACCGACTTCATCTGGGTCGTCAGGTGAGGGTCGGCCTCGCGGAACTTCTCGAAGGCGAAGCGCGGGATCTTGGTGACGACGTAGTCGATGCTGGGCTCGAAGCTCGCCGGCGTCGCGCCGCCGGTGATGTCGTTGCGCAGCTCGTCGAGCGTGTAGCCCACGGCGAGCTTGGCTGCGACCTTGGCGATCGGAAACCCCGTCGCCTTCGAGGCCAGCGCCGAGCTGCGGCTGACGCGCGGGTTCATCTCGATCACGATCATCCGCCCGTTGCCCGGGTTGATGGCGAACTGCACGTTAGAGCCGCCGGTGTCGACGCCGATCTCGCGCAGGATCGCGATCGAGGCGTTGCGCAGCAGCTGGTATTCCTTGTCGGTCAGCGTCTGGGCGGGCGCGACGGTTATCGAGTCACCGGTGTGGATGCCCATCGGGTCGAGGTTCTCGATCGAGCAGACGATGATGCAGTTGTCCGCCTTGTCGCGGACCACCTCCATCTCGTACTCCTTCCAGCCGATCAGCGATTCCTCGATCAGCAGCTCCTTGGTCGGCGACAGATCCAGGCCGCGCTTGCAGATCTCCTCGAACTCGTCGGGGTTGTAGGCGATGCCGCCGCCGGTGCCGCCGAGGGTGAAGCTCGGGCGGATCACCATCGGGAAACCCGTGCCGCCGATCTCGGCCTGGATGCGCTTCTGCACCGCCAGCGCCTCCTCCATCGAGTGCGCGATGCCCGACTTGGCCGAGTTCAGGCCGATCTTGGTCATCGCGTCCTTGAACTTCAGCCGGTCCTCGGCCTTCTCGATCGCGTGTTCGTTGGCGCCGATCATCTCGACGCCGTACTTGGCCAGCACGCCGTGGCGATGCAGGTCGAGCGCGCAGTTCAGCGCGGTCTGGCCGCCCATCGTCGGCAGCACCGCGTCGGGGCGCTCCTTGGCGATGATCTTCTCGACCACCGGCCAGGTGATCGGCTCGATGTAGGTCGCGTCGGCCATGCCCGGGTCGGTCATGATCGTCGCCGGGTTGCTGTTGACGAGGATGACGCGGTAGCCCTCCTCGCGCAGCGCCTTGCAGGCCTGGGCGCCCGAGTAGTCGAACTCGCAGGCCTGGCCGATGACGATCGGGCCGGCGCCGATGATGAGGATGCTCTTGAGGTCGTTGCGCTTCGGCATTTACTTGGACTCCATCAGGGCAACGAAGCGGTCGAAGAGGTAGCCGATGTCATGCGGTCCGGGGGAGGCTTCGGGATGACCCTGGAAGCAGAAGGCCGGCTTGTCGGTGCGGGCCAGACCCTGCAGCGTGCCGTCGAACAGCGACACATGCGTGGGTCGCAAGGTGGCCGGCAGCGTCTTCTCGTCCACCGCGAACCCGTGGTTCTGGCTGGTGATGCTGACGCGCCCGTCGTCGAGGTCCTTCACCGGATGGTTGGCGCCATGGTGGCCGAACTTCATCTTGAAGGTCTTCGCGCCCGAAGCCAGCGCCATGATCTGGTGGCCCAGACAGATGCCGAAGGTCGGCAGGCCGGTGTCGATCAGGGTGCGCGCGGCGTCGATCGCGTACTCGCAGGGCTCGGGGTCGCCCGGGCCATTGCTGAGGAAGATGCCGTCCGGCTTGAGCAGCAGCACCTCGGCGGCCGGCGTGGTGGCCGGCACCACGGTGACCTGGCAGCCACGCTCGGCCAGCATGCGCAGGATGTTGCGCTTGACGCCGAAGTCGTAGGCGACGACGTGGAAGCGCGGGGCGGTCTGCACGCCGTAGCCCGCCCCGAGCTGCCACTCGGTCTCGGTCCAGGCGAAGGGCATGGTCGCACTGACCACCTTGGCGAGGTCCAGCCCGGCCATGCTCGGCGCGGCCTTCGCCTTCGCGAGCGCATCGTCGACGTGGGCCTGCGTCGGCGTCGTGCCGGCCGGCAGCGCGAGGATGCAGCCGTTCTGCGCGCCGCGGGTGCGCAGGATGCGCGTCAGGCGGCGCGTGTCGATGTCGGCGATCGCGACTGTGCCCTCGTCACGCAGGTACTGCGACAGCGTGCGCGTCCGGCGGAAGTTCGACGCCAGCACCGGCAGATCCTTGACGATCAAGCCGGCGGCGTGGACCTTCCCGGCCTCGACGTCTTCCTCGTTGACCCCGGTGTTGCCGATGTGCGGATAGGTCAGCGTGACGATCTGCCGGCAGTAGCTCGGGTCGGTGAGGATCTCCTGGTAGCCGGTGAGCGCGGTGTTGAACACCACCTCGCCGACCGTGTGCCCGGGCGCCCCGATCGAAGTGCCTTGGAAGACCGTGCCGTCTGCGAGTACGAGGAGGGCGGAAGGCAGGTCAGGCAGCACGGGCTCATTCTCCGTTTTGGGCGCGCGCCGGTCTCGCTCCGGGGGAGCGGGGATCGGGGTCTTCCGGGTGGTCGACGCGAGGGCCTCGGGAGCGGTCGAGGGCGCGGGCTGGATCGATGCGGGTAAACCTGTAAATTATAGCCAAGGGCGACGCTCGCCTCGCCCTGCCCCCGAAGGACGACCTCAACGCAGGAGAACGACGATGCAAGGCGATCCGCAGGTCATTGCGCACCTGAATGCGCAGCTGAAGAACGAACTCACCGCCACCAACCAGTACTTCCTGCACTACCGGCTGTTCAAGCACTGGGGCTACGGCCGCATGGCCAAGAAGGAGTACGCGGAGTCGATCGGCGAGATGAAGCACGCCGACCAGCTGATCGAGCGCATCCTGATGCTCGACGGCCTGCCCAACCTGCAGGACCTCGGCAAGCTGCTGATTGGCGAGGACCTGCCCGAGGCGCTGAAGAGCGACCTGCAACTGGAGACCGCCGCCCAGGCCACCATCAAGGCCGGCATCGCCCATTGCGAGAGCGTGCGCGACTACGTCTCGCGCGACATCCTCGAACGCATCCTCGACGACACCGAGGAGCACATCGACTTCCTCGAGACCCAGCTCGGCCTGATCGATCAGGTCGGCCTGCCGAACTACCTGCAGTCGCAGATGGACGACGCCGGCAGCTGAGCGCCGGATCGGCACCGGTGCAGGTGGCCTCACCGGGACCAAGGTTTGCCAGTTGTGTTGCGAATCATTCGCATTTATGATTCGCTCGCGCTGCGGCCCTCGCCGTGGCGACAGCACCGACCGCCGCGCCATGATCATCTGCCTCTGCCACCGTGTCTCCGACCGCGACCTCCGGCACCACGCCGGCGCCTGCGCCGAGTTCGAGGAGTTGCAGGTCTGCACCGGTGCCGGCACCGGCTGCGGTCAGTGCGTCGGGCACGCCCGGGCGATCTTCGAGCACTCCCGGGCCGGCCGCGAGGCCGAACGGCCAATCGCCTGGCACGGCAGCCTGTCGGCGGCCGCGGCATGAGCGATGTGGCTGCTCGGGAGCCTGGCGGTCGTGGTGCTGGCGCTGCTGTGGGTGCTGAACCCCCGCCGGCCACGTGCACCGAATTGAGGCTGCCGGACGGCGCCCTGCCCAGTTCGGACCTGCTGCGCGGGCGCAATGCCGTGCACATCGAGCACAACGGCGCGCTCTACCTGCTGCGCGCCACCCGGTTGGGCAAGCTGATCCTGACGAAGTGATACGCAACGGGAACTAGAATCCCGTCAGCGTGTTCTCAGCTTCGTTGTTGTTCACCTTGGAGGATCGGATGGATCAGACTCTGCAAACCCGTTACGCCGGTAGCGCCGTTGCCCAGAGCAACCGCGTCCTGCGCAACACCTATTGGCTGCTGGCGCTGTCGCTCGTGCCGACGGTCCTGGGGGCCTGGGTGGGGGTGGCGACCGGTTTCAGCTTCTTCGCCGGCAGCCCCTTCATCGGCTTCCTGGTGTTCATGGGCGTCGCGTTCGGCTTCTTCTTCGCGATCGAGAAGTTCAAGAACTCCGGCATCGGCGTCGCGCTGCTGCTGGGCTTCACCTTCTTCATGGGTCTGATGCTGTCGCGCCTGATCGGCGCGGTGCTCGGCTTCAGCAACGGCGCCTCGCTGATCGCCTTCGCCTTCGGCGGCACCGCGGTGGTGTTCTTCGGCATGGCGACGCTCGCGACGACGATCAAGCGCGACCTGTCCGGCATGGGCAAGTGGCTGATGGTCGGCGCGATCGGCATCATCGTCGCGGCCGTGGCCAACATCTGGCTGCAGATGCCGGCGCTGATGGCCACGATCTCGGCGCTCGCCGTCGTGATCTTCTCGGCCTTCATGCTCTACGACATCAAGCGCGTGATCGACGGCGGCGAGACCAACTACGTCACCGCGACGCTGGCGATCTACCTGGACGTCTACAACGTGTTCCAGAGCCTGCTGAGCCTGCTCGGCCTGTTCGGCGGCGAGCGCGAGTAAGTCGCCTCACCCCGTCGACAAGGCCCCTCGCGGGGCCTTGTTCGTTTTCAGGGCCGCTCGAACACGGCGATCGACTCCACGTGCGCCGTGTGCGGGAACATGTTGACCGCGCCGGCCAGCGTGCAGCGGTAGCCCGCCTGGTGCACGAACAGCCCGGCGTCGCGCGCCAGCGTGGCCGGGTTGCAGCTGACGTAGACGATACGCCCCGGCGGCCACCAGCCGGGCGCTGTCGCCGGATCCTGCACCGCATCGGCCACCGCCTTGGCGAGCGCGAACGCACCCTCGCGCGGCGGATCGACCAGCCATTTGTCCGCGCGGCCGTAGGCCGCCAGGTCGGCAGGCGCCAGCTCGAACAGGTTGCGAGCCTCGAAGCGGGTCTTCTCGGCCAGGCCGTTGAGCGCGGCGTTCTCCCGCGAGCGCGCGACGAGCGCCTCGCTGCCTTCGATCCCGAGCACCTCGCGCGCGCGCGTCGCCAGCGGCAGCGTGAAGTTGCCGAGGCCGCAGAACCAGTCGATCACCCGCTCGTCGGCGCGTGGCGCGAGCAGCCGCAGCGCCTGCACAACGAGCGCCCGGTTGATCTGGTGGTTGACCTGGGTGAAGTCGGTCGGCCTGAAGGGCATCACGACGCCGAACTCGGGCAGCGCGTAGGCGAGTTCGGGGCCGACGTCGTCGAGCCGCTGGACACTGTCCGGCCCCTTGGGCTGCAGCCACCACTGGACGCGGTGCTCGGCGCCGAAGGCGCGCAGCCGCTCGCGGTCGGCGGCGCTCAGCGGCTCGAGGTGGCGCAGCACCAGTGCCGTCACCAGCCCGTCGGCACCCTCGCCGACCGCCAGCTCGATCTGCGGCAGCCTGTCGCGACCGTCCATGCCGTGGATCAGCGCGCGCAGCGGCAGCAAGAGCGCGCTGACGTGCGGCGGCAGGATCTCGCAGCGGCCCATGTCGGCGACATAGCTGGACTTGCGCTCGTGGAAGCCGACCAGCACCTGACCCTTCTTGTGCACATGCCGCACCGACAGCCGCGCGCGGTAGCGATAGCCCCAGGTCGGGCCTTCCATCGGCCGCAGCATGCGTTCGGCGCGCACCTTGCCGAGATGCCAGAGGTTGTCCTCCAGCACGCGCTGCTTCACGGCAACCTGCGCGCCGATGTGGAAGTGCTGCATCTTGCAGCCGCCGCAGGTGCCGAAGTGCGGGCAGCGCGGCACGACGCGCTGCGCGCTCTCGCGCCGGTGCGCCGTCACCGTGCCCTGCTCCCAGTTGTTCTTGCGGCGGTGGATCGCGACCTGCACCTCCTCGCCGGGCAGCGCGCCGTCGACGAACACCACCTTGCCGTCGGCGTCGTGCGCCACGCCCTGGGCCTCGAGGTCGAGCGATTCGACCGTCAGCCATTCGTCCTTTGCCGTCATCGCCGGATTATCCCGGCGGCCCGGTGCCCGCTCAGAAGATGGAGTCGCGCCCGATCCCGTGGCGCGCCATGCCGCGCTTGAGCTTGATCAGCGCCTCCTGCTGGATCTGGCGGATGCGCTCGCGCGTCAGGCCGAGCCGCTCGGCCAGCACCTCGAGCGTCTCGGGCTCGCGGTCGTGCAGGCCGTAGCGGCCCGAGAGCACCTCGCGCTCGCGTTCGCTGAGCTCGTCCAGCCCATGCTGCAGCAGCGACTCGACCTCATGGCTCAGCGTCAGCCCCATCGGGTCGGCGGCCTGCTCGTCGGCCACCAGGTCGATGACGGTCTCGTGGGTCGCGTCGGCGCCGTGGCGCTCGAGCGGCGCGTCCAGCGAGGTGGGCTGCTCGGCGAAGCGCAGCAGGTCGGCCACCTCCGACGCCGGCCGGCCGACGACCGCCGCGATGTCCTCGACGCGCACCGTGCGGCGGTCGCCGCCGGCGACCGCGTCGCTCTCGAGGGCGCGGCGCGCCTTGAGCACCTGGTTGAGCTCGCGCACCACATGCACCGGCAGACGCACGAGGCGGGCCTGATGCATGATCGCGCGCTCGATGCCCTGACGGATCCACCATGAGGCATAGGTCGAGAAGCGGAACCCGCGCTCGGGCTCGAACTTGCCGATCGCGTGCATCAGGCCGAGGTTGCCCTCCTCGATCAGGTCGGTCATCGGCAGGCCGCGGCCGAGGTAGTTCTTGGCGATGCTGACGACCAGCCGCAGGTTGCGCTCGATCATCTGCT
>CAYLKR010000148.1:0-6512 GCA_964384225.1 uncultured Methylibium sp.
GCTTGACGACCTTGAACTTGCGGATGTCGCCGCCGTACTCCTCGAGCCGCTTGACGGCCCAGGGCGACAGGATGCGCGTCAGGTAGCGGCGCGGGATGCCGTATTCCTTCTCGAGGATGGGGCCGTCCTCGTCGGCGCTGAACAGGCCGAGCGGCGACTCGTTCACCGGCGAACCCTTCAGCGCGTAGAAGGGCACGTGCTCCATCAGCTGCTTGAGCCGCTCGGCGATCGAGCTCTTGCCGCCGCCCACCGGCCCCAGCAGGTAGAGGATCTGCTTCTTTTCTTCGAGCCCCTGCGCCGCGTGACGGAAGTAGGAGACGACCTGCTCGATCGAGTCCTCCATGCCGTAGAACTCGGCGAAGGCCGGGTAGCGCTTGATCACCTTGTTGGCGAACAGGCGCGACAGGCGCGGGTCGTTGCGCGTGTCGACGAGCTCCGGATCGCCGATGGCCTTGAGCATGCGCTCGGCCGCGGTGGCGTAGGCGATCGGCTCGCGCTTGCAGATCTGGAGGTACTCCTCCAGCGTGAGTTCCTCTTCGCGGTTGCGCTCGTAGCGCGCGGCGAAATTGCTGATCACATCCATCGCATCCTCCAGTTCAGGCGCGGGGTGTTGCGGCCCAGGGTCGGCGCGAAGAGCGGGCCACTGTGCAGCGCTGCCTTGCCATGACGATCGTACAGAAGTCGCCGCGCAATGCACGCATTACCGCTGCTTCCCCCAACCATCTCTTCGATTAAGACTTTTGCGTGAGGTTCGTGGCAGCATTGCATTTCGCGTGCCGGGTGTCGACGACGACACAACGCTGCGGCGGCGGCGCGGTGGACCGGGTCGGCCCGCGGCGCCTGGTCAACCGCTGGACGACCCGCGCAGGCGATCGAGCAGACCCGACAGTTCGTCGAGCGAGCCGAAGCCGATCGCGACCTCGCCGCGCGTCGCCCCCTTGCGGCCCGGCTTCACGCGAATCTCGACCGTGGCCGTCAGCAGGTCAGCCAGCTCGTCCTCGATGCGCGCCACGTCGCGGGGCTTGGCCGCCGGCGCGCGCTGCGGCGCGTCGCGCCGTGCGCCGCCTTGGCGTGCCGCGAGCCGCTCGGCCTCGCGCACGCTGAGCTTGCGCGAGACGACCTCGGTGGCCGCGGTGATCTGCTGGGCCCGCTCGAGCGTCAGCAGCGCGCGCGCATGGCCCATGTCGAGGTCGCCGGCCTTCAGCATCTGCTGCACCGGCTCGGCCAGGTTCAGCAGGCGCAGCAGGTTGGTCGCCGCGCTGCGCGAGCGGCCGACCGCCTGCGCCGCGGCCTCGTGGCTCAGGCCGAACTCGTCGACGAGCCGCTTCAGGCCCTGGGCCTCCTCCAGCGGGTTGAGGTCCTCGCGCTGCATGTTCTCGATCAGCGCCATCACGGCCGCGGCCTCGTCGGGCACCGCCTTGACGAGCACCGGCACCTCGTCCAGCCCGGCCAGGCGCGCCGCGCGCACGCGGCGCTCGCCGGCAATGATCTCGTAGCGCGCGCCGTCGACCGGCCGCACGAGGACCGGCTGCATGACCCCCTGGCTCTTGATGCTCTCGGCCAGCTCGTAGAGCGAGCCCTCGTCCATGCGCGTGCGTGGCTGGTACTTGCCGGGCTGGAGCCGATCGAGGGGCAGCGTCGACGGTGCGCCGGGCGCCGCGCCGGTGGCCGGCTCGTCCTTGACCTTGGGACCGAGCAGCGCTTCGAGGCCGAGGCCGAGGCCCTTGGGTTTCTTCGTGACCATGGTGTGTCCGTCAGGCAGGGTGGAGTTCGTGGAGCAGCGCGAGTCCGGCGGGCCAGTCGCCGAGGCCGGATTCGGCGTTCAGGTGGCCATGGGCCCCGGCGACGACGAAGGTCGCGCCCCAGGCCGCGGCCATCCGGCCGGCACGGTCGAGGCTGCAAAAGGGGTCGTCGCTGCTGGCGACGACGGTGGCGCGGAACGGCAGCCGGCCCATCGCGATCGGCCGCCAGGGGGCGAGCGCGGGCGGCATGTCGGGCCGCTCGACATCGGGCGGCGCGACCAGCAGCGCCGCCGCGACGCGCGCCGCATGCCGGGTGTGCGCGGCCCAGGCTGCCACCAGCTGGCAGCCCAGGCTGTGCGCCACCAGCACCGCCGGCAGGTCGTCGTCCAGCAGCACCTCGTCGAGCCGTGCCATCCAGTCACCGCGCCGCGGCTGCTGCCAGTCGTGCTGGTCGACGCGCCGATGACCGTGCAGCCGCTCCCAGCGCGACTGCCAGTGCGTCGGCCCGGAGCTCTGCCAGCCTGGCAAAGTGAGTATTCGCATCGCGTTCAGGTCAGTTCCGGCGATGCACTGCGGTAGTGATAGGCATAGCCTGCGGTGAAACCGAGGCTGTCGTAGAGCCGGCGCGCCGGCCCATTGCCGGCATCGACCTGCAGGTAGGCGCAGCGCGCGCCGGCCTCCTGCGCCGCCTCGAGCAGGTGCCGGCACAGCCGCCGCGCATGGCCCTGCCGGCGGTGGACCGGCACGGTGCAGATGTCGTACAGCCCGGCCAGTCCGTCCTCGATGGCCAGCTGGCCGCAGGCGAGCAGCTCGCCGCCGCCCCGCAGCAACCAGCCCTGGAAGGGCACCGGCGACGACGCCAGGCGCTGTGCATGCGCCGCCTGCTGGCCCGGCGGCGAGCCGCGCAACCGGCCCGCGGCCGCGGCGAAGGCCTGCGGGCCGACGGCCTCGAACGCCAGCCCTGCGGGCAAGGCAGGCGCCGCGACGGTGCCGCCGAGGGTGTCGAGCAGCATCACGAGGCTGTCGTCGAAGCGCCGCAGGCCGCGCGCCGCGAGCGTCGCGTCCAGCGTCGGCGGCTGCGTGAACGGCGTGATGCGCACGATGAAGGGGAGGCCGGCGTCGCGGAACGCGGCTTCGGCGCGCGCGAGCAGCTCGTCGAGCGGCAGCCGGCCGGCCGCCAGCGCGTTGACGCAGCGCGCACGCTTGGCCTTGCCGGGCGACAGCCGCAGCACCCAGCCGCCGAGCAGGCGCTGCTGCGGCGGCGCCGAGGCATTGAGTCCGGCGTCCTCGATGCGCGCGAGCAGCGCGGCGTCGAAGCGCGGCGACAACCCGCCGGCGCCCACCGCGTCGTCGAGCGCGGCCGCGGTGCTCACCGCAGGCTGCCGATGCGCGCCACCATCTCGTGCGCGAACTGCACGAAGGCCTGCGCGCCCTTGGACTGGGCATCGAACACCACGCCCGGCAGGCCGTAGCTCGGCGCCTCGGCAAGGCGCACGTTGCGCGGGATCACGGTGTCGAAGACCTTCTCGCCGAAGTGGGCCTTCAGTTGCTCGCTGACCTGCTGCTGCAACGTGATGCGCGGGTCGAACATCACCCGCAGCAGGCCGATGATCTGAAGGTCGCGGTTCAGGTTGGCGTGCACCTGCTTGATCGTGTTGACGAGGTCCGACAGGCCTTCGAGCGCGAAATACTCGCACTGCATCGGCACGACCACGCCATGCGCGGCGCACAGGCCGTTGAGCGTCAGCAGACTCAGCGACGGCGGGCAGTCGATCAGCACGAAGTCGTAGTCCTCGGCCACCGCGGCGAGCGCGGTGCGCAGCCGCTGGTCGCGGCGCTCGAGCTCGACCAGCTCGACCTCGGCGCCGGCGAGCTCGCGGTTGGCGCCGAGCAGGTCGTAGCCGCCCTTCTCGCTGCGCTGTCTCGCCTCGGCGACCGAGGCCGATTCGAGCAGCACGTCGTAGACGCTGAGTTCGAGCGTGCGCTTGTCGATGCCCGAGCCCATGGTCGCGTTGCCCTGCGGGTCGAGGTCGACGACCAGCACGCGCTGGCCGATCTGCGCCAGGCCGGCGGCGAGGTTGACGGTGGTCGTCGTCTTGCCGACGCCGCCTTTCTGGTTGGCGATGCAGAAGATGCGGGACATGGCGGGCGGGGAGGTCAGAGCGGGATCAGTTCGACGCCGGTCTCGCGCGCGGCGCGCTGCAGCGCCTCGTCGAGCGTGGCCAGCGGCAGCGCGCGGCGCAGCGCCAGGTCGAGGTAGCAGGCGCCATAGACGCTGAGCCTGTGCTGGCGCGCCAGCGCCAGTGACTCGCGCGCGCGCTGGGCGGCGTCGGCCTGGTCGGTGGCGATCGGCAGGCGCGCGAGGCTGCCGATCGCATCGGCCACCTGGGCGATCGTCGCGCGGGCGTGCCGTTCGGCCGCATGCAGGATGTTGCCGACCTCCAGGTGCCACAGCGGCGGAACGACGGCGCCCTCGCGCGCGACGCGGTCGAGCAGCTGCTGCGAGGCCGGCGTGCGCTCCTCGACGAAGCACCACGCCAGTGCGGCCGAGGCATCGAGCACCAGCGCGCTCACCCCTGGCGTCCTTCGTCGCGCAGCGAGCGCCAGTCGATGCCGCCCAGGCTGAGGTTCAGCTCGCGCAGCCGGGCCACGGCTTCGGCGACGTCGGCATCGACCGCGGCGGCGACCGGCGCCAGCCGCGCCACCGGCCGGCCATGCTTGGTGATCAGGATCTCCTCGCCGCGCTCGACCCGGTCGAGCAGCGCCGACAGATGGGTCTTGGCCTCGAAGGCGCCGACGGTGGTCGCGGACATCCGATCATTCCAACCAGAAATTCAACTGGTTGAAGTTTCAACCAGTTTACGCCCAGTGTCAACGTGCAGGCGTGTGGCGGTGGCGTTCGAGCCGGTTCAGGTCGAAACCGAGCCGCTGCAGTGTCGCACGCACCGTCGCTTCGTCGTCCGCCGACAGCTGTGGGGCGCGCGCCAGCACCCAGAGGTACTCGCGGTTCGGCTCGCTGACGATCGCATAGCGGCCGTCGTCGGCCAGGTCCACGATCCAGTAGCGCCCCCACCCGAAGGGTAGCCAGCGCAGGGCGGCCGGCAGGAAGCTGACCTCGAGCTGCGCCGGTGCGAGCCGGTCGCCCTCGAGCCTGCCGACCGGCTTCGCCAGCCCGGCCGCCGCGTCTTCACTGCCGTCGGCGCGGCGGCAGCGGTTGAGGACCTCGACCGCCCCGCCCGGCAGCAGCCGGTACTGCGCCCGGGTGTCGCTCGCGCAGTTGCGCTGGAACCAGTTCGGGTACAGCGCGACCTGGTACCAGGTGCCCATGTAGGCCGGCACGTCGAGGGTGGGCAGCGCCTGCAGCGGCGCGTCGGCGCCACGCAGCGGCGCCCCCGCGAGCAGCGCCAGCGCGATCAGCCCCATGCGTGCGAACTTCATGCCTCTCTCCTTGGCCGCAGCCACACCAGACAACGCTCGGCCTCCAGGCCGGGCACCTGTAGCGGTTCCACGTGGAACGCCTCGACCCCGGGCGGCAGCGCCACGATCTCGTCGTCCGGCCGCCGCCCCTTCATGGCGATCCAGACGCCGTCGGCCGCCAGCAGCGGGCCGGTCAGGCCGACGAAGTCCGCGAGCGACGCAAAGGCGCGCGACACGATCAGGTCCCAGGGCCGCGCCTTCAGCGCCTCGACGCGGGCGTGGACCGCGGTGAGGTTGCGCAAGCCGAGCTCGGCGCCGGCCTGCCGCATGAACCCGGCCTTCTTCGCGACCGTGTCCACGCACGTCACCTCGAGCTCCGGGCAGGCGATCGCCAGCACGACGCCCGGCAGGCCGGCACCGCTGCCGACGTCGAGCAGCGCCCGCGGTGCGCCGCCGCTGTGGCGCCGCAGCGGACCGACCAGCGCGAGGCTGTCGAGCAGGTGCTGGACCAGCATCTGCGCCGGCTCGCGCACCGCGGTCAGGTTGTAGGTGCGGGTCCACCGACCGATCAGCCGCTGGTAGTCGAGCAGCATCGCCTGCTGCGGGGCGTCGAGCGCCACGCCGAGGTGCGCAGCCCCGTCGGCCAGGGCCTGGGCCAGGGCCTCGTCGGCCACCTTCAGGCCGCCCGCGGCTGCGCCGGCTCGGCGAAGCCCTTGAAGCGGCCCTTCTTCAGGTGGATCAGCAGCAGAGAGATCGCCGCCGGCGTCACGCCGGAGATCCGCGAGGCCTGGCCCAGCGTCTCGGGCCGCTGGGCTTGCAGCTTCTGGCGCACCTCGTGGCTGAGCGCGCTGACCTCGCGGTAATCGAGTTCGGCTGGCAGACGCAGCCGCTCGTAGTGCGCGACGCGCTCGACGTCCTCGCGCTGCTTGTCGATGTAGCCGGCGTATTTGGTCGCGACCTCGAGCTGCTCGATGACCGCGTCGGCCAGCGCCACGCCGAACTCGGCGCGCAGCGTTCCACGTGAAACCGCACCGTCGAGCCGAGCGATCGCCGCCGCCTCGGCCACGGCATCGAAGCCGACGCCCGGCCGGCGCAGCAGCTCCGCCAGCGAGTGCTCGTGCTCCAACGCTTTGCCAAACAGGCGTTCAGCGTTGGCTGCCGGCAACGTCGCCGGGCGGATCCAGCTGGTTCGCAGCCTCTCGGTTTCACGTGAAACCGCGTCGCGCTTGCGGCAGAACGCCTCCCACCGCGCGTCGTCGATCAGCCCCAGCGCCCGCCCGGCCTCGGTCAGCCGCAGATCGGCGTTGTCCTCGCGCAGCTGCAGCCGGTACTCGGCGCGGCTGGTGAACATGC
>CAYLKR010000149.1:0-6491 GCA_964384225.1 uncultured Methylibium sp.
TGTATATTATGTCAACTAAAAACTCGACCTAGATCGAGATCGACCTAGATCGATCCCGCATGCGGTCCGCCGCTCGGCAAGCCGAAGCGCCCTGATCCGATACTCCCCGCCATGGCCTCCCCCCATGGCACCGCGCCGAGCGGCGAACTGTTCGAGGACGACGCGCCCGACGAACCGCGTCGTCGCCGCTCGACCGGCGTCGCGGCGGCCGAAGTGCCGATCGATCTCCGCGAACTGGCCGGGCGCCTGGACCCGCGGGTGATGCTGGGGACCTCGTCGTGGTCCTTTCCAGGGTGGCGCGGCCTCGTGTTCGACGGCGAGCACACGCCGGCCCGGCTGGCCCGCGACGGCCTCGCTGCCTATGCTGCGCACCCCTTGCTGCGCACCGTGAGCCTCGACCGCAGCTTCTACCGGCCGTTGCCGGCGGCCGAGTACGCTGGACTGGCGGCGCAGGTACCCCCGGACTTCCGCTTCGTCGTCAAGGCAGCCGCCAGCGTCACGGATGCGGTGGTCCGCGAGGCCGGATCGGGCCGCCCGGCGCAACCCAATCCGCGCTTCCTCGACCCCGCCGCCGCGCTGGCGGAGGTGGTGCAGCCCGTGGTCGACGGCCTCGGCGAGCGGCTCGGCGCCCTCGTGTTCCAGCTTTCGC
The DNA here is from genome assembly GCA_964384225.1 of uncultured Methylibium sp. Lineage (GTDB taxonomy): Bacteria > Pseudomonadota > Gammaproteobacteria > Burkholderiales > Burkholderiaceae_C > Methylibium. The sequence goes on from CAYLKR010000149.1 coordinate 650, forward strand.
CGCTGCCTCGTGCCTGGCTCGCCGAGCCGCAGCGGCTGCTGGCCCTGCTCGACCGCCTGTTCGCGCAGTTGCCGCGGCCGCCGCACGGTGTGCTGGCGCTCGAACTGCGTGACGCCGCCCTGCTCGGCCCCGAGCTCGCGGCGCTGCTCAAGGCGCAGGGCGTGCGTTGGTGCCTCGGCCTGCACGACCGCATGCCCCCGATCGAGGCGCAGCTCCCGATGCTGCGCGCCCTCTGGCCCGGCCCGCTCGTGTGCCGCTGGAACCTGCAGCGTGGCCTGGCCTACGGCGAGGCGAAGGACCGGTTCGCGCCCTTCGATCGCCTGCAGGCGCCGGATCCGGCCACGCGCGAGGTTCTGGCACGGGTGATCGCCGCCACGGCGGCGGCCGGCCACCGGGCGCTGGTGACGATCAACAACAAGGCCGAAGGCAGTGCGCCCTGCTCCGTGTTCGCGCTTGCCGAGGCGGTGGCGCGCCAGGCCGAGACCTTGACGCCCCGCTGAGCGCGGGCCGGGCCTCAGCGCGGCGCGAGGCGCAGCAGGCGGCCCGGCCGGCCGTCGCCCCACACCGGCAGGTAGTCGACCCGCGCCCAGGGCTCGACGAGGTTGCGGTAGTGGCTGCTGAACACCAGCCCGCTCTGCCCGGTGTTGTGCATGAAGCGCGAGCGCTGCGGGTTGCGCAGGTCGTAGAGCGCGCGCAGGCTGGGCCCGTGCTCGGCGAGGTAGAGCTCGCCGGTGATGGCGTCGGGCCGCAGCCCGACGCGCGAGACGTTGACGGTGAAGGTGTCGCCGCCGACCGGCGTGCGCAGCTCGAACCAGCGCGCCAGCCAGGGCACACGGCTGAACGGCCGGTGCTCGGCGCGCGCGGCATGCGCCTGGCCCCAGCGCCACTGCGAGACATCGGAGCCATAGGCCGCCTCGAGCTCGATCAGCGCGCGGGTCAGCGCGGCGTCCGCCTGGGCCGAGCAGGTCTCGGGCACGCCGGCGGTGGTGAGGTCGTCGCACCAGCTGGTGTCATCGCGTTCGAGCACGCCTTCGAGCGCGTCGCGGAAGCTGCGGTGCGCGAGCTGGCGCTCGAACAGCGCCGCGCCCAGGTCGTCGGCGAACACGCCGCGCGTCAGCTGCCGCACCCAGGCCCAGAAGATCAGCGGCGCGGCGCGCTCGGCGGCCATCGTGCCCTCGAAACCCTCGAGCTCGCTGCGCGCCGGCTCGGCCAGCGGGTGGATGCTGTGGGCGCGTCGCAGCCAGGGCAGCAGGCGCTGGGTGGCCGTGGACAGCACGTCGGCCTGGATCGCCGCCAGGCTGTCGAGGCTGTGCAGCGGCCGCGCGGCGAGCAGCCGCTCGATACGCTGCTGGCGGTACGGCGCCATCCAGTCGCTGGTGATGAAGTGCGGGTACTGCGGGCCGTGGATGCGCTGGTTGGCGGTGGCGATCCAGCCGCGCGCCGGGTCGAGCTCGCGCGGCGTCGCGTCGGCCGGGACGTAGCCGGCCCAGTCGTACTTCGGGTCCCAGCCCGGCACCGGGACGAGGCCGCGCAGGTCGTTCTCCGGCTTGCGCAGCGGCACGCGGCCGGCCGCCACCATCGCGATGCGCTGGGCGTCGGCGACCACCATGTTCTGCATCGGTGCCACGTAGTCGGCCGACGCGGCGAGGAAGTCGTCCACCGAGCGCGCATGGTTGAAGGCCAGCCCCGCGGCGAAGGTGCTCGCGGCGTCGGTGTCGAGCGCCGTCCAGCGCAGCGCCAGCACATAGGGCCGCCGGCCGTTGGCGTCGGGCTCGCCGGTCAGGCCGTCGGCCAGCCCGGGCAGGTCCGACAGCACCGGGCCGTGGCGCGAGCGGCGCGCGGTGAAGCGCACGGCCGGCGCGTCCTTGACCCGGATCTCCTCCTCGAAGGTCTCGAAGCTGGCCCAGCCGCCCGGCGTCTCGTAGCGCCGCGGGTCGTTGCGGTCGATGCGCTCGAGGTAGAGGTCCTGCACGTCGGGGCCGGTGTTGGTGAAGCCCCAGGCGATGTGGCGGTTCTGGCCCAGCACGACCAGCGGCAGCCCGGGCATCGTGGCGCCGGCGACCTTGAGGCCGGGCGCCTCCAGGCGCGCGAAGTACCACAGCGACGGCGCGCCGAGCCGCAGGTGGGGGTCGTTGGCGAGCAGCGGCTGGGCGGTCACGCTGCGCGAGCCGGCGACCACCCAGTTGTTGGAGCCGGCGCCCTCGACCCCCGTCTCGGCCACCCACGGCAGCGGGCCGGGCCCGGCGTCCGCGGTCGCCGGCGCGCTGCCGATGCCGAGCTGGCGGTAGAGCTGCGCGTAGTCGGCCGTCGCGAGCGGCCGCTCGCCGGGGTATGGCGGCAGCAGCTGGCGGATGCGCTCGACCGGCATGCGCTGCGCCAGCCGCATGCGCAGCAGCTCGGTGCCCCAGTTGCCGCCCAGGTCCCAGGCCATCATCGTCGACCACGCAAGGCTGTCGACCGGGCTCCATTCCTCCGGATGCAGGCCGAGGAGCAGGAACTCCGGCGGCCGGGCGCGCTGGTGCTCGCGCACGTAGGCGTTGATGCCGGCGGCGTAGGCCGAGAGCAGCTGGCGCACCGCCGGGCTGGCCTGCGCCCACTGCTGCTCGGCGCGGCGGCGCACGCCGAGCACGCGCAGGAAGCGGTCGCCGTCCACCGCCGGGGCGCCGAAGACCTCGGCCAGCCGGCCGGCGCCGATCCGGCGATGGGTTTCGAGCTGCCACAGCCGGTCTTGGGCATGGACGAAGCCCAGCCCGAACCAGGCGTCGTCGTCGGAGGTGGCGCGGATCGTCGGGATGCCCTGCGCGTCGCGCTCGATCTCGACCGCGGCGCGCAGGCCGCCGACGGCAAGTCGCCCCTCGGTGACCGGCAGCGCGAGGTGGCGGTAGACCAGCGCGCCGACCGCGACGATGCCGAGCCCCGCCAGCATCAGGCCGAACAGCAGCCCGAGGGCGCGCAGCATCCATGTCATGGCGCCAGCCTAACCGCTGCGCGCGCGCCGCCGCAATCGGGGCGGTGACGGCTGGACACGGACCGCGACGCCATGGCGGGCACAATCGTCGCGGTTCCCGAGGCGCCCCGCGCCGCCTGCCCTGCCCCCATGAACATCATCATCCTGGACGACTATCAGGACGCGGTGCGCAAGCTCGCCTGCGCCGCCAAGCTCGACGGTTACCAAGCCAAGGTCTTCACCAACTCGGTCAAGGGCATCGGCCAGCTCTCGGTGCGGCTGCGCGACGCGGAGGTGCTGGTGACGATCCGCGAGCGCACCCAGTTCCCGCGCCAGCTGCTGGAGAAGCTGCCCAAGCTGCGGCTGATCGCCCAGACCGGCCGCGCCGGCCCGCACATCGACGTGGAAGCCTGCACGCGGCTGGGCATCGCGGTGGCCGAAGGCGTGGGCTCGCCGGTCGCGCCGGCCGAGCTGACCTGGGCGCTGATCATGGCGGCCTCGCGCCGCATCCCGCAGTACGTCGGCAACCTCAAGCATGGCGCCTGGCAGCAGTCGGGGCTGAAGTCGGCGTCGATGCCGCCGAACTTCGGCCTCGGAACCGTGCTGCGCGGCAAGACGCTGGGGCTGTGGGGCTACGGCCGCATCGGCCAGCTCGTGGCCGGCTACGGCCGCGCCTTCGGCATGGCGGTGCAGGTCTGGGGCAGCGAGGCCTCGCGCTACCAGGCGCAGGCCGACGGCTGCCTGGCCGCGCCCACGCGCGAGGCCTTCTTCGAAAGCAGCGACGTGCTGTCGCTGCACCTGCGGCTGCACGAGAGCACGCGCGGCATCGTCACCCTCGACGACCTGCACCGCATGAAGCCGACCGCCCTCTTCGTCAACACCTCGCGCGCCGAGCTGCTGGAGGAGAACGCGCTGGTCACCGCGCTGAACCGCGGCCGCCCCGGCATGGCCGCGGTCGACGTGTTCGACAGCGAGCCCATCCTGCAGGGCCACCCGCTGCTGCGGCTGGAGAACGCGGTGTGCACGCCGCACATCGGCTACGTGGAGCTGGAGAGCTACGAGCAGTACTTCAGCGCGGCCTTCGACAACGTGATCGCCTTCATCCGCGGCGAACCGACGAACATCGTCAACCCCGAGGCCCTGCGGATCCGGCGTGGCAACTGAGCGCGCCGTCCGGCTGCGCGGCGCCCGCTGGGCGCTGCTGGCCGGCAACTTCACGATCGGCTGCGGCGTGATGGTCGTCGCCGGCTCGCTGAACGACCTGACGCGCTCGCTCGAGGTCAGCGTGGCGCTCGGCGGCCAGCTGATCGCGATCGCCGCGGTGATGATGTGCGTCGGCGCGCCGCTGCTGGCCGCGGCGGTCGGCCGCTGGGACCGCCGGCGGCTGCTGGCGCTGGCGCTGGTCTGGTTCGCGCTCGGCCATGCGGTGTCGGCCCTGATGCCGAGCTACACGGCCCTCGTCCCGGTGCGCGCGCTGACGATGCTGGCCGCCGCCGTCTTCACGCCGCAGGCCGCCGCGGCGATGGGCTGGCTGGCGCCGCCCGAGGAGCGCGGCCGTGCGATCACCTTCATCTTCCTCGGCTGGTCCGTCGCGTCGGTGTTCGGCTTGCCGCTGCACAGCTACATCGGCGAGGCGCTGGGCTGGCGCTGGGCCTTCGGCCTCGTGGCGCTGCTGGGCCTGACGAGCGCCGCCTGGGTCTGGCGCGTTGTGCCCGAAGGCATCCGCCCGCCCGCCCTGAACCTGAGCACCTGGCGCGAGGTGCTCACGCATCCGGCGCTGATGGCGATCGTGGCCGTGACGGCGTTGCTGGGCGCCGGCCAGTTCACGCTGTTCAGCTACATGGCGCCGTACTACAAGGCGGTGCTCAGCGCCGGTGCGACAGAGATCAGCCTGCTGTTCGCCTGGTTCGGCGCCTTCGTGCTGCTCGGCAACGTGCTGCTGTCGCGCCATGTGGACCGCATCGGCGCCGCGCGCTCGGTGTTCTGGCTGATCGGCGCCGTCGCGCTGTCGCTGCTGCTGTGGCCGCTGGCCGACGGCTACGCGGCGATGGCGGCGGTGCTGGTGCCCTGGGCGCTGGGCAGTTTCTCGTCGAACTCGGCCCAGCAGGCGCGGCTCGGCCACGCCGCGCCGGCGCTGGCCGGGGCGCTGATGGCGCTCAACACGTCGGCGATCTACCTCGGCCAGGCGGTCGGCGCCGCCGGCGGCGGCGCGGTGGTCGCGGCGCATCTGGCGCTCGGCGAGAGCGGGCGGGCCGTGTACGCCGGCCTGCACTGGATCGGGCTGGCCTGGGTCGTGGCGGCGCTGCTGCTCAGCCGCTGGGCCGATCGGCGGCTGGCGGCCGGTGCGGCCTAGGGCCTGTTGACGCCCTCGAAGGGCTCGCGTTAACAGGCCCTAGCGCGGCGCTTCGAAGAACACGTAGCTGGTGAACTCGCCGATCTCGAAGTAGACGCGCTTCTCGCCCTCGCCCGCCAGGCCGTCGAGGTTCTCGTCGAGCACGCCGTAGCCGTAGCGGTAGCCCCGGGCGGCGCCGTCGTCGGTGCCGTAGGCGGTGCTGAGCTTGTCGATCTTCAGGAAGCGCTTGACCACCTGCGGCCCCGCATAGACCTCGAGCACGCCGTTGGTGCCGGTCCAGTTCTGGATGTCGCGCTTCAGGCGGTTCTGCGTCTCCTGCGTGCAGGCGGCGAGCAGCAGGGCCGCGGCGGCGGCGGAAGAGAGTCGTTTCATCCCTTGGTCCCGAAGATCTTGTCGCCGGCATCGCCCAGGCCGGGAATGATGTAGCCCACCTCGTTGAGGTGGCTGTCGATCGCCGCCGTCCAGCAGCGCACCTCGGGGTGGGCGGCGGCCAGCGCCGCCACGCCCTCGGGCGCGGCCACCAGCACCAGCGCGCGGATGTC
>CAYLKR010000150.1:0-6429 GCA_964384225.1 uncultured Methylibium sp.
CGCGCAGATCCGCGAGGTCGAGGCCAAGGTCAATGCCGAGATCCTGGCCAACGCGCCGACCCAGGCGCGCGTGCTGCCGATGGACGAGGCGCAGAAGCTCGGCGCGATGATGCTGTTCGGCGAGAAGTACGGCGACGTGGTGCGCGTGCTCGACATCGGCACGAGCCGCGAGCTGTGCGGCGGCACGCACGTGCAGCGCACCGGCGACATCGGCCTGTTCAAGATCGTCGCCGAAGGGGGCGTGGCGGCCGGCATCCGTCGCGTCGAGGCCATCACCGGCGACAACGCGCTGGCCTGGGTGCAGTCGCTCGAGGGCACGGTCAGCGGTATCGCCGGCACGCTGAGGGCCGCGCCGGCCGAGGTGCCGGCGCGGGTGAGCGCGGTGCTCGAGCAGGTGCGCGCGCTCGAGAAGGAGCTCGCGGCGCTCAAGGGCAAGCTGGCCTCCTCGCAGGGCGACGAGCTGCTCGCCAAGGCCGTCGACGTGAAGGGCCTGAAGGTGCTCGCCGCCACACTCGACGGCGCCGACGCGAAGGCGCTGCGCGAGACCATGGACAAGCTGAAGGACAAGCTCAAGACCGCGGCCATCGTGCTCGCTGCGGTGGACGGCGGCAAGGTCCAGCTCGCGGCCGGCGTCACCGCCGACAGCACGGCCAAGGTCAAGGCCGGCGAGCTGGTCAACTTCGTCGCCCAGCAGGTCGGCGGCAAGGGCGGCGGCAAGCCCGACCTCGCGATGGCCGGCGGCAGTGATGCCGCGGCGCTGCCGGCGGCGCTGGCCTCGGTGGCCGGCTGGGTCGGCGAGCGGGTCTGACGATGGGGGCCGCGTCGCCGATCACGGTGCGCCGTGCGACGACGCAGGATGCCGCTGGCTACGCGCGGATGATGGGCGATCCGGCGGCCTACGCCGGCCTGCTGCAGATGCCCTATCCGAGCGAGGAGTTGTGGAAGGCGCGACTGGCCGAAACGCTGGCGCCCGGCAAGCCCGACCTGGCCCTGGTGGCCGAGCGCGACGGTCAGCTCATCGGCAGTGCCGGGCTGCACCCGGCCGGGCCGTTGCCGCGCCGACGCCATGCGATGTACTTCGGCATCTCGGTCGTGCCGTCGGCGCAGCGCCAGGGCGTCGGCAGCGCGCTGATGCAGGCGATCTGCGATTACGCCGACCGCTGGGCCCAACTGCTGCGTCTGGAGCTGCATGTGTTCACCGACAACGCGGCGGCGATCGCGCTGTACCGCAAGTTCGGCTTCGAGATCGAGGGCACGCTGCGCGGCTATGCGCTGCGCGACGGCGTCTACGCCGACAGCCATGTGATGGCGCGGCTGCACCCGAACCCGCCACCGCCGCCGACGCGCCTGTCCTGAGCGATGGTCGCCAAGCGCCGGCTGCGCGGCAGCGAGCCCATCGGCGCCGCGGCCGCCGAGTCGCTGCCCGACTGCCCGCTGTGCGGCCGGCCCATCGTGCCGGGTCCGAGCGCCGACCTGCACCACCGCGTGCCGCGCAGCGAGGGCGGCCGCACCGAGCCGGGCAACGTGGCGACGCTGCACCGGATCTGCCACCGCAAGCTGCACGCGAGCTTCAGCGAGCGCGAGCTGGCGCGCGACTACCGCGACTGGGCGGCGTTGCGCGCGCACCCCGAGATCGCCGCCTTCGTGCGCTGGGTGTCCGGCAAGCCGGCGGAGTTCTACGACCGTACGAGAACGCCGCGGCGTCGGCGCTGATCAGCGCGTCGCGTCGACCACCGCCTGCACCGCGGCGCCGAGCTCGATGACCGCCATCGCGTAGTAGCTCGAGCGGTTGTAGCGCGTGATCGCGTAGAAGTTCTCGGTGCCGGCCACGTAGCTCGGCGCCGCGTCGCCGTTCTGAAGCTCGACGAGCGCCAGCAGCCCGGCATGGCGCTGGCCGGCGGCGTCCAGCCTTGCGCCGCGGGCAGCGAACTCGGCCGCGGTGAAGCTCGGCAGGATGTCGGGGCCGAGCAGCGCGGCGCGGTCGGCCACCTCGACCGGCGCGTCGACCGCATGGTGGGTCGCGATGCCGGGCTGCCAGTCGAAGGCGGCGAGGTAATGCGCCACCGAGCCGATCACGTCGGCCGGGCTCGCGTGCAGGTCGATGCGGCCATCGCCGTCGAAGTCGACCGCGTACTGGTCCACCGCACTCGGCATGAACTGCGGCCAGCCCATCGCGCCGGCGAAGCTGCCGAGCGGCCCCGTCGGGTCGGTGTTGTCGCGGCGGCAGCGCGCGAGGAAGCGGCCCAGCTCGTCGGCGAAGAAGGCGCTGCGGTCGCGCCGGTCGGTCTTCGGGAAGTCGAGCGCCAGCGTCGCCAGCGCGTCCAGCACGCGCCAGCGGCCGACCTCGCGGCCGTAGATCGACTCGACGCCGACGATGCCGACGACGATCGCCGGCGGCACGCCGAAGCGCGATTGCGCCATCGCCAGCCAGTCCGCCTGCTCGCGCCAGAACGCGACGCCGGCGCGGATGCGCAGCGGCTCGACGAAGCGCGAGCGGTAGGCGGCCCAGTTCTTCGCGGTGCCGGCAGGCGGCGGGGCCATCAGCTTCACGATGGTCGGCTGGTGGCGGGCCTGGGCCAGCGCCGCCTCGACCCAGGCCGCATCGAGGCCATGCTGGCGTGCGATCTCGGCGGCCAGCGCCAGCACGTCGTCGCGGCGGCCGTAGGCGGCGGGCTCGTCGGTGCGCGCGCGGGCCGGCAGCACGGTAGGGCAGGCGAGGGCCGCCGCGCCGAGGGCGCAGGCGGCGAGGGCGGTGCGGCGTGTCGGCGCGCGGCGGGGCGGGGTCTCGGGGGTCATCGGGCGGTCGGAAGGGGCGCCGCGGTTCGCGGCTCGCGGCCGAGCGAGGCCAGCGCGCGCAGCGCCGCGTCGGCGAGGTGGCGGGGTGACGCCGCGGCAGTGGCGGCGTCGCGGCGGGCGTAGCGCAGCGCCTCGAGGGCACGCAGCGCGTCGACCGCGGGCTGCGCCTCGGCACCTGCTCGGCGTTGCAGCGCCGCGGCCAGCGTGCGCGGCGCCACGTGCGCGTCGGCCGGCAGGCCGAGTTCGGCCGCGCGCCGCCGTACGCGTGCCCAGGCGCGCAGCCAGGGGTCCTGGCGGCGGTGATCCCAGGCGGCCCACGCAGCGCCGGCCAGGCTGGCAGCGCTCAGCAGGCCGATCAGCAGCAGCGCCAGATCCTCCCAGCTCGGCGTGCCGACACCGAGCTGCCGCAGCAGGTCGAACTGCACACCGCGGGAGTAGTTCAGCACCCACTGGTTCCACTGGAAGTTGACGGCTTCCCAGGCGGCGCGGGCACGCAGCAGCAGCCCGGGCGCGATGCCGTCGATCGCGCTCGCGACCAGCCCGCGCGGCGGCGCCAGCGGCCGGCTGCGGTCGATGCGGTCGGGGGCCACGGCGGCCGTCGGGTCGGCCCGCACCCAGCCCTCGCCGGGCTGCCAGTACTCGGCCCAGGCGTGGGCGAAGCTCTGCCGCACGATCAGCGTGCCGCTGGCCTCGTCGCGCTCGGCGCCCTGGTAGCCGGTGACGACGCGCGCCGGGACGTCGAGCGCGCGCATCACGACGACGAAGGCGCTCGCGAAGTGCTCGCAGAAGCCGAGCTTGCGGTCGAGCCAGAACTCGTCGACGGCGGTGCCGCGGCCGGCCTCATCGTAGGCGTCGGGCGAGAGCGTGTAGGTGTAGCCCTGGGTGCGGATGTGGTCCATCAGCGCGCCGGCGAGCGCGCGCGCGTCGGCCTCGGCCCAGCGCGGGTCGCGGCGCAGCGCGGCGGCCCACGCCAGCGTGCGCGGGTTGTTGCCGGGCGGCAGCTCCAGGTAGTCCTGCAGGCCGAGCACCGGCTCGACCGGGCCATGGCGGAAGCGCGGCCACGACACCGTCTCGAAGTGCAGCCGCTCCATCACCGGGCGGTCGGCGACCCAGTGCAGGTCGTCGCGCAGCCGCGTGCGCAGCCCGCCGAGCGCCGGCAGTTCCGGCGTGGCCTCGAGCACCGGCACGGTCGCGAGCCGCAGCGGCTCCAGCGTCACCTCCATGCGCACCGGTTCGCCCTCGGGCCGCAGGTCCAGCACCGGCCGTTGCTCGGCGGCGAAGCTCGGACGCTGCACGCGCCAGGTGCTGCCGTCGAAGGCCCCGAGCACCGGACCGCGGAAGTACAGCGCCTGCGGCGGCGGCAGCGGCCCCGACAGCACGCGCAGGCGCATCGCGATGCTCGCGTCGGCCGCCAACTCGGCGATCATGCCCATGCGCATCTCGCCCGACAGGCCGGTCTTCGCGCCGGCGTCGGCCGGCACGCCCCACAGCGGACCGACGCGCGGGAACAGCAGGAAGAGCGCCACCATCACCGGCGCGCCGAGCAGCGCGAAGCGCGCCGCCAGCCGCACCGCCTGCGCGAGGCTGGGCTGGCCGACCGGCATGTGCGCCAGCACCAGCGCCGCGAGCAGGCCCCAGACCGCCACCAGCGCGGCGGCGGCCACCGCGATCGACTGCGAGTACAGGAAGTGCGTCAGCACCAGGAAGAAGCCGAGGAAGAAGACCACGAAGGCATCGCGCCGCGCGCGCAGCTCCAGCGTCTTCAGCGCCATCAGCGCCACCAGCAGCGTGACGCCGGCCTCCTTGCCGAGCAGCGTGCGGTGGGTCCAGAAGGTCAGCGCGATCGCCGCCAGCAGCACCGCAGCCACCACCCAGCGCCGCGGCAGCGCCGCGCTGCGCAGTGCCAGCGCACCGCGCCAGAGCAGCACGGCGGCGCTCAGCGCGAGGCACCACAGCGGCAGGCGGCCGGCATGCGGCAGCACGGTCCAGGCGATCACGCCGAGCAGGAACAACGTGTCGCGCGCCTCGCGCGGCAGGTGCTGCCAGCCCGGCCACGACATGACAGCCCCTCGGCCGCCGAGGACGGCGGCCGCTCCCCCGACGGGGCGCGGGCCGGCTTGGGGCGGCCCGGCGCTCGGCCCGCCGCCGCGATCGATGCTCAGGCCCATAGCGCCAGGGCCTCGAGTCCGGCGCGCCGCTGGGCCTCGCCCTGGGCGGGCGGCAGTTCGCGCCCCGGCAGGCGCAGGCCCCAGGCGACGCCGGCGCGTTCGCTCGCGAGCACCCAGGCCGCGAGGCGCGACAGCCGCTCCTCGATCGCCAGCGCGCCGGTGGCCGACCAGTCCAGCCACAGCTCGTGGCGGGCGCTGCTGCTGGTGTCACGGCTGGCCAGCTCGCCGCCGGTCTCCAGTGCCCGCGCGGCCTTCTTCCAGACCACCAGCTTCAGCGCGTCGCCGCGGCGGTAGGCGCGGATGCCCTCGAGCTCGCTGCCGCCGTGGTGGCGCGCGGTGGCCGCGCCGCTGCCGACGGCGCGCGCCGCCGGCAGCGGCGGCGCCGGCTGCTCCGGGCGCGGATAGACCAGCGCCTCGGCCGCCGGCCGCCAGCGGCTCCAGGCGCGGAACAGGCCGAGCGGGAAGCGCGTCTCGATCACGATCTCCGGCAGCGCGAGCCGGCCCCGCCGCGGCGCGGCCCAAGCCAGGGTCAGCGCGGTCTGGCCGCCCGGCGGCACGTCGGCCCAGCCCCAGTGCGGCGCGCCGGGCTGGTTGACGCGCAGCCCGATGCCGTGGCGCGGCGCCGTGCCACGGCTCGCGAGCACGCAGTCGAGCTGCACCGCCTCGCCGGCGAACACCGGCTGCGGCGCGCGCAGGTGCAGCGTCAGGCCGCTCAGCGTGGCGTGCGTGACGTGCATCGACACGATGCCGCTGCCAGCCAGCAGGAAGGTCAGCACGTAGCCGAGGCTGAGCTGGTAGTTGATCGACGCGACCAGCAGCACCAGCAGCGTCGCGGCGAACAGCAGGCCGGGGCGGGTCGGCAGGATGTAGACGTTGCGCTGGGTCAGCTCGAGCGTGTCGGACTTCGGGTGGCGCGCGTCCCACCAGGCCTGCAAGCGGCTGCGCCAGCGCGGCGGCAGCGCGGGGCGGGGCAGGGCGCGTCCGACGGCGGCCATCAGGGCAGCGGCACGCTCTCGATCAGCGCGCGCACCTGCTCGCGCCGGCCACGCCCGGCGCCGGCCACCGGGATCAGCCGGTGCGCCACGGTCTGCGGCAGCACCGCCTGCAGGTCGTCGGGGGCGACGTAGTCGCGCGCGTCGAGCAGCGCATGCGCCTTGGCCGCGCGCAGCACGGCGATGCCGGCGCGCGGGCTCAGGCCTTCGACGAACCAGCGCCCGTCGCGGGTCGCGGCGATCAGCGCCTGCAGGTAGTCGAGCAGCGCGTCGCTGGCGTGCACCGCGAGCACCTCGCGCTGCGCCGCCTGCAGCTCGGCGGGCGTCATCACCGGCTGCAGCTCGTGGATGATGTCGCGCCGGTCGCGGCCGGACAGCAGCGCGCGCTCGCTGGCGCGGTCCGGGTAGCCGAGGGTGGTGCACATCAGGAAGCGGTCGAGCTGGCTCTCGGGCAGCGGGTAGGTGCCGAGCTG
>CAYLKR010000151.1:0-6426 GCA_964384225.1 uncultured Methylibium sp.
TCGCGCGAGTTGAAGGCCGTCATCGCGCGCGTGCCGTTGATGCCGACCAGCCAGTCGGCCTCGCTGCGGCTGCGCGCGGCGTCGGCCAGGCCGCGCAGCTCGGCGTCGCTGCGCAGCGCCTCGAAGCCCTCGCGGATCGCCTGCGGCGTCATGCTCTGCAGCCACAGCCGGCGGACCGGCTTGTCGATCGGCTTCTTCTCGGTGCCGGCGTACTGCACGATCAGCCGGAAGATCAGCTCGCCCTCGCGGCCGGCGTCGCAGGCGTTGATCAGCTCGGTGACGTCCTTGCGCTTGACCTGCTTGACCACCGCCGCGAGCCGGCTCTTGGCCTTGTCGATCGGCGCCAGGTCGAAGTGCGGCGGGATCACCGGCAGGTGGGCGAAGCTCCACTTGCCGCGCTTGACGTCGTAGGCCTCCGGTGCCTTGATCTCGACCAGGTGGCCGACCGCCGACGTGACGACGTAGCGCTCGTTCTCGAAGTGATCGTCGTGCTTCTCGAACTTGCCGGAGCTCGGCGTCAGCGCGCGGACGATGTCCTGCGCGACGGACGGCTTCTCGGCGATCACCAGTGCTTTGCTCATCGTTTCCCTGTCGCTGTCGCCCGATGCCGGCGCGGCCCTCGCCGGGCCGTCCCTACAATCCGGGCTCTCTCGCGCGCACGCGCCCACGCGCGCGCACCCATGAATTCAATGTAGCCAAACCCGAACATGCCGCAATCCCCGCGCCGCCCCGCCCCCGTGAACGGTCATGCCGCCCCGGGCGGCCGGCGCCTCCAGGTGCGGCGTTCGGGCGTGCACGGCAAGGGCGTGTACGCCGTCCGGCCGCTGGCCAAGGGCGAGACGCTGATCGAGTACGTCGGCGAGGTGATCGACTGGAAGGAGGCGCTGCGGCGCCACCCGCACGATCCCAGCGATCCCAACCACACCTTCTACTTCAGCATCGACGAGGACCATGTCATCGATGCGAACGTCGGCGGCAACGCGGCGCGCTGGATCAACCACTCGTGCGCGCCCAACTGCGAGGCCGACGAGCAGGACGGCCGCGTCTTCATCAAGGCGCTGCGCAAGATCGCGCCGGGCGAGGAGCTCTTCTACGACTACGGCCTGACGATCGACGAGCGCTACACGCCGAAGCTGAAGAAGCAGTACGAATGCCGCTGCGGCGCCAGGACCTGCCGCGGCACGATGCTCGCGCCCAAGCGCTGACACTAGCCGCCGACACCCGATGAGCGCGACCGCCCTGCCCTGGCCGACCGAGGCGCTCGCCGCGCGGCTCGGTGCGCTGCGGCCCGGGCTGCGCGTCGAGGTGCTGGCCGAGGCGGATTCGAGCAACACGCGGCTGCTCGAGCGCGCCCGCGACGGGGACGCCGCCCCCTGCCTGCTGGTCGTCGAGCGCCAGACCGCCGGGCGCGGGCGCCTGGGCCGGCCCTGGTTCGCCGATGCGCCCGCCGCCGGTGCGCCACCGGGGCCCGCGACGCTGTGCCTGTCGCTCGGGCTGCTGCTCGCCCCGGCCGACTGGTCGGGCCTGTCGCTCGCCGTCGGCGTGGCGCTGGCCGAGGCCCTGGGCCCCGAGGTTCGGCTCAAGTGGCCGAACGACCTGCAGCTCGACGGGCGCAAGCTCGGCGGCGTGCTGATCGAGACGCTGCCGCTGGCCGACGGCGCGCGCTACGCGGTGATCGGCGTCGGGCTGAACCTCGCCGCGCCGGCGCCGCGGCCCGGCCTCGACCAGCCGGCCGCCGGCTGGCGCGAGCGCGCGCCGCTGGCCACGGCGGCGCAGCTGCTGGACGCCGTCGCGCCGCCGCTGCTCGATGCCGTGCTGCGCTTCGAGCGCGAGGGTTTCGCGGCCTTCACGGCCCGCTACGCGGCACGTGACGCGCTCGCCGGCCGGCCGGTGCGCACCGTCGGTGCCGAAGCGCTGGACGGCATCGCGGTCGGCGTCGACGCCGACGGCGCGCTGCGCGTGCGCACGGCGGACGGATCGTCCTTTGCCGTGCGCAGCGGCGAGGTGAGCGTGCGCTCATGCTGAGGGCGCTGGTGCTCGTTCTGCTGCTGGCCAACGCCGGCTTCTGGGCCTGGCGCCAGGGCTGGCTGGAGCCGCTGCACGGGGTCATCGGTGCCCGGCCCCAGGGCGAGCGCGAACCCGAACGGCTGGCACGCCAGGAGCATCCGGAGCGCGTGCGGCTGCTGGCGGCACCTGCCGCGTCCGCACCCGCCCGGCCGGCCAGCGCCGCGCCGGCGGCCGAGCCGGCGGCCTCGGCCGCGTCGCAAGCCACCAACGCACCGCCCGCCTTCGCCTGCCTCGAGGCCGGGCCGTACGACGCCGCCGGGCTCGCTGCCGCGCAAACCGTGCTGCAGGTGCTGCTGCCGGCCGAGGCCACCAGCGTGCGCCGGCTCGCCGCCGGGTCCTGGTGGGTCGCGCTCGGGCCCTATGCCGAGGCGGCGCCGCTGCGCCAGAAGCGCGACGAGCTGCGCCGCCTGAACTTCGACCCCGAGACCGCCCGCCTCGCCGCCGATGGCGCCCCTTACCTGGTGCTGGAACGCCATGACAGCCGCGACGCCGCCGAGAGCGCACTGAAGGCCCTGGCCGAACGCGGCGTGCGCAGCGGCCGCATCGTCGATGGTGGCGTCACGGCGCCGCGCGCGCTGCGCGTCGCGCAGGCCAGCGCCGACCAGCAGGTGCTGCTCGCGGCGCTGCCGCAGGACAGGATCGGCGGCCGGCGCTTCGAGCCCTGCCCGGACGAGGCGCGCTGACGCGGGGCGGGGCCTGCCGGGTCGGCTCGAACCGTCTCAGCCGCGCCGCGCGCGGCGCACCGCACACACCGCCAGCGCCAGCGCCGCGAGCCAGGGCCAGCCGAGCGCGCCGCCGGAGACGCCGCTGTCGTCGTCATCGTCATCGTCGGACCCGCTGTTGGCCGGCCGGTCCGCGCCCAGGGCCGCGGCCGCGCGCACCTCGGTGTTGTCGATCACCGCGCCGGTGCGAGCGAGCGGCGTGTAGCCCGCCGGGTCCTGGGCGTAGCGCAGCGCCTCCGGCACGTCGAGCAGGCCGGCGCCGCAGGTGGCGGTGGTGCAGATGCAGCGGCCCGGGTTGGCGTTGGAACAGCTGCCGATCACCGGCGAGGTGACATGCGGCCGTGCGCTCGCGCGCAGCCCGTCGATGAGCTGCGCCGCGGACAGCGAGGGCCGCACCGCGAGCATCAGGCTCGCGGCGCCGGCCACCTGCGGCGTCGAGAAGCTCGTGCCGAACACATAGGCATAGCTGGCCGCGCCCGGCGACTGCAGGCCGGCGTTGTTCAGCGTCAGCAGGCCGCCGTCGCCGAGCTGGGCGCCCCAGCGGCCGTCGCCGCTCGGATCGCCGCCGACGGTGCTGAGCAGCAGCTCGGGCCCGAAGTTCGAGTAGGTGGTCTTGAAGCCGTCGCGGTTCACCGCGCCGACGCCGATCACGCCCTCGCAGTTGGCCGGGCGCAGCACCGCGCCATGCTCGTTGCCGGCCGCGGCCACGACCACCGCGCCGGCGGCGCGCAGGTCGTCGATCGCCTCCTGGTAGGCCGGGCTGCAGGCCGCGCTGCCGCCGAAGCTCACCGTGACGACGCGCGCCGGGGTCGGGTTCAGCGGCGCGCCGGTGACCGGCAGCCCGGCGGCCCAGCGCATGCCGTCGACGATGTCGGCCACCGTGGCACCGCACTTGCCGGCCACGCGTACCGCGAGCACGCGGCCGGACCATTGCATCGCCGCGACACGGACCGCGTCGTCGGTCGCGGCCACCAGCTGGCCGGCGATCACCGTGCCGTGCCAGCTGCTGTCCTCCACCTCGCAGTCGCCGAACAGCGCCGGGTTGTCGCGGCGGTCGGCGGTGCTGACCCAGTCGCCGGGGTCGGCGGCGTCGGCATCGCGGCCGTCGCCGTCGTTCGCGTACTCGACCTCGGACACGAAGTCACGCCCGACGATCACCCGGCCGGCGAGCTGTGGATGGTCCGTGATGCCGGTGTCGAGCACCGCGACGACCGTGGCGGCGTCGCCGGTCGTCGTGATCCAGCCGGTCTGGAAGCCGCCGACGCCGCGCAGCCGGTCCTCGATCGCGTTGCCGTTCGAGCCGGTGGCCGGCCGCAGCCACCACTGGCGTCCGGCGGTGAAATCGGGGTCGTCGGGCACCACCGCCTGCAGGCGGCGCTCGCGCGTGTTGGGCTCGACCCAGGCCACGCCGGGCTCGCGCGCGAGCACTGCGGCGAGCGCGCGCGCCTCGGGGCCGCGCAGCACACGGTCCGCGCCGATCACCCGCGAGCGCGGGCCGCGGTCGCGCACCGCGCGGCCGGCCAGGCCGGCGCGTTGCTGCAGGCGCTGCCAGTCGGCCTCGCTCGCGTCGGCGGCCATGCGCACGATCAGGCCCTGGGCGGGCCGGTCCGCGGGCGCGGCGGCGAGCGCCGCCGGCAGGGCCAGCGCGACGCCGGCCAGGATCTGTTTGAGAACGGGCATGGCCAAAGTGTAGAGGCCGCGCCGCGCCGCGAGGTGTCGCCCGATGAAACGAAAAGAGCCCCGCGAAGGGCTCTTCGGAAGCGCCCCGCGGGCGGGGCGCGTCAGGCGGGATCGCGGGTGCGTCAGCGCCCGATCACGCGCACCATCTCGAGCACCTTGTTGGAGTAGCCCCACTCGTTGTCGTACCAGGCGACGACCTTCACGAAGGTCTTGTCCAGCGCGATGCCGGCCTCGGCATCGAACACGCTTGTGCAGGGCTCGCCGCGGAAGTCGGTGGCGACGACCTTGTCCTCGGTGTAGGCCAGCACGCCCTTCATCGGGCCGGCGGCCGCCGCCTTCATCGCGTTGCAGATGTCGTCCCAGCTCGCCTCCTTGACCAGCTCGGCGGTCAGGTCGATCACGCTGACGTCGCTGGTGGGCACGCGGAAGCTCATGCCGGTGAGCTTCTTGTTGAGCTCGGGGATCACGACGCCGACGGCCTTGGCGGCACCGGTGCTCGACGGGATGATGTTCTCCAGGATGCCGCGGCCGCCGCGCCAGTCCTTGTTGCTCGGCCCGTCGACGGTCTTCTGCGTCGCGGTGGCGGCGTGCACCGTGGTCATCAGGCCGCGCTTGATGCCGAAGGCGTCGTTCAGCACCTTGGCAACCGGCGCCAGGCAGTTGGTGGTGCACGAGGCGTTGGAGATGATGGCCTGGCCGGCGTAGCTCTTGTCGTTGACGCCGTAGACGAACATCGGTGTGTCGTCCTTGGACGGCGCGCTCATGACGACCTTCTTCGCGCCGGCGGCGAGGTGCTTCTCGCAGGTCTCCTTGGTGAGGAAGAGGCCGGTGGACTCGACGACGATGTCGGCGCCGACCTCGCCCCACTTCAGCTCGGCCGGGTCCTTGACCGCGGTCAGGCGGATGCGCTTGCCGTTGACGACCAGCGTGTGGCCGTCGACCGCGACCTCGCCCTTGAAGCGGCCGTGCACGCTGTCGTACTTGAGCATGTAGGCCAGATAGTCGGGCTCGAGCAGGTCGTTGATCGCGACGACTTCGATGTCGTTCGCGAAGTTCTGGACGGCGGCGCGGAACACCATGCGGCCGATGCGGCCGAAACCGTTGATGCCGATCTTGAGGGTCATGAGGAAACTCTCCGGACAGTCGAAATGAATCTGATTGCGCTCAACCGCGCAGCACCTTGCGGACCGTGGCGGCCACGTTGTCCGCCGTGAACCCGAAATGCTTGAACAGCGCGCCGGCCGGGGCCGACTCGCCGTAGGTGTCGAGGCCGACGACCGCGGCGCAGCCGTACTTCCACCAGCCGTCGGTCACGCCGGCCTCGACCGCAACGCGCGGCAGGCCAGCCGGCAGCACCTTCTTCTTGTAGGCGCTGTCCTGGCGGTCGAAGGTAGTGGTGCTGGGCATCGAGACGACGCGCACCGCGATGCCCGCCTGGGCGAGCTGCGCCTGCGCGTGCAGCGCAAGCTGGACCTCGGAGCCGGTGGCGATGATCACCGCCTGGGCCTTCTTCTTGAGCCCGACCTCGCTCGGCTCGGCCAGCACGTAGGCGCCGCGCGCGATCTCGTCGAGCCCGGCCTTGGGCGCGTAGGCGCAGTTCTGGCGGCTCAGCAGCAGCGCGGTCGGACGGTCGCGGTTGAGCAGCGCGCGGGTCCAGGCCATCGCAGTCTCGGCCGTGTCGGCCGGTCGCCAGACGTCGAGGTTCGGGATCAGCCGCAGGCTCGCCGCATGCTCGACCGACTGGTGCGTAGGCCCATCCTCGCCGAGGCCGATGCTGTCGTGGGTGAAGACGTGGATCACGCGCTGGCGCATCAGCGCGGCCATGCGGATCGCGTTGCGGCTGTAGTCGCTGAAGGTCAGGAAGGTGCCGCCGTAGGGGATGAAGCCGCCATGCAGCGCGACGCCGTTCATCACCGCCGCCATGCCGAACTCGCGCACGCCGTAGTTGATGTGGCGG
>CAYLKR010000152.1:0-6373 GCA_964384225.1 uncultured Methylibium sp.
CGCCCTGGTGCAGCGTGTTCCACCACTGCACCGAGAAATAGATGATCGGCACGTTGACCGCGCCGACGATCGCCAGCACCGCCGCGGCGCGGTCGGCGCGGCGCGTGTCCTCGATGGCGGCATGCAGCGACATGTAGCCTATGTAGAGAAACAGCAGGATCAGTTCCGAGGTCAGCCGTGCGTCCCAGACCCACCAGGTGCCCCAGGTCGGCTTGCCCCACAGCGCGCCGGTCCACAGCGCGAGGAAGGTCATCAGCGCGCCGGTCGGCGCCAGCGCCAGGGCCAGCATCGACGCGAGCCGGGCGTTGAAGATCAGCCCGATGGCGGCCCAGAAGGCCATCGCGAGGTAGACCACCATCGACATCCAGGCCGCCGGCACGTGGACGAAGATCACCCGGTAGACCTCGCCCTGCGTGGCGTCGGTCGGCGCGACGAAGAAGCCGACGTAGAGGCCGGCCAGCGTCAGCAGCAGCGCCGCGGCCATGAACCAGGGCGCCAGCCGCCCGGCCAGCGGGTGGAAGCGCTGCGGCGCGGCGTAATAGAACCAGTTGATGTTCGCGAACGGCATGGTGGGATCGGCCGGCGGCCCCGGCGGCCACCAACCGGCGATTATCCCCGGCGGCTATTCGACGGCGATCCGCAGGGCCACCGCCGCCGCCCAGGGCGCGAGGAAGAGCCCGGCGGCCAGCATCGCGCCGAGCAGCGAGTAGTGGCCGCCCACCGCCAGCCCGGCCTGCACCGCGTCGACCGCGCCGGCACCGAAGATCAGCACCGGCACGTACAGGGGCAGCACCAGCAGCGACAGCAGCACGCCGCCGCCGCGCACGCCGACCGTCAGCGCCGCACCGATCGCGCCGACCAGGCTCAGCAGCGGCGTGCCGAGCAGCAGCCCGGCCAGCAGCGCCAGCGTCGCCTCGCCGGACAGCCCGTACTGCAGCGCGAGCAGCGGCGAGACCAGCGCCAGCAGCGCGCCGCTGGACAGCCAGTGCGCGGCGGTCTTGGCCAGCACCGCCAGCGGCAGAGGCACCGAGGAGAGCAGCAGCTGCTCGAGCGTGCCGTCCTGGAAATCGTCGTTGAAGAGGCGCGCCAGCGACAGCATCGACGCCAGCAGCGCCGCCACCCACACGACGCCGGCACCCATGCGCGCCAGCAGCGCCGGCTCGGGGCCGACGCCGATCGGGAACAGGCTGGCGACGATGACGAAGAAGAACAGCGCCGCGAAGGTGTCGGCGCGCCGCCGCAGCGCGACGCGCAGGTCGCGCTGGACCACCGCGGCGAGTGCCGTCCCGAGCCCCGCGCTCACAGCGCCAGCACCTGCTGCTGCGCCGCGTCGTCCAGCGCGACGGCCTGGTGGCTGGTCAGCACGACGATGCCGCCGGCCGCCAGCCGCGCGCGGATCAGCCCGAGCAGCCAGTCGACCGCGCCGACGTCGAGCGCGTTGAAGGGTTCGTCCAGCACCCAGAGCCCGGGCGGCGCCGCCAGCGCCAGCCGGGCGAGCGCGACCCGCTTGCG
Source organism: uncultured Methylibium sp. (assembly GCA_964384225.1). Classification (GTDB taxonomy): domain Bacteria; phylum Pseudomonadota; class Gammaproteobacteria; order Burkholderiales; family Burkholderiaceae_C; genus Methylibium. Next base: position 1,513 of record CAYLKR010000152.1, read on the forward strand.
CTGCCCCTGCGACAGCACCCGCGACGGCAGGCGCTCGCGGCCCTTGAGCCCGGCGGCGGCCAGGGCGTCGGCCGCCTCGCGCGGCGTGAGGGCGCGGCCGCCCAGCGTCGCGGCGACCTGCAGGTTCTCCAGCGGGCTGAGTTCGTCCTTCAGCGCCGCGGCATGGCCGATGTAGACCAGCTCGCGGTGGTACTCCTCGGCCAGCGCGGCGATCGGCTCACCGCGCCAGCGCACCTCGCCGGCGGCCGGCGCGACCAGACCGCAGAGCATGCGCAGCAGCGTCGTCTTGCCGGCGCCGTTGGCGCCCTGCACCCGCAGCAGGCCGCCGGGCGGGACGGTGGCGCCGACGCCGGCGAACAGCCGCCGGCCGCCGCGCACGGCGGCCAGGTCACGCAGTTCGAGCATGGCGGGCGGGCGCTTCCATCGGCCGCGGCAGTGTAAGCGTCGGCCTGTTGTGACCGGCCGTGCATGATTGGCCCGAGGGGCGAGGGTATAACCTGCGCGGCTTCTGCAGCACCCACCGACACCATGTCCAACACTTTCAAGCAATTGCTCGCCGCCGGCGCCGACGCCGCCCCCGCGATCCGCGCCCCCGGCCGCCCGGCCTTGACCCACGCCGGCCTGCGCGCGCTGGTCGAGCGCACGCTCGCCAGCCTGAACGCGCTGGGCGCCGGCCGTAACGACCGCGTCGCGATCGTGCTGGCCAACGGCCCCGAGATGGCGACCTGCTTCCTCGCCTGCGCCTCCGGCACGACGAGCGCGCCGCTGAACCCGGCCTACCGTGCCGACGAGTTCGAGTTCTACCTGTCGGACCTGAACGCCAAGCTGCTGATCGTCGAGCAGGCCAGCACCAGCCCGGCGATCGAGGTCGCGACGAAGCTCGGCGTGCGGGTCGTCGACCTGGTCGTCGACGAGGGCGCGCCGGCCGGGGAGTTCCGCCTGCAGGCCCGCGATGGCGCTGCCTCGACGCCGGCCGCCCTGGGCGGCTGGGGCGAGGCGGGCGACGTCGGCATGGTGCTCCACACCTCCGGCACCACCTCGCGGCCGAAGATCGTGCCGCTGTCGGTCGGCAACCTGTACGCGTCGGCATCGAACATCCGCAACACGCTGCAGTTCACGCCGGCCGACACCGGCCTGAACATCATGCCGCTGTTCCACATCCACGGCCTGATCGCCGGCGTGCTGGCGCCGGTCTCGGCCGGCTCCTGCGTGTTCTGCACGCCGGGCTTCAACGCGCTGAAGTTCTTCGCCTGGATGGACGAGGCCAAGCCCACCTGGTACACGGCCGTGCCGACGATGCACCAGGCCATCGTCCAGCGCGCCAAGGGCAACGCCGAGGTGATCTCGCGCAACCCGCTGCGCTTCATGCGCTCGTCCTCGTCGTCGATGCCGCCGCAGGTGATCCGCGAGCTGGAGGAGATCTTCAAGGCACCGCTGATCGAGGCCTACGGCATGACCGAGGCCACCCACCAGATGGCCAGCAACCCGCTGCCGCCGCGGGCGCGCAAGCCCGGCACGGTGGGGGTGGCCGCCGGGCCGGAGGTTGCGATCATGCTCGACGGCCAGCTGCTGAAGCCGGGCGAGACCGGCGAGATCGTGATCCGCGGCGCCAACGTCACCGCCGGCTACGAGAACAACCCGAAGGCCAACGCCGAAGGCTTCGAGGCCGGCTGGTTCCGCACCGGCGACCAGGGCGTGATGGACGCCGAGGGCTACATCAGCATCACCGGGCGGCTCAAGGAGATCATCAACCGCGGCGGCGAGAAGGTCAGCCCGCGCGAGGTCGACGAGATCCTGATGGACCATCCGGCGGTCGGCCAGGTCGTGTGCTTCGGCATGCCCCACCCCAAGCTCGGCGAAGAGGTCGCGGCGGTCGTGGTGCTCAAGGAAGGCCAGAGCGCGACCGAGCGCGAGCTGCAGGACTTCGTCGGCCAGCGCGCGGCCGACTACAAGGTGCCGAAGAAGATCCTCTTCATGGAGGAGATCCCGAAGGGCGCGACCGGCAAGCTCCAGCGTATCGGGCTGGCGCAGAAGCTCGGGCTGGGCTGAGTCCTCCGGGTGGAAACCCCTAAGTAGCGGCTTCAGGGTTTCTTCATCGAGGGTGCAGCAAGTCTGAATGGCCGTGAACGCGCGGCTTGACTAGAGTCCGCGGTTCGTCCGCGGCAGCGGTGCGAGGAAGAGCAACGGACCGCGGGCCCTTCGACCCGCCGGCCACACGAGGACAGGAGACACGATGAGCACGACCCGATTCAAGCTGAAGTTGATGGCGACCGCGGCGGCCCTGGCCTCCGCTCTATGGAGCCCCGCGGCGCTGGCCTGGGAGCCGAGCAAGCCGATCGAGTTCGTGGTGCCCGCCGGCACCGGCGGCGGTGCCGACCAGATGGCGCGTTTCGTCCAGGGTGTCGCGGCGAAGAACAACCTGACCAAGCAACCGATCGTCGTCGTCAACAAGTCGGGCGGCGCCGGCGCCGAGGGCTTCCTCGACGTCAAGGGCGACAAGGGCAACCCGCACAAGATCATCATCACGCTGAGCAACCTGTTCACGACGCCGCTGGCCACCGGCGTGCCCTTCAACTGGCGCGACATGACGCCGGTGGCGATGCTGGCGCTCGACCAGTTCGTGCTGTGGGTCAACGCCGACTCGCCGCACAAGACCGCCAAGGAGTACTTCGAGGCCGTCAAGGCGGGTCCGGACCGCAGCTTCAAGATGGCCGGCACCGGCTCGAAGCAGGAAGACCAGATCATCACCGTGCTGGTCGAGAAGGCGGCGGGCAAGAAGATCACCTACGTGCCCTTCAAGGGCGGCGGCGACGTGGCGGTGCAGCTGGTCGGCAACCATGTCAACTCGACGGTGAACAACCCGATCGAGGCCGAGAGCCACTGGCGTGCCGGCAAGCTGCGCGCGCTGTGCGTGTTCGACAAGCAGCCGATGCCCTACAAGACCAAGCTGACCGCGACCCAGTCGTGGGCCGACCTGCCGACCTGCAGCTCGGCCGGCCTGCCGGTCGACTACGTGATGCTGCGCGGCATCTTCATGGCGCCGGGCGTCAGCCAGGAGCAGGTGGACTACTACATCGACCTGTTCAAGAAGATCCGCGCGACGCCGGAGTGGAAGGAGTTCATGGAAAAGGGCGCCTTCAACCAGACCTTCATGACCGGCCAGGACTACGTCAACTGGCTCGGCAAGAACGAGCAGATGCACCGCGTGCTGATGAAGGAAGCCGGCTTCCTCGCCCAGTGACCCGCGGGCCGCAGGCGCGGCCCCTCGTCCCCGCGCCCGGTCCGCGACCGGGCGCCCGGAGTTCCCCATGACCGACCCGAAAGCCCCGGGTGCCGCCGATGCCGGCGACGCCCTGACCGAACGCTGGCCCGAAGTGGCCGTCGCCGCCTTCCTGTTCGCGATCGCCTGCCTGGTGATCGGCGACAGCATCCGTGTGGGCATCGGCTGGGCCGACGACGGCCCGCGCTCGGGCTACTTCCCCTTCTACGTCGGGCTGATGCTGGCCGCTTCCAGCGCCTGGGTGCTGATCCGCGCGCTGGTGGCATGGCACAAGGCGAGCCCGGTGTTCGCCGAGCGCGAGCAGCTCGGGCTGGTGATGGCGATGCTGGTGCCGATGACGGTCTACGTCGGTGCGGTCTGGCTGCTGGGCATCTACGTGGCCTCGTTCGCGCTGATCGGCTACTTCATGCGCCGCCATGGCAAGTTCGGCTGGGCCCTGTCGGGGGCGGTGGCGATCGGCGTGCCGCTGACCTTCTTCTTCGTCTTCGAACGCTGGTTCCTGGTGCCGCTGCCCAAGGGTCCGATCGAGCAGCTGCTGGGGTTCTGACATGGAGGAGATCAACAACCTGATGCACGGCTTCGCCGTCGCTCTGACGGCGAAGAACGTGATGTTCATGCTGGTCGGCATCACGCTCGGCGTGCTGATCGGCGTGCTGCCCGGCCTGGGCGGCGCCAACGGCATCGCCATCCTGCTGCCGCTGACCTTCAGCATGGATCCCACCTCGGCGATCATCATGCTGAGCTGCATCTACTGGGGCGCGCTCTTCGGCGGGGCGATCACCTCGATCCTGTTCAACATCCCCGGCGAGCCCTGGAGCGTGGCCACCACCTTCGACGGCTACCCGATGGCGCAGCAGGGCCGCGCGGCGCAGGCGCTCACCGCGGCCTTCACCTCGAGCTTCGTCGGGGCGCTGATCGCGGTGGTCGTGATCACCTTCCTCGCGCCGCTGCTCGCCAGGTTCGCGCTGAAGTTCGGACCGGCCGAGTTCTTCTCGGTCTACCTGCTGACCTTCTGCAGCTTCGTCGGCATGAGCAAGGAGCCGGCGGCCAAGGTGATCGCGGCGATGATGCTCGGCTTTGCGCTCGCCTGCGTCGGCCTGGACAACGTGACCGGTCAGCTGCGCATGACCTTCGGCAGCACCGAGCTGCTGAAGGGCTTCGACTTCCTGATCGCGGTGATCGGCCTGTTCGGCATCGGCGAGATCCTGCTGACGATGGAGGAGGGCCTGGCCTTCAAGGGCAAGAGCGCGAAGATCAGCCCGACGGTCGTGTTCCAGACCTGGGCCGGGCTGTGGCGCTACTGGAAGACCTTCCTGCGCGGCACGGCGATCGGCTGCTGGATGGGCATCACGCCCGGCGGCGCGACCCCGGCGTCCTTCATGAGCTACGGCGTCGCGCAGCGCATGTCGAAGAACCCGCAGGGTTTCGGCAAGGGCGAGATCGAGGGCGTGGTCGCGCCCGAGACCGCCGCGCATGCCGCCGGCACCTCGGCGCTGCTGCCGATGCTGACGCTCGGTGTGCCCGGTTCGCCGACCGCCGCGGTGCTGCTCGGCGGCCTGCTGATCTGGGGCCTGCAGCCCG
>CAYLKR010000153.1:0-6346 GCA_964384225.1 uncultured Methylibium sp.
GCGCGCAACTGGCGCGAGAAGACCGGCTACACCTACGGCCTGCACGGCACGCCGACCACCTTCACGCTGGAGGAGCGGCTGGCGAGCCTGGAAGGCGGCCGCCACACCCTGCTCGCGCCCAGCGGGCTGGCGGCGATCGCGCTGGTCGACCTGGCGCTGCTGCGGGCTGGCGACGAGGTCCTGCTGCCGAGCAACGTCTACGGCCCGAGTCGCGAGCTGGCACGGCACGAGCTGGCGCAGTGGGGCATCGCCCACCGGCTCTACGACCCGATGGACCCCGCCGCGCTGGCGGCGATGATCGGCCCGGCCACGCGGCTGGTCTGGATCGAGGCCGCCGGCTCGGTGACGATGGAGTTCTCCGACCTCGCCGGGTTGGTGGCGGCCTGCCGCGGCCGCGGCGTCACCGTGGCGCTCGACAACACCTGGGGCGCCGGCATCGCCTTCGCGCCCTTCGAGTTCGGTGTCGACCTGACGATGCATGCGCTGACCAAGTACCCCTCCGGTGGCGCCGACCTGCTGATGGGTGCGGTGACGACGCGCGACGAAGCGCTGCACCAGCGCCTCGCGGCGACGCACATGCGGCTGGGCCTGGGCGTCGGGGCGAACGACGCGGAGCTGGTGCTGCGCTCGTTGCCGACGCTCGCGCTGCGCTACGCCGCGCACGATGCCGCGGCGCGGCGGCTCGCCGCCTGGTGGCAGGGGAGGCCGGAGGTCGCCCGCGTGCTGCACCCGGCGCTCGCCGGCTCGCCCGGCCATGCGCACTGGCAGGCCAGCTGCCGTGCGGCGGCCGGCTTGTTCTCGGTCGTGTTCGATCCGGCGATCGCCACGACGCGCATCGACGCCTTCGTCGATGCGCTGCGCCTCTTCGGCATCGGCTACTCCTGGGGCGGGCCGATGAGTCTGGCCGTGCCCTACGACCTGCAGGCGCTGCGCGGGACACCGGGCACGCTGGTGCGCTTCTCGGTCGGGCTGGAGGCGGTCGATGACCTGATCGCCGACTGCGAGCAGGCGCTGCACGCCTCGGCCCTGGGCTCCTGAGTCGACCTCGGCTTCCCCGGCGGCCCGGACGCGCGCGGCACCGGTGCCGCGGCTAGGCGCCTTCGCCCTTCGGGCTGCTCACCTTGGTTCGCATCAGCCGGCCCTTTTCGCGCTCCCAGTCCCGCTTCTTCTCGGTCTCGCGCTTGTCGTGCGTGGCCTTGCCCTTGGCGAGCGCGATATCGGCCTTCACGCGGCCGCCCTTGTAGTGCAGGTTCAGAGGCACCAGGGTGTAGCCCTTCTGCTCGACCTTGCCGACGAGGCGCCGGATCTCGTCCTTGTGCATCAGCAGCTTCTTCGTGCGGTCGGCCTGCGGGTGCACATGCGTGGACGCGGTGCGCAGCGGGTTGATGCGCAGGCCGATCAGGAACAGCTCGCCGTCCTTCAGCAGCACATAGCCATCCGTCAACTGCACCTGGCCGGCGCGCAGGGCCTTGACCTCCCAGCCCTCGAGCACGATGCCGGCCTCGTAGGTCTCTTCGATCAGGTAGTTGAAGCGGGCCTTCTTGTTCTCGGCGATGGACATGAAGCCCCTCAATAGAATCCCCCGATTCTAAGAAGCCATGAAACACGTCAAGCGTTCGGTGCTGCTGTGGTACTCGGCCCGGGAGATGTACGAGCTCGTCACCGCGGTGCCCGACTACCCGGCCTTCCTGCCCTGGTGCGAACGCGCCGAGGTGCTGGCGGCCGACGACGCCGAAATGACGGCGCGCCTGCACCTCGCCTACCACGGCGTGCGACATGCCTTCACGACGCGCAACCGCCACGAGCCCGGCCGCGCGGTGATCATGTCGCTGGTCGACGGCCCGTTCTCCCTGCTCGAGGGGGCCTGGCGCTTCGACCCGCTGGACACGCCGGCCGGCCAGCCCGTCGGCCCCGGCGCCTGCCGCATCGGTTTCGAACTGCGCTATGCCTTCAGCAGCACGGCACTGGAAGCCGTGGTCAGCCCGGTGTTCGACCGCATCGCCAACACCTTCGTCGATGCGTTCGTGAGGCGTGCCGAGCAGGTCTACGGCGCCCGCTGAAGCGGCCGGCATGCGCGTCGAGGTCGTCTACAGCCCTGCGGCACGGCGTGTCGAAGCCACCTGCGTGGACCTGCCCGACGGCGCCACGGTGGAAGCGGCGCTGCGGCGTACCGGGTGGTGGCCGGCCGGACCCTTGCCCGGCGAACTGAGTTACAGCGTGTGGGGACGTACCCGTCCGCTGGATCAGGCCTTGCGCGACGGCGACCGGGTCGAGGTCTGCCGCGGCCTGAAGGTCGATCCGAAGGAGGCGCGGCGCAGCCGTGCCCAGGCACGCTCGAGGCGGCGCGGTTGAACCCCGCTCAGCGGCACTCGCTGGCGACGGTCTGGCGGGCGTAGCCCAGTTCCTGGCCGCGCGCGGCGTCGTCCAGGAATTCGCGCTCGCCGCGCGCGTTGGTGCGCGTGACGCGCTCGCCGCTTTCGAGCAGACGCACCTGGGCGCGAGCCCGCTCGCAGTTCTGTGCCCGCAGTTCGGCGGCACGCTGCGCGGCCTGGGCCTCTTCGGCCTTGCGCTGCGCGGCCTGCTGCTGCTCGGCTTCGCGGCGGCGGGCCTCCAGGGCCGGGTCGGTGGTCTTCGCGGCCACGGGGGCCGACGCCGCCCCCGCGCCGGCCTCAGGCACGGAGATCCGCGCGGCCGGGGTGCTCGGCCGCTGCAGGATGTTGCGCTCCGGCACGCTGCGCGGCGGCGGCAGGTCGCTGTACTGCATCTGGCCGAGCTCGTCGCGCCACTGCCACTGGGCCTGCGCGCTGCCCATGGCGGACAGCAGCAGCGTGGCCAGGCCGAGGCGAGCGGCGGCGAGGACGGACGCGCGGGTCATGCGCCGGAGTTTATGCGTCTCGCCGCGGCTTGCCAGTGCCGCTTCCGCCGGGTTGCGGGGGGAAGTCACGCCGGCGGCCGGGTTGCAGGCCCATCCGTATAATCTCGTTTTGCGACTGGAGCCTGCCCCATGCGCCTTCTCGGCAAAGCGCTCACCTTCGACGATGTGTTGCTGGTGCCCGCCTTCTCCCAGGTCCTGCCGCGCGACACTTCGCTCGCGACGCGCCTGTCCCGCAACATCACCCTGAACCTGCCGCTGGTGTCCGCCGCGATGGACACCGTCACCGAGGCCCGCCTCGCGATCGCGCTGGCCCAGGAGGGCGGCATCGGCATCGTCCACAAGAACCTCACACCCAAGCAGCAGGCCGCCGAGGTGTCGCGCGTCAAGCGCTACGAGTCCGGCCTGCTGCGCGACCCGATCACGATCTCCTCCGGCGTCCGCGTGCGCGACGTGATCGAACTGTCGCGTCAGCACGGCATCTCGGGCTTCCCGGTGGTCGACGACGGCAGGGTGGTCGGCATCGTCACCGGCCGCGACCTGCGCTTCGAGACCCGGCTCGACGCCCCGGTGCGCGAGATCATGACGCCGCGCGAGCGCCTCGTCACCGTCAAGGAAGGCGCGACGCTGGAGCAGGCCAAGGCGCTGATGCACCAGCACAAGCTGGAGCGCGTGCTGGTGCTGAACGACCGCGACGAGCTGCGCGGCCTGTTCACGGTCAAGGACATCACCAAGCAGACCAGCTTCCCGAACGCCGCCCGCGACGCCCAGGGCAAGCTGCGCGTCGGCGCCGCGGTCGGCGTCGGCGAGGGCACCGAGGAGCGTGTCGAACTGCTGGTCAAGGCCGGCGTCGACGCGATCGTCGTCGATACCGCCCACGGCCACAGCAAGGGCGTGATCGACCGGGTGCGCTGGGTCAAGCAGCACTACCCCGAAGTCGACGTGATCGGCGGCAACATCGCGACGGGCGAGGCGGCGCTGGCCCTCGTAGAAGGCGGGGCCGACGCGGTCAAGGTCGGCATCGGCCCGGGCTCGATCTGCACCACGCGCATCGTCGCCGGCGTCGGCGTGCCGCAGATCACCGCGATCGACAACGTCGCCAAGGCACTGAAGGGCAGCGGCGTGCCGCTGATCGCCGACGGTGGCGTGCGCTATTCGGGCGATATCGCCAAGGCCATCGCGGCCGGCGCCAGCACCGTGATGATGGGCGGCATGTTCGCCGGCACCGAGGAGGCGCCGGGCGAGATCGTGCTGTTCCAGGGCCGCAGCTACAAGAGCTACCGCGGCATGGGCTCGATCGGCGCGATGCAGCAGGGCAGCGCCGACCGCTACTTCCAGGACACCTCCGGCGCCAACCCGAATGCCGACAAGCTGGTGCCCGAAGGCATCGAGGGCCGCGTGCCCTACAAGGGCTCGGTGATCGCGATCCTGTACCAGATGGCCGGCGGCCTGCGTGCGTCGATGGGCTACTGTGGCTGCGCGACGGTGGACGACATGCGCGAGAAGGCCGAGTTCGTCGAGATCACCTCGGCCGGCATTCGCGAGAGCCATGTGCACGATGTGCAGATCACCAAGGAAGCCCCGAACTACAGGGCAGATTGAGCCCTTGGCTCCCGGACGAACCGCCCGCCGGCCGTGGGCGGTTCGTCGTTTCTGAAGGACGTTCTTGAGCACTTCTTCCCCGGTGACGGGCCGCCAGGCGGCGATGCCCTTCATCATGGTCACGGTCTTCATCGACATGATGGCGATCGGGTTGATCGTGCCGGTGCTGCCGCCGCTGGTGGCCGGCTTCGCCGCCACCCCGGCCGAGGCGGCGTACTGGTACGGGCTGGTGGCCTTCGCCTTCGGCATCGCCAACTTCTTCGGTGCGCCGCTGCTCGGCGCGCTGTCCGACCGCTACGGCCGCCGTCCGGTGCTGCTGCTGGGCTTCTGCGGGCTGGCGCTGAACTTCTTCGCCACCGCGCTCGCCACCTCGCTGTGGATGCTGGTGCTCGTGCGGCTGGTCGGCGGCGCGATGCAGGCCAACGCGGCGGTCGCCAACGCCTATGTCGCGGACATCACGCCGCCCGAGGACCGCGCGCGGCGCTTCGGGCTGCTCGGTGCGATGTTCGGCCTGGGCTTCATCGCCGGGCCGGTGGCCGGCGGGCTGCTGGGCGCGATCGACCTGCACCTGCCGTTCTACGCCGCCGGCACGCTGGCGCTGCTGAACCTGCTGTACGGCTGGCTGGTCCTGCCGGAATCGCTGCCGGCCGAGCGGCGCCGGCCGTTGCGCTGGCAGGCGGTCAACCCGGTCGCGGCGCTCGCCGAGCTCGGGCGCCTGAAGGGCGTCGGGCCGCTGGTCGCGGTGCTCGCCTGCGTGGGGCTGGCGCAGTTCACGATGTACACGACCTGGGTGCTCTACACGACGGCCAAGTTCGGGTGGGGGCCGGCCGAGAACGGCTGGTCGATGTTCGCGATCGGCGTGATGTCGGCCCTGGTGCAGGGGCTGCTGCTCGGCCGGCTGCTCAAGCGCTTCGACGCGCGTCGGCTGGCCGTGCTGGGGCTGGCCTCGTCCACGCTCGCCTATGCGCTGTGGGGCGCGGCGCCGGCAGGGTGGGTGATGATCGCCGTGGTGCTGGCCAACGTGCTCGGCTTCACCGTCACGGCCTCGCTGCAGAGCCTGGTGTCGGGCGCGGCCGATGCGCAGGTGCAGGGCCGCACGATGGGTTCGGTCAGCGCGCTGAACAGCCTGATGGCGGTGGTCGCGCCGGTGCTCGGCGCGCCGCTGCTCGGCGCGGTGTCGCACCTGCCGCAAGGCGACTGGCGCATCGGCGCGCCGTTCTACTTCTGCGCGTTGCTGCAGGGCGCCGCGCTGTGGCTGGCGTGGCGGCATCTGCGGGGCTCGCGGCCGGCCGCCTCCGCTGCCACGCCCACCGGTTCCACCGTCTGATCCCCGAGCGAGCGTCACTGCCATGCACGACAAGATCCTCATCCTCGATTTCGGCTCCCAGGTCACGCAGCTGATCGCGCGGCGCGTGCGCGAGGCGCATGTCTACTGCGAGATCCATCCGAACGACGTGTCGGAGCAGTTCATCCGCGACTTCGCGCAGAACGGCCTCAAGGGCATCATCCTCAGCGGCAGCCACGCCAGCACCTACGAGGACCACGAGCTGCGCGCGCCGCAGGCGGTCTGGGACCTCGGCGTGCCGGTGCTCGGCATCTGCTACGGCATGCAGACGATGGCGGTGCAGCTCGGCGGCACGGTCGAATGGAGCGACCACCGCGAGTTCGGCTACGCCGAGGTGAGGGCGCGCGGCCACACGAAGCTGCTCGACGGCCTCCAGGACTTCGCGACGGCCGAAGGCCACGGCATGCTGAAGGTCTGGATGAGCCACGGCGACAAGGTCACCGCGCTGCCGCCGGGCTTCAAGCTGATGGCCAGCACGCCGAGCTGCCCGATCGCCGGCATGGCCGACGAGGCGCGCGGCTACTACG
>CAYLKR010000154.1:0-6345 GCA_964384225.1 uncultured Methylibium sp.
GACACCTTCCTCGGCATGCCGCTGCACTACGGCGGCGAGATGGTCGGCATGATCGGCCTCGCCAACCGCCGGCCGGGTTACGACCGGGCGCTGCTCGACGCGCTGGAGCCGCTGTTCCAGAGCATGGCCGGCATCGTCGCGGCGGTGCAGCTCGACCGACGCCGGCGCCGCGCCGAGGACGAGTTGCGCGCCAGCGAGGAGCGCTGGCGCACGAGCTTCGAGCGCGCCGGCATCGGCCTGGCGCAGGTCGGTGCCGACGGCCGCTTTGTCGAGGTGAACGCGAGGCTGTGCGCGATGCTCGGGCGGTCGCGCGAGGCGCTGCTGGCCCTGACCTACCGCGACGTCAGCCACCCCGACGACGCCGATCTGGGCACGCCGGTGCTGCAGCGCATGGCGGCCGGCGAGCCCGGCGAGGCGATCTTCGAGAAGCGCTACCTGCGGGCCGACGGCACCCCGTTCTGGACCCAGGTGTCGGTGGCGCCGGTGTTCGACGCCGACGGGCGCTTCCGCCACACGACGACCGGCATCGTCGACATCGACCAGCGCAAGCGCGCCGAGGCCGCGCTGCGCGAGCGTGAGGCGGCCTTCACCAAGCTCGCCGACCGCGTGCCGGGCGTGCTGCTGCAGTTCCACGTCGACGCCGGCGGCCGCACCACGGTGCCCTACGCCAGCGCGGCGCTGCGCGAGCTGTTCGAGCTGGAGCCCGACGGGCCGGTGCGCGCCGATGCCCGGCTGCTGATCGAGCGGGTCGTCAAGGGCCAGCGTGCGGCGGTCTGGGCCAGCCTGGAGCGCGGCGGCCGCGAGCTGACGCCGTGGGTGGTCGAGTTCGAGGTCGAGCTGCCGCGCGCCGGCCGGCGCTGGCTGGAAGGCCACGGCATGCCCGAGCGGCTGGCCGACGGCGCGACGCTGTGGCACGGCTACATCGCCGACGTCACCGATCGCAAGCGCTACGACGCCGCGCTGCTCGAGGCCCAGACCGCGGCACGCGCCAACGCGGCCAAGACCGAGTTCCTGTCGCGCATGAGCCACGAGCTGCGCACGCCGCTGAACGCGGTGCTCGGCTTCTCGCAGCTGCTGCTCGGCGACGCCGCGCTGCCGCTGCAGGACAGCCAGCGCGCGCGCGTCGGCCACATCGAGCGCGCCGGCCAGCACCTGCTCGCGATGATCGGCGACGTGCTGGACCTGTCGCGCATCGAGGGCGGCCACCTGCCGCTGGCCCTGCAGCCGCTCGACACCGCGGCGCTCGTCGAGGAATCGCTCGCGCTGGTGGCGCCGACCGCGCGCGCCAGCGGCGTCGGCCTGCTGCACGCCGCGCGCGAGCAGCCGCTGCACGTGCAGGCCGACCCGGTGCGTCTGCGCCAGGTGCTGGTCAACCTGCTGAGCAACGGCGTCAAGTACAACCGCTCGGGCGGGCAGGTGATCGTCGAGGAGCGGCCGGTCGGCGCCGACGGCGTGTGCATCACCGTCACCGACACCGGCGTCGGCCTGACGCCCGAGCAGCAGGCCCACCTGTTCGAGCCCTTCAACCGGCTCGGCGCCGAGCGCCGCGGCATCGAGGGCACCGGCCTCGGGCTCACGATCTCGCGCCGGCTGGTCGGCCTGATGGGCGGCGAGATCCGTGTCGACAGCAGCCCGGGCCGCGGCTCGAGCTTCGGCGTGGTGCTGCCGCGCGCCCAGCCCGAGGCCACCGCGCCGGGCGCGCCGCTGCCGGCCGGCGCGGCCCCCGACGAGCGCCCGACGCACAGCGTGCTCTACGCCGAGGATAACGAGCTCAACGTCGAGCTGGTGCGCCAGCTGCTGGTGCTGCGCAGCGGCTGCGAGCTGCGCATCGCGCGCAACGGCCGCGAGGCGATCGCCAGCGCGCGCGCCGCGCCGCCCGACCTGCTGCTGATCGACATGCACCTCGGCGACATGACCGGCCTGGACGTGCTGCTCGCGCTGCGCGACGAACCGGCGCTGGCCGGCGTGGCGCGCGTCGCGCTGTCGGCCGACGCGCTGCCCGACCGCGTGCGCCTGGCCCGCGAGCAGGGCTTCGACGACTACCTGACCAAGCCGGTGGACATGGCCGAGCTGCTGTGCTGCCTGGACCGCCACCTCGCGGCGCGCGTGCGGCGCTGAGGCGCCGGCGGCTCAGCGCCGCGCCAGCAGCGCGTGCAGCGCGATCGCGCCGAAGGTCGCGGTGCCGATGCCGCCGAGCGCGAACTCGCCGATCTTCAGCGTGAAGTCGCCGGTGCCGAGGATCAGCGTGATGCCCGCCACCATCAGGTTGCGCGGCTGCGTGAAGTCGACGCGGTGGTCGACCCAGATGCGCGCACCCGCCACCGTGATCAGCCCGAACACGACGATGCTGACGCCGCCCATCACCGCCAGCGGGATGGCCTGCAGCAGCGCGCCGAACTTGGGGCTGAAGCCGAGCACCAGCGCGATCGCCGCGGCGATGACGAACACCGCGGTCGAATAGACCTTGGTGGCGGCCATCACGCCGATGTTCTCCGCGTAGGTGGTGACGCCGGTGCCGCCCGAGGCGCCGCTGACCATGGTGGCCACGCCGTCGCCGATGAAGGCGCGGCCCAGCCAGGGGTTCATGTCGCGCCCGGTCATCGCCGCGACCGCCTTCAGGTGGCCCAGGTTCTCGGCCACCAGGATCACCGCCACCGGCGCGATCAGCAGCATCGCCTGCGGCTCGAACACCGGTGCGGCGAAGCGTGGCAGGCCGAACCAGGCCGCCGCCGCGACGCCCGACAGGTCCAGCGGCTTGCCCAGGCCCAGGCCATTGGTCAGCAGCGCGTAGACGGCGCTGGCCGCCAGCAGGCCGACGAGGATCAGCAGCCGCTGCGCCATGCCGCGCGCGTACACCGCCACCAGCGCGACGCTGACGAAGGTGAGGGCCTGCATCCAGGCGTCGAAGCCGGTCGGCGCCATGTTCTTGATCGGCACCTGCGCGAGGTTCAGGCCGATCACCGCGACCACCGAGCCCGTGACCACCGGCGGCATCAGACGCTCGATCCAGTGCACCGCAGCGCCTTCCTCGATCTCCTCGACCTCGAGGCCCTCGATCACCGTCGAGGTGCGATGACGCACGTTGGTCCACGCCACCAGCGCGCCGATCGCGGCATACAGCGCGCCGCAGGCGACGATGCCGCCGAGCGCGACGCCGAGGTTGGCGTTCGGCCCGCTGCCGCCGTAGCCGCTGGCGGCGATCACCACGCCGATGAAGGCGAAGCTCGAGCCCAGGTAGCTCGGCACCTGGCCGCGCGTCAGAAAGAAGAAGATCAGCGTGCCGACGCCCGACATCAGGATCGCGACGTTCGGATCGAAGCCCATCAGCAGCGGCGCCAGCACCGTGGCACCGAACATCGCGATCACGTGCTGGGCGCCCATCGCCGCGGTCTGCGGCCAGGGCAGTCGCTCGTCGGGCGCGACGAGGCCGTCGCGGCGGTCGATCGGGGGCAGGCTCCAGCGGGGCAGGACGGACATGCGCGGTCTCCGGCGACGGGCTGCGCGCAGTGTAGGCAAGACCGCGTGATGCGGCGTGCCGACCGGGCGGGGAAAAAAGAGGAGGAGCGGGACGTCGTGGTCCGGGGCTCGCTCTCATCCACCCCGACCCGCCCGCTCCCCCGTGGACGTCAACCGGTCCGCAACCTGTGACGTGGCGCCGCCGGCGCGAACAGCAGCGGCAGCTCGAGTTGCCGCGGCGCGTGGCGCAGCGGCAGCACCTGGGAGCGCGCACCGGTGGGCGCTGCGCTGACGGCGGCGCTCGTGGACTCGCGCCCGCCGCCGGCGGCAGGGGCACGCAGTTCGAAGCGCAGCAAGGGGTTCATCGCGGGCTCAGCGGCCGGCGCGCCGCTCGCTCGACGGGAAGTCGGCCAGCAGCGCCGCATGCAGCGGCCGCGCGCCGCTGGCGGGCCCGGCAGCACGCAGCGCCTGCTTCAGGCCGTCGAGCCAGCCGGGCGCCGCCTTGGCCTGGCGGCCGCGGGCGGCCAGCCGCAGCACCGAGGACATGCCGCAGGCGGCCATGCCGCGCGCGCTGCGCAGGGTGGGCCGGGACTTGTCGCTCGATGCCATGCAGGGCTCCTCGAATCCGATGTCCCGTGGCCCGTGCAGCTTGCATGCCAGCGCGTCGTCCTCCGGGGCAACCCGGGGATCGGCGCGCCGGGGCGTGGCCGATGTCACGGACGGCCGGCGGCCGCCGGCGAGCAACTGCTTACAGCCCCGACACGGCGCGTCAGCGCTGGCTGCGCTGGCGCGCCAGCCAGCGCTCGTAGCGCAGCATCCCGGCGGCACGCGTCTGGCTCGCGAACCAGGGCATCCAGCCGAGCAGTGCGCCGCGCAGGCCGATGGCCTGGCGCGACCAGCGCCACAGGTCGAAGTCGTCGCGGTGGGTGAGGATCAGGCCGTCGGCGTCGAAGGTGAAGGTCGCGTCGATGAGGTTGTGCACCCGCCGCCCGCTCGGCCCGAAGCGGTAGCGCGGCTCCCAGTGCGCGTGGCCGACGCAGTCCGCGCCCGTGCCGTGGACGACGAGATCGTCGACCTCGAGCCGCCAGTCGGCGCGGCCCTGGCCCACGATGCCTTCGCAGAGCATGCGCCACAGCCCGCCGATGCGCTCGCGCCCCTGCAGGCTGAACACCGGGTCGTCGAAGCGCGCCTCGGGCGCGTAGCAGGCCTCCATCCGCGCCGCATCGAGCATGCGGAAGGCGTTGTAGAAGGTCTGGATCGTGTGCAGCGGCTCAGGCATCGCAGGGCCGATGATCGCGCAAGCGCGTGCAGGGCGGCTCAGGCCGCGGCGCGCCAGCCCCGCGGGATCGCGCCGAGCAGGCGCTGGGTGTAGGGCTCGCGCGGCGCGCGCATCAGCGCCTCGGCGTCGTTGCGCTCGACCACCGCGCCGTCCTTCATCACCAGCACCTCGTCGGCCATGAAGCGCACGACGGCAAGGTCGTGGCTGATGAAGAGGTAGGCCAGGCCGAGCTCGTCCTGAAGGTCGCGCAGCAGGTTCAGCACCTGGGCCTGCACCGAGACGTCGAGCGCGCTCACCGCCTCGTCGAGCACCAGCACCTCGGGATCGAGCGTCAGCGCGCGCGCGATCGCGATGCGCTGGCGCTGGCCGCCGGAGAACTCGTGCGGGTACTTGCCCCAGGCGCCGGCATCGAGGCCGACCTTGGCGAGCAGCGCACGCGCCTTGGCCTCGCGCGCCGCGCCGTCGGCCTCGAGACCGTGGACCGCCATCGGCTCGACCAGGGTCTGGCCGATCGTGAAGCGCGGGTTCAGCGAGGCATAGGGGTTCTGGAAGACGACCTGCAGCTTGCGGCGCATCGGCAGCCAGTCGGCGCGGTCGAGCTGCAGCAGGTCGACGGGCTCGCCGCCGCGCGCGCTGCGGAAAAGCGCCTTGCCGTGCAGCGGCCCGCCGCTGGCCTCGTGCAGCCGCAGCAGCGCCAGTCCGGTGGTCGTCTTGCCCGAGCCGGACTCGCCGACGATGCCCAGCGTGTGGCCGCGCCGCAGCTCGAAGCTCACGTCCTGCACCGCCTTGAACTCCTTGCGGCCGAACACGCCGGAGCGCAGCCAGAAGCTCTTGGACAGCGACTCGACCTTCAGCACCACGGGCGCGGCCGGGTCCTTGGGCGAGGCGACGCGCGCGGCGTTCGCGGCCGCACGTCCATCGATGTGGTCGTCGATCACCGTCAGCCGCGCCGGCGGCGCCTCGAGCGACGGCCTACAGGCCAGCAGCGCCTTCGTGTACCCGTCCTGCGGGTCCGAGAAGATGCGCGCCACCGGCCCCTGCTCGCGCACCGTGCCCTGGCGCATCACGACGACCTGGTCGGCGATCTCGCCGACCACGCCGAGGTCGTGGCTGATGAAGAGCATGCTCATGCGGTGCTTCTGCTTCAACCCGGCGAGCAGCTCGAGGATCTGGCGCTGCACGGTCACGTCGAGCGCGGTGGTCGGCTCGTCGGCGATCAGCAGCTTGGGCTCGCAGGCGATCGCCATCGCGATCATCACGCGCTGCTGCTGGCCGCCGGAGAGCTCGTGCGGGTAGGCGTCGAGGCGGCGCTTCGCGTCGGGCAGGCCGACCTCGTCGAGCAGCGCGAGCGCGCGCTCGCGCGCCTGCCGCCCGCTCAGCCCCAGGTGCAGGCGCAGCGGCTCGGCGAGCTGCGCGCCGATGCTGTAGACCGGATTCAGCGAGCTCATCGGGTCCTGGAACACGCAGGCGATGTCCTTGCCGCGCAGCGCCTGCAGCTCGGGCAGCGTGGCAGCCAGCAGGTCGCGGCCCTGGAAGGTGATCGCACCGCGGCGCTCGGCGTTGTCGGGCAGCAGGTTGAGGATGGACATCGCGGTGACGCTCTTGCCCGA
>CAYLKR010000155.1:0-6335 GCA_964384225.1 uncultured Methylibium sp.
GCGGTGGTCTTCTTGACCGTGCGCAGCACCAGCATCGAGTTGGAGCGCAGCACGCCGGGCAGGCGCATCAGCACGTCGGTGTGGAAACGCTCGAGGTCGGCGGCGTCGTTGTAGGTGAAGCGGATCAGGTAGTCGTTGGTCCCGGCGACGTAGAAGCAGTCGAGGATCTCCGGCACGTCGATCACGGCACGCTCGAAGGCCTCGATCGCCTGCTTGGTCAGCCGCTCGAGGTTGACGATGGTGTAGCTGGTGCCCGGCTGGCCGACCGCCTTCGGATCGACCAGCGCCACGTAGCGGGCGATGACCCGGATGTCCTCGAGCCGCTTGACCCGCCGCAGGCAGGCCGATGGCGACAAATGGATGCGCTGCGCCAGTTCCAGGTTGGAGAGCCGGCCGTCGGCCTGCAGCTCGCGCAGGATGGCCCGGTCGATCGTGTCGAGCACTGCATCGGATTGCATGGTCAACGGCGTGTTTGGCGAATTATTCGATGAAACAGAATTGTCTTCGAATCTTATTCGAATCTCGCGGGTTCCCCCTCGTCGATTGCGCAATCCTATTGCGCAGCCGTCCGCCTAGACTGAACGCTTCGAGACGGCAGGTGCACAAGCTGCCGTCGAGGGCTTCGGGGCCCGCCGCTTACCGGCGGCGGGCATCACGGGCCCTGGAGCGCAGCGATGAACACCGAACTCGACGCCTACTGGATGCCCTTCACTGCCAACCGGCAGTTCAAGAAGGCGCCGCGCCTGATCGCCAAGGCCGACGGCATGCACTTCTGGACCCCCGAGGGCCGCGAGGTGCTCGACGGCATCGCCGGCCTGTGGTGCGTGAATGCCGGCCACAACCGCCCGAAGATCGTCGAGGCGATCCAGCGCCAGGCCGCCGAACTCGACTTCGCGCCGCCCTTCAACATGGCGCATCCCAAGGCCTTCGAGCTGGCCGAGCGGCTGGCCCGCATCGCCCCCGAGGGGCTCGGCAAGGTCTTCTACACCAACTCCGGCTCGGAGTCGGTCGACACCGCGCTGAAGATGGCGCTGGCCTACCACCGCGTGCGCGGCGAGGGCTCGCGCACCCGGCTGATCGGCCGCGAGCGCGGCTACCACGGCGTCAATTTCGGCGGCATCTCGGTCGGCGGCATGGTCGCCAACCGCCGGATGTTCGGCCACCTGCTGGCCGGCGTGGATCACATCCGCCACACCCACGACCCGGCGCGCAACGCCTTCACGGTCGGCCAGCCGGCCTACGGTGCCGAGGCGGCGCACGACCTCGAGAACCTGATAGCACTGCACGACGCCAGCACGATCGCAGCGGTGATCGTCGAGCCGGTGGCCGGCTCGACCGGCGTGCTGATCCCGCCCCAGGGCTATCTGCAGAAGCTGCGCGAGATCTGCGACCGCCACGGCATCCTGCTGATCTTCGACGAGGTCATCACCGGCTTCGGCCGCCTGGGCGCGCCCTTCGCGGCGCAGCGCTTCGGCGTCACGCCGGACCTGATGACGGTCGCCAAGGGCCTGACCAACGGCTGCGTGCCGATGGGAGCGGTGTTCGCGAAGCAATCGATCCACGACACCTTCATGCAGGGCCCCGAGCACCTGATCGAGTTCTTCCACGGCTACACCTACTCCGGCCATCCGCTGGCCTGCGCCGCGGCGCTCGGCACGCTGGACACCTATGCCGACGACGGCCTGCTGACGCGCGCCGCCGAGCTGGAAGGCTATTTCGCCGACGCGCTGCACAGCCTGAAGGGGCTGCCGCACGTGATCGACATCCGCAACCTCGGCCTGGTCGGCGGCGTCGAGCTGATGCCGATCGAGGGCCAGCCGACCAAGCGCGCCTTCGACATCTTCCTGGACTGCTGGGAGCGCGGCGTGCTGATCCGCACCACCGGCGACACGATCGCGCTGTCGCCGCCGCTGATCATCGGCAAGCGCCACATCGACCAGATCGTGGGCACGATCGCCGACGCGCTGCGGCGCGCCGCGTGAGCACCGTCCTACCGAACGAGGGCACTGCCTAGCGCATACCGTATGAGCCTCCTTCGCGCCGACCAGGACCTCACGCGAGATTCTTACTACGTGGCCACCGCGCCGCGTGGCGACGGCTTCCCCGTGCTGCAGGAGACCCTGGACGCCGACGTCGCGATCGTCGGCGGCGGTCTCGCCGGTCTGTCGGCCGCGATCGAGCTCGCCGACCGGGGCTTCTCGGTCGTGCTGCTGGAGGCGCGCGAAGTCGGCTCCGGCGCGTCGGGCCGCAACGGCGGTCAGGCCATCCACGGCCTGGCCTGCGACCAGGGCGAAATCGAGGCCCAGCTGGGGCTCGAGGCCTCGAAGCGCGTCTGGGCGATGTCGATCGAGGCGCTGGACCTGATCCGCGCACGCTGCGCCCGCTTCTCGATCGACTGCGACTGGCGCGACGGCTGGCTCGGCCTCGCGGTCAACGCCCGCCGCGCCGCCGAGCTGCGGGCCTGGCAGGAACGCATGGACCGGGTCTACGGCTACCCGACCGACTGGATCTCGCCGGCCGACATCGGCCGCTGGATCGACAGCCCGCGCTTCCACAGCGGCCTGCACGATGCACGTTCCGGTCACCTGCATCCGCTGAAGTACAGCCTCGGCCTGGCCCGCGCGGCCCGTTCGCTCGGCGTGCGGCTGTACGAACGCTCGGCCGTCACCGCGCTGGAGCCGGCCGCCGCGGCAGGCACCTCGAGCGTCGTGCGCACCGCCACCGGCAGCGTGCGCGCCCGCCAGGTGCTGCTGGCCGGGAACGTCTACCTGCAGGCGTTCGCGCCGGCGCTGGCGCCGCAGCTCGGCGCGCGGATCATGCCGGTCGGCACCTACATCGTCTGCTCCGAGCGGCTCGACCCCGGCGTCGCCGCGTCGCTGATCCCCTCGCGCGCCGCGGTGTGCGACACCAACTTCGTGCTCGACTACTTCCGCCCGACCGCCGACGACCGGCTGCTCTATGGCGGGCGCGTCAGCTACAGCACCGTGACGCCGATGAACCTGGCCGCAAGCATGCAGCGGCGCATGGCGATGACCTTCCCGCAGCTGCGCGACGCACAGGTCGAGTACGCCTGGGGCGGCTTCGTCGACATCTCGATGAACCGCGCGCCCGACTTCGGCCGGCTGCCGGCGCGCAGCGGCGCGGCGTCCAACGTCTACTACCTGCAGGGCTTCTCGGGCCACGGCCTGGCGCTGACCGGGCTGGCCGGCCAGCTGGTCGCCGAGGCGATGGCCGGCGACGCCTCGCGCTTCGACACCTTCGCCCGCCTGAAGCACCGCCCCTTCCCCGGCGGGCGGCTGCTGCGCACCCCCGCCTTGGTGCTGGGCATGGCCTACTACCGGCTGAGGGACGCCCTGTGAGCCCCGCCGTGAAGCCGATGCGCACCGAATCGAGGCCGCCGCAGGCGGTCTGCGCCGCCGCGCCTGGCATGCGGCTTGCACCCTGCGCGCTCGCCGGCGCGACCACCGCCGCACCGGCCCCCAGGACCGCCGACCCGGCGATCGACGCATGAACCGCCCCGAGTCCCTCCCGACGACGCAGCGCCCCGTGGTGCTGGTGCCCGCCTGCAACCGGCAGATCGGCCACCACCCGTTCCACATCGCCGGCCAGAAGTACGTCGACGCGGTGCGGCTGGCCGGCTGCCTGCCGCTGGTGGTGCCGGCGGCGCGCGGGCACGAGGTCGACGAACTGCTGGCGCTTGCCGACGGCGTGTTCCTGACCGGCTCGCCGAGCAACGTCCACCCGCGCCACTTCGACGAGGTGGTGCACGACACCACGCTGCCGCTCGACCCGCAGCGCGACGACTGGACCCTGCCGCTGATCCCGCGGGCCCTCGCGCTCGGCGTGCCGCTGTTCGCCATCTGCCGCGGCTTCCAGGAGGCCAACGTCGCGCTCGGCGGCTCGCTGCACCAGGCCGTGCAGGAGCAGCCCGGCCTGATGGACCACCGCAGCGACGACGAGCAGCCGGTCGACATCCAGTACGGTCCGGCGCACCCGGTCAGGGTCGTCGCCGGCGGGCTGCTCGCCACCCTGCTCGGCGAGAGCGAATTCATGGTCAACAGCCTGCACGGCCAGGGCGTCAAGCGGCTCGCGGCCGGGCTGCGCGCCGAGGCGCTGGCGCCGGACGGCGTCGTCGAGGCCTTCACCGCGCCGGATGCGCCCGGCTTCAACCTCGGCGTGCAGTGGCATCCCGAGTGGCAGGCGCGCGACAACCCCGTGTCGATGAAGCTGCTGCGCGCCTTCGGGGATGCCTGCCGGGCCTACCGCGAGGTCAACCGCGAAACCGCACGGGAGCGCCCCCGCGTACCCTAGTTCACCGCCCCGACGATGCCCCCGCGCGCCGCGTCGAAGGCAAGAGCGCGCAGCAACGAGACAGGTGACTTATGGTGGTCCGAGACAATTTCACATTCAGCGAGCTCGAACAGTGGCTCGACGACAGGCGGGTGACCGAGATCGAATGCCTGGTGCCCGACCTGACCGGCGTGGCGCGCGGCAAGATCCTGCCGCGGCAGAAGTTCACCGAGGACCGCGGCATGCGGCTGCCCGAGGCGGTGGTCGCGATGGGCGTGACCGGTGAGTTCCCCGAGGAAGGGCCCTACTACGACGTCATCACGCCGACCGACCGCGACATGCACCTGAGGCCCGACCCGAGCACGGTGCGCATCGTGCCCTGGGCGACCGACCCGACGGCCCAGGTGATCCACGACTGCTTCGACCGCGAGGGCAAGCTGGTGCCGTTCGCACCGCGCTCGGTGCTGCGGCGCGTCTGCGACCTCTACGCCGCCGAGGGCTGGGAGCCCGTGGTCGCGCCGGAGCTGGAGTTCTACCTGGTCGCGCGCAACACCGACCCCGACGTGCCGCTGAAGGCGCCGATCGGCCGCAGCGGCCGCAGCGAGACCTCGCGCCAGGCCTACTCGATCGACGCGGTCAACGAGTTCGACCCGCTCTTCGAGGACGTCTACGCCTACTGCGAGAAGATGGAGCTCAATGTCGACACGCTGATCCACGAGATCGGTGCCGGCCAGATGGAGATCAACTTCTTCCACGCCCACCCGCTGGGGCTGGCGGACGAGGTGTTCTTCTTCAAGCGCACGCTGCGCGAGGCGGCGCTGCGCCACGACATGTTCGCCACCTTCATGGCCAAGCCGATCGCCGGCGAGCCGGGCAGCGCGATGCACGTGCACCAGAGCGTGGTCGACAAGGCGACCGGGCGCAACATCTTCAGCAACCCCGACGGCTCGCCGTCGCAGGAGTTCTACTGGTACATCGGCGGCCTGCAGAAGTACGTGCCGGCGGCGATGGCGCTGTTCGCGCCCTACGTCAACAGCTACCGCCGGCTGGTGCGCAGCAATGCGGCGCCGATCAACATCCAGTGGGGCACCGACAACCGCACCGTCGGCATCCGCAGCCCGGTCGCCGGGCCGGCGGCGCGCCGCGTCGAGAACCGCGTGATCGGCGCCGACGCCAACCCCTATGCCGCGCTGGCCGCGACGCTGGCCTGCGGCTACCTCGGCATCAAGAACCGCATCGAGCCCACGCCCGAGTGCAAGGGCGACGCCTACCTCGGCGACTTCCAGCTGCCGCGCAGCCTGGGCGAAGCGCTCGAGCTGCTGCGCGCCGAGAAGGACCTGGCCGCCGTGCTCGGCGAGGCCTTCGTCACCGTCTACACCGAAGTCAAGGAGATCGAGTACGCCGAGTTCATGAAGGTGATCTCGCCGTGGGAACGCGAGCACCTGCTGCTGCACGTCTGAGCCTTCGCGACCCGATCCAGGAGAACCCGACATGAATGCCGTCCTGAAGCAGCCCACCGATCGCAGCACCGCGCAGCGCAGCACCACGGAGTGGCAGCGCGCCGATGCAGCCCACTTCCTCCACCCCTTCACCGACTTCGCCGCGCTCGCCAGGAAGGGCGCCCGCATCATCGAGAGCGCCGACAACATCTACCTGCGCGACAGCGAGGGCCACAGGATCCTCGACGCGATGAGCGGCCTGTGGTGCGTCAACGTCGGCTACGGCCGCCAGGAGCTGGTCGACGCCGCCACGGCGCAGATGAAGCAGCTGCCCTTCTACAACGCCTTCTTCCAGACGGCCACGCCGCCGGCGATCGAGCTCGCCGAGCTGCTGGCCGAGGTGACCCCGCCGCAGTTCCAGCATGTGTTCTTCTCGGGCTCGGGCTCCGAGGGCAACGACACCATCGTGCGCATGGTGCGGCGCTACTGGGACGTGCTCGGCCAGCCCGAGCGCCAGGTCATCATCAGCCGCTGGAACGGCTACCACGGCTCGACGATGGCCGGCGCCTCGCTCGGCGGCATGGCCGGCATGCACGCCCAGGGCGG
>CAYLKR010000156.1:0-6272 GCA_964384225.1 uncultured Methylibium sp.
GCAGGTCGCCGGCCTGTGGTGGCAGCACATCACGCCGGTGACGCTGAACGCGCTGAGCTGGGTCGAGATCGAGCCCGCCGACGACGGCCTGACGGTGCGGCTGCAGGGCTCGACCTTCGACGCCCAGGGCATCCGCTCGGCGCAGTGGGAGAGCAGCGCCGCCTGCGCCACGCCCACCGAGAGGCGCATCTTCTACGCCTGGCGTGGCTGGCACCCGGCCGAGCCGGGTCGCCCCTACGGCGGCTACGGCGACTTCGTGTTCGGCGCCGGCGACGGCAAGGGCGGCGCGCCGACGCGTGCCGTCGGCCAGCTGCTGCGCGTCAACCTCGCGGCGCTGGGCGAGACGCAGCAGGAGACCGTGCTGCTCGAACGCGCCGACGCGGCCGACCAGGCGCTGATGCGAGACGGCGACGCCGCGGCGATCCGGCAGCGCGTCATCGAGCGCCTCGCCCGCGCCGGCGGTTGAGGATTAAGTGTGAAGCGGACCGATAGGCCGGATTCTGTGCGGCCGCGACGCCTTGCGACGCCGCGGCCGTGACCGCCATTCCTCTGGGCCGCCCCTCGCGGGAACGGCTCGGTGCCACCTACCCGCCGGCTCCGCGGGCCACATCATCGCCGGCCTATTTGGTGTTGCTGCGCGCAGAGATTGCCCGTTTCACCCCGAGGCGGCTTGCCCGCCTCGGGGTGGCTACTCGGTTCCGGGCTGGACGCCCGGACCGCCCGGCTCGCGCCGAGCGGCGCCGGCTTGCGCCGGCTCCTCGTAGAACACCCCGGACGGTTGGGCCCCCTCGGACTCGTCTCTGTTGCTCTGATCCTCGCCTTCGGCCTTGCGGCCCCGGCGGACAGCCGTTAGCTGCTGCGCTGCCCTGTGCAGTCCGGACCTTCCTCCAGTGCCACGTTTCCGTGCTTGCACCAGCGGCGGTCTGGTCCGCTTCACGGCGCGATTATCGCAGCCGCACCCTTTCGGGCTTGTCGGCGGGCAGCAGCTCGAAATGGGCGTCGAGCTTCTTGAAGAGGCTCGTCGACTTGCCGCTCTTCTTCAGCAGCCCGGCCTCACGCAGCGCCTTGGCGATGCCGTCGAGGCGCACCGGCTCGCCGCCGCGCAGCTCCGGGCAGGCGGCCAGCAGCGCCTCGACTTCGGCCGGCAGCACCGGCGCCACCACCGCACGTCTCGGCTTCGAGGCGGCCTTGCGCGGCGCGACGGCCTTCTTCGCCGCCGGCTTGGACGGCCCGATCACCTCGAAGGCGTCGTACACACGCCCGTAGTCTCGCGCGACATCGCCACCCGACTTGCCCTGCTGGCCGTAGCCGATGACACGACAGCCCAGTTCGCGCAAGCGCACGATCAGCGGCGAATAGTCCATGTCGGAGGACACCAGCACCACCTCGTCGAGCGGCTGTCGCAGCATGAGCTCGACGGCGTCGATCGCGAGCGCGATGTCGGTCGCGTTCGGGCCAGCGAAGGTGCTGGGCAGGAAGCGGATCGCGTGGTCGCGGCAGAACTCGCCGAACTCGCCGGCCTTCTGCACGCTGCCGTAGGCGCGGCGCTGCTGCAGCACGCGCGGCGTCTCGGCCAGGCGGTCCAGCACCTGCCGCACGACGTCGAGCGAGACGTTATCGGCGTCGATCAGGAGCGCGGTGCGCAAGGGAGTGAGCATCGAGGTCTCCGGGTTCAGGCCGCGAGCCGCCACGCCAGCGTCTCACCGCCGCGCAGCGGCTTGAGTTCGGCGTCGCCGAAGGGCACGGCCGCCGGCACGGTCCAGGCCTCGCGCGTCAGCGTCACCGTGCCGCGGTTGCGCGGCAGACCGTAGAAGTCGGCGCCGTGGAAGCTGGCGAAGCCTTCGAGCTTGTCGAGCGCACCCGCCGCTTCGAAGGCCTCGGCGTAGAGCTCCAGCGCGGTCAGCGCCGTGTAGCAGCCGGCATGGCCGCCGGCATGCTCCTTGAGGTGGGCCGCGTGCGGCGCGCTGTCGGTGCCGAGGAAGAAGCGCGGGCTGCCCGAGGTGGCCGCGGCGACCAGCGCGCGGCGGTGCTCCTCGGCCTTGAGCACCGGCAGGCAGTAGAAGTGCGGCTGCAGCCCGCCGGTGAAGATCGCGTTGCGGTTGTAGAGCAGGTGCTGCGGCGTCACGGTCGCGCCGATCGGCCCCTCGGCGCCCCGCACGTACTGCGCGCCCTCGCGGGTGGTGATGTGCTCGAAGACGATCTTCAGCGCCGGGAAGTCGCGGCGCAGCGGGATCAGCTGGCGGTCGATGAAGACCGCTTCGCGGTCGAAGAGATCGACCTCGGGGTCGGTCACCTCGCCATGCACCAGCAGCAGCAGGCCCTCGCCCTGCATCGCCTCCAGCGTGGCGTAGGTCTTGCGCAGGTCGGTGACGCCGGCGTCGCTGTTGGTCGTCGCACCCGCCGGGTAGAGCTTGAGCGCGACGACGCCGGCCGCCTTGGCGCGGTGGATCTCGTCCGGCGACGTCCGGTCGGTCAGGTAGAGCGTCATCAGCGGCTCGAAGTCCGAGCCGGGGGGGCGCGCGGCGAGGATGCGCTCGCGGTAGGCCAGCGCCTGCGCGGCGGTCGTGACCGGCGGGCGCAGGTTGGGCATGACGATCGCGCGCGCGAACTGGCGGGCGCTGGCCGGCAGCACCGCGGCGAGCGCGGCACCGTCGCGCAGGTGCAGGTGCCAGTCGTCGGGGCGGGTGAGGGTGAGCGTGTCGGCCATGGTTCATTGTCGCCTGCCGCCCGCAGCGGCCGGGCCGCGGCAAATCGGGTGGCGCAGACCGATTCGGCGCCGCGCCGCGCGACACCATCTCGCCGCCTTCAACCCAACGTCCCTGCCATGCCCCTGCTCCGCCCCGCACTCGTCGCCCTCGCCGCTGCCGCCCTGACCTCGGCGCCCATCACCGCCACCGCCCAGGCGGGCGCGGAGACCGTCATCGCGATCAACGCCGCCGGCCAGTTGCTGCGCTTCGCCGCCGGCCAGCCCGACAAGCCGCTCGACAGCAAGCCGGTCACCGGCCTGCAGGCCGGCGAGAAGCTGCTCGGCATCGACTATCGCGTCGCCAAGGGCCTGCTCTACGGCTTGGGCAGCGCCAACCGCCTGTACCAGATCGACCCGGCCACCGCGGTGGCCACGCCGGTCGGCGCCGCCCCCTTCGAGGTGGCGCTGGCCGGCAGCGAGTTCGGCTTCGACTTCAACCCGAGCGCGGACCGCATCCGCGTCGTGTCCGACAGCGGCCAGAACCTGCGGCTGCACCCGAACACCGGCGCGGTCATCGACGCCGACCCGAAGAAGGGCGACCTGCAGACCGACGGCGCGCTGGCCTACGACGCTGGCGACACCCACGCGACCAAGACGCCGAAGCTCGTCGCCGCCGCCTACACCTACAACAAGGACGACGACGCGCTGACCACCAACTACGCGATCGACGCCGCGCTCGGCCTGCTGGTGACCCAGGGCACGCGCGAGGGCACGCAGCCTTCGGTGTCGCCGAACACCGGCCGGCTGTTCACGGTCGGGCCGCTGGGGGTGGCGGCCTTCGAGCGCGCCGCCTTCGACATCGCCGACGTGAACAACGCCGCCTATGCCGCGCTCACGCCGGCCGGCGCCAAGGCCTCGACCTGGGTGCGCATCGACCTGGCGACCGGCAAGGCCACGGCGCTCGGCACGGTGGGGGGCGGCGAGGCGATCGTCGGCATCGCGATCGCGCCCTGAGGCCTCGCCGGCCCGCGCCCGCAGGCCGGGCTCGGGCCCGACCGGGGCGCCCCGGCCTGGCGCCGGCCGGGCCGGGCGTCAGTGCTGCAGGATCTTCGACAGGAACTCGCGCGCGCGCGGCGAGCGGGCCTCGGGCTTGCCGAAGAAGTCCTCCTTCTGGCAGTCCTCGACGATCTTGCCGGCGTCCATGAAGATCACCCGGTGGCTGACCTTCTTCGCGAAGCCCATCTCGTGCGTGACGCACATCATCGTCATGCCTTCGTTGGCGAGCTGCACCATCACGTCGAGCACCTCGCCGACCATCTCCGGGTCGAGCGCCGACGTGGGCTCGTCGAACAGCATCACGATCGGGTCCATCGAGAGCGCCCGCGCGATCGCGACGCGCTGCTGCTGGCCGCCGGAGAGCTGACCGGGGAACTTGTCCTTGTGGGCGATCAGTCCGACGCGGTCGAGCATCTTCAGCCCGCGCGTCTTGGCTTCGTCCGCGTTGCGGCCGAGCACCTTGATCTGCGCGATCGTGAGGTTCTCGGTCACGCTGAGGTGAGGGAAGAGCTCGAAGTGCTGGAACACCATGCCGACGCGCGAGCGCAGCTTGGGCAGGTCGGTCTTCGGGTCCGAGATGCTGATGCCGTCGACGACGATGTCGCCCTTCTGGAAGGGCTCGAGCGCGTTGACGGTCTTGATCAGCGTGCTCTTGCCCGAGCCCGACGGGCCGCACACGACCACCACCTCGCCCTTCTTGACGTTCGTCGTGCAGTCGGTCAGCACCTGGAAGCTGCCGTACCACTTGCTGACGTTCTTGATGTCGATCACACGAGACTCCTTCACTTAGCGGGGGCTCGAACGAGCGCCGGGCCGCCCCAAGCCGTTCGAGCACCCCCGCGGGGGGTGGCGGCGGTAGTCCGCAGCCGGGGGTCAACAATCAACGGATGATGGCGATCTTCTTCTGCAGCCGGCGCACGAGCATGCTCAGGCTGAAGCAGATGACGAAGTAGACGACCGCCGCGACCAGATAGGTCTCGACCGGGCGGTTGAAGTTCTTGCCGGCGACCTCGAAGCCCTTGAGCAGGTCGTAGGCGCCGATCGCGTAGACCAGCGAGGTGTCCTGGAACAGGATGATGGTCTGCGTCAGCAGCACCGGCAGCATGTTGCGGAAGGCCTGCGGCAGCACCACCAGCTGCATGCACTGGCGGTAGGTCATGCCGACCGCGTAGCCGGCGTAGACCTGGCCCTTGGGCACGCTCTGGATGCCGGCGCGCATGATCTCCGAGTAGTAGGCCGCCTCGAACACCGTGAAGGTGATGATGGCCGACAGCTCGGCGCCCATCGGCCGGCCGATCATCAGCGGGATCAGCAGGAAGAACCACAGGATCACCATCACCAGCGGGATCGAGCGCAGCGTGTTGACGTAGGCCGCCGCCGGGATCACCAGCCACTTCTTGCCCGACAGCCGCATCAGCGCCAGCAGCGTGCCGAGCGCGATGCCGCCGATCATGGCGATCACGGTCAGCTGCACCGAGAACACCAGGCCCTTGAGGACGAAGCCGGAGACGACGCTCCAGTCGAGGAAGGAGAAGTCGAGGTTGAGCATCACTTGCCTCCCCCGATCATCCCGGGCACGCGGATGCGCTCCTCGACGAACAGCATGACGCGGTTCACCGCGAAGGCCGACACGAAGTACAGCCCGGTGACCGCGAGATAGACCTCGATGCCGCGCGAGGTCTCCTCCTGGGCCTGCATCGCGAACATCGTCAGCTCGGCGATGCTGACCGCGAAGGCCACCGACGAGTTCTTGATGATGTTCATGCTCTCGCTCGTCAGCGGCGGGATGACGATGCGGAAGGCCATCGGCAGCAGGACGTAGCGGTAGGTCTGCGGCAGCGTGAATCCGACCGCCAGCCCGGCGTAGCTCTGGCCACGCGGCAGGCTCTGGATGCCGGCCTTCACCTGCTCGGCGATGCGCGCCGAGGTGAAGAAGCCGAGTCCGAGAACCACGAGGATGAAGCTCGGCACCTCGCGCAGCGGCGTCACGATCGACGGCAGCACGTGGTACCAGAGGAAGATCTGCACCAGCAGCGGGATGTTGCGGAACAGCTCGGTCCAGGCGTTGCCGAGCAGCTGCAGGCGCTTGTCGGGCACCGTGCGCAGGATGCCCATCAGCGAACCGAAGGCCAGCGCGACGATCAGCGCCAGGAAGGCGACCGACAGCGTCCAGCCCCAGGCCGACAGCATCCAGTCGAGGTAGGTGATGTCGCCGCCGCTGCCGAAGCAGCTTGGGCGGACCTCCCCGTCGATGGTGTCCTTGCAGAACACCTGCCAGTCCCAGTTGCCCAAGACGCCCTCCTCGCCTGTCCGACCGTTCACGCCCAAGGAAACGGCGCGGGACGGTTGTACCGCCACCGCGCCGACAACTCAAGCAAGCCGCACGCCCGCAGGCGCCGCGGCTGCCGCATCACTTGGCCGCGTAGGCCTCCATCGGCTTGTCGTTGGGATTGGCCCAGGCCGCCTTGGTGGCCTCGTTGGGCGGCATGCCGACCTTGGTGTTGGACGGCGGGATCGGCTGCATGAACCA
>CAYLKR010000157.1:0-6258 GCA_964384225.1 uncultured Methylibium sp.
CCAGAGCTCAGGGTCCACGCGCTCAACGGTCGATTGGGTGCGGTCGAACATGGGGTGCTGCCTTTCAACAAATCGTCGTTTCGGTCGCCGCTGCCACGGGGGCCGTCGGGTTCGAGTGACGGCATTACACGCCCCGGGTCAAACTGTCATTGAGCATCCGATTACATATTTGACCGGCGCCGGCGGCGCGCAGGCGGGTCGCCCTGGCGCGTTCGACCCGAGCGGCCGAGCGGGCTTCCGAAATCGATCGAAGCGTCGATTCATGACGACTCCGTCATAGAGCATCAGAGGCGTCGATCGCCCCCTGGAAACACGTGGTTGCATCGCACTCCTCAGGTCGCTTTCCACGTCTTGCTGCGCTGCAAAAATGCGGAATTCGTCGATTCAATCGATTCAGGGTGCAAGTGTTTTTACCCAGGGGGTCGATGCAGGCTTCTCCCCGGGAAAGCGGCCCCCAATCCCCATCGAATATGCATATGAAAGCGCAAGGTGTTTCACCTTCCGCGCGTCCAATGACCCCACGACGATATTCCGGAGCCGACCCGCACGCGGGCCCGGCAACCCTCCGACCCGACACCCACGTCAGGAGACTTCGATGGACATTCACGAGTACCAGGCCAAGGAACTGCTGTCGCGCTTCGGCGTGCCGATGCCCAAGGGCAGCGTCGCGTTCAGCGCCGACCAGGCCGTCTACAACGCCAACGAGCTCGGCGGCTGGCACTGGGCCGTCAAGGCCCAGGTCCATTCCGGCGCCCGCGGCAAGGCCGGCGGCATCAAGCTGTGCCGCACCTACAGCGAAGTCGAGAAGGCCGCGCGCGAGCTGCTCGGCAAGCGCCTCGTGACCGGCCAGACCGGACCCGAGGGCAAGCCGGTGCAGCGCGTCTACGTCGAGGTGGCCGAGCCCTTCGAGCGCGAGCTGTACCTTGGCATCGTGCTCGACCGCAAGGCCGAGCGCGTGCGCGTGATCGCCTCCGCTGAGGGCGGCATGGAGATCGAGGAACTGGCGCACACCGCGCCCGAGAAAATCATGCAGGTGGTCGTGGAGCCGGCGGTCGGCCTGCAGGCCTTCCAGGCCCGCGAGATCGCCTTCGGCCTGGGCCTGAACATCAAGCAGGTGGCGCGCGCCGTCACCACGATCATGGGCGTGTACCGCGCCTTCCGCGACCTCGACGCGACGATGGTCGAGATCAATCCGCTGGTCGTGACCAAGGACGACCGCATCCTCGCGCTCGACGCGAAGATGAGCTTCGACGACAACGCGATGTTCCGCCAGCGCGAGGTGTCGGCGATGCGCGACGCCTCGCAGGAAGACCCGCGCGAGGCCCAGGCCGCCGAGGACAACCTGAACTACGTCGGCCTCGACGGCGACATCGGCTGCATCATCAACGGCGCCGGCCTCGCGATGGCGACGATGGACACCATCAAGTACGCGGGCGGCAACCCGGCGAACTTCCTCGACGTCGGCGGCGGCGCCTCGCCCGAGCGCACCGCCAAGGCGTTCCGGCTGGTGCTGTCGGACGCCAACGTCAAGGCCATCCTGGTCAACATCTTCGCCGGCATCAACCGCTGCGACTGGATCGCCGAGGGCGTGGTCCAGGCCTGCAAGTCGATCGACATCAAGGTGCCGCTGGTCGTGCGCCTGGCCGGCACCAACGTGGAAGCCGGCCGCAAGATCATCCAGGAGAGCGGGCTGCCGATCATCAGCGCCGACTCGCTGACCGAGGCCGCGGCCAAGGCCGTCGAAGCGGCCAAGAACTACCGCCCCGCCTGACCCCCCGAGACGACGGAGACACTGAACATGGCCATCCTCATCAACGAGAAGTCCCGCATCATCGTCCAGGGCTTCACCGGCGACAAAGGCACCTTCCACGCGAAGGAGATGATCGAATACGGCAAGAACGTGGTCGGCGGCGTGACGCCCGGCAAGGGCGGCACCACCCACCTCGGCCTGCCGGTGTTCGACACCGTCAAGGACGCCGTCAACGCCACCGGCGCCGACACCAGCATCACCTTCGTCGCGCCGGCCTTCTGCGCCGACGCGCTGATGGAAGCCGCGGACGCCGGCATCAAGCTGGTGTGCTCGATCACCGACGGCATCCCGGCGCAGGACATGATGCGCGTCAAGCGCTTCCTCATGCGCTACCCGAAGGAGCGCCGCACCATGATGGTCGGCCCGAACTGCGCCGGCGTCATCAGCCCGGGCAAGGCGATGCTGGGCATCATGCCGGGCCACATCTACAAGCCCGGCCACGTCGGTATCGTGTCGCGTTCGGGCACGCTGGGCTACGAGGCCGCGGCACAGCTCAAGGAGCTCGGCATCGGCGTCTCGACCAGCGTCGGCATCGGCGGCGACCCGATCAACGGCAGCTCCTTCCTCGACCACCTGAAGCTGTTCGAGCAGGACCCGGAGACGCACTGCGTGATCATGATCGGCGAGATCGGCGGCCCGCAGGAGGCCGAGGCCGCGGCCTGGGTCAAGGAGAACATGACGAAGCCGGTGATCGGCTACGTGGCCGGCCTGACGGCACCGAAGGGCCGCCGCATGGGCCATGCCGGCGCGATCATCTCGGCGGCCGGCGACACCGCGGCCGAGAAGGCAGAGATCATGAAGTCCTACGGCCTGACCGTCGCGCCGAGCGCCGGCGAGCTGGGCAGCACCGTGGCCGGCGTGCTGTCGCGCACGCGCTGATGCCGCAGGCGGCCCGAGCGGCCGCCCGGCCCGGCTGCCACGGCGGCCGGGCCTTCCCTTCCCCGACCGGAGCCGCGCCGTGAGTCCCGACACCCCTCCGACCATTCCAACGAGCGTCGCCCCCAGCCCCGCGGCCGACACCTTCCGCGGCGAGGCGACCGCGCTGCTGTTCTCGCTGCTGCAGGAGGTCATCGAGCGCCACGAGCCCGAGACCGCCAAGCTGATCGCCGCCAACGGCTCCTTCGACGGCGCCCCGCCGCAGCAGCTCGCGCGCGCGCTGCAGGCCCAGGGCATCATGTTCCAGCTGCTCAGCATCGCCGAGCAGAACGCCGGCATGCGCCGGCGCCGCCAGACCGAGACCGAGTCCGGTCCCGAGCAGGTCGAGGGCAGCTTCGCGCGCGTCGTGGCGCAGGCCGCGGCGCGAGGCATCACGGCCGAGCAGTTCGCCGGCGTGCTCGGCTCGCTGAAGGTGCGGCCGGTGATCACCGCCCACCCGACCGAGTCGAAGCGCGTCACCGTGCTCGAGCTGCACCGCCGCATCTACCGGCTGCTGATGGACCTCGAGTCGCCGCGCTGGACGCCGCGCGAGCGCCGCAACCTCGTCGAGCACCTGCGCCAGGAGATCGAGGTGCTGTGGCTCACCGGCGAGCTGCGCCTCGAGAAGCCGACCGTCGCGCAGGAAGTCGCCTGGAGCCTGCACTTCTTCAACGAGACGCTGTTCGAGGTGGTGCCCGAGCTGATCACCCGCGCCGAGCAGATCCTCGACGCGCAGTACGGCGCCGGCCGCGTGCCGGTGCCGGCCTTCTTCGAGTTCGGCTCCTGGGTCGGCGGCGACCGCGACGGCAACCCCTTCGTCACCGTGCCGGTGACGCGCGCCGCGCTCGCCGAAACCCGCCAGGCGAGCCTGAAGCGCCACCTGAGCAAGTTGCACGAACTCGGCCGCAACCTGTCGATCAGCCAGAACTCGGTGCAGCTCGGCGAAGGCTTCCGCGCCGCGCTCGACGCCGCGCTGTCCGCCAGCCCCGATGCGGGCATCGCCCAGCGCAACCCCGGCGAGCCCTTCCGCCAGTGGCTGGCCTGCATGACCGAGAAGCTCGAAGGCACGCTCGCGCGGCAGGCGAACCCGCAGCACGCCGGCACCGCCTACGACAGCGCCGACGGCCTGGTGGCCGACCTGCGCACGCTGGAAGAGGGACTCACCGGCTGCGGCTGCGGCACGGTGGCGCGCGGCATGGTGCGGCCGGTGCGCCGCCAGGTCGAGGTGTTCCGCTTCGCGACCGTGAGGCTCGACTTCCGCGAGAACTCGACGCGCACCACGCAGGCCCTCGAAGCGCTCTGGCGCATCGACGCCGGGCAGCCCGACGCCACCCCGCCGGCGCAGGACAGCGCCGCGTGGAAAGAGTGGCTGCTCGCCGAGCTGGAACGCCCGCGCAGCGCGCCGCGCGACCTGGCCGGCGCGCCCGACACGGTGCGCGAGACGATCGGCATCTTCGAGCTGGCCCGTGAGGTGCTCGCCGTCGGCGGCCGCGACGGACTGGGCAGCTTCATCCTCAGCATGACGCGCAACGCGGCAGACATCCTCGGCGTCTACGTGCTCGCCAAGCAGGCCGGGCTGTACGCCGACCCGTCGGGCGTCGAGCGCTGCGCGCTGCCGGTGATGCCGCTGTTCGAGACCATCTCCGACCTGCGCCGCTCGCCGGCCATCCTGCGCGAGCTGCTCGCCGTGCCGGTGGTGCGGCGCTCGGTGCGCGCGCACGGCGGCGTGCAGGAGGTGATGATCGGCTACTCCGACAGCAACAAGGACGGCGGCTTCTTCTCGTCGAACTGGGAGCTGTCGAAGGCCCAGGTGCAACTCACCGAGACCGGACGCGACGCCGGCGTCGCGATCGCCTTCTTCCACGGCCGCGGCGGCTCGGTCAGCCGCGGCGGCCTGCCCGCCGGGCGCGCGATCGCGGCCCAGCCGGCCGGTTCGATCCGCGGCATGTTCCGCCTCACCGAGCAGGGCGAGGTGGTGTCCACCAAGTACGCCAACCGCGGCACCGCGGCGCACAACGTCGAGCTGCTGGCGGCCAGCGTGTTCGAGCATGCGCTGAAGTCCAACGCCAGCCGTGCGGCGCCGTCCAACCCCGAGTTCGACGACGCGCTCGAAGCGCTGTCGGGTGCGTCGCACGCCGCCTACGTGAACCTGATCTCGCAGCCGGCGCTGGTGCCCTACTTCCAGGAGGCCAGCCCGCTGGAAGAGATCTCGATGCTCAACATCGGCTCGCGGCCGGCGCGGCGCTTCGGCGCCAAGTCGCTGTCCGAGCTGCGCGCGATCCCCTGGGTGTTCGCGTGGGCGCAGAACCGCCACATCGTGACCGGCTGGTACGGCGTCGGCTCCAGCCTGAAGGCCTTCCGCGAGGTCCGCGGCGACGCCGGCGAGGCGCTGCTGGCGAAGCTGTTCCGCGACTCGCAGCTCTTCCGCCTGATCGTCGACGAGGTCGAGAAGACGCTCGCGGTCGTGGACCTGGACATCGCCCGCGAGTACGGCACGCTGGTCAGCGACACGGCCACGCGCGAGGCGATCTTCGGCATGATCGAGCGCGAGTACCGGCTGACCGTCGCCGAGGTGCTGCGCCTGTCGGGCTCGACCCACCCGGGTGCGCGCTTCCCCGACTTCGACAAGCGCCTCTCCGACCGCCTGCCCATCATCAACCGAGCCGGCCGCGAGCAGATCGCGCTGCTGCGCGCCTTCCGCGCCACCGCCGACGAGGCCGAGCGCGAGCCGCTGCGCCGCGCACTGCTGCTGTCGATCAACTGCGTCGCGGCGGGCTTCGGCTCGACCGGCTGACGCGATCCCCCATTTCAACTCCAACCGAGGACCACGCCATGAGCTTCACGATCATCGAACAGGCCACGCCGCGCCTGCACCGCTCCGAACTCGCCGTGCCCGGCTCCAACCCGGCCATGTTCGAGAAGGCCGCCAAGTGCGCCGCCGACATCGTGTTCCTCGACTGCGAGGACGCGGTCGCGCCCGACGACAAGGAGCAGGCGCGCAAGAACATCATCCAGGCCCTGAACGAGATCGACTGGGGCACCAAGACGATGATGGTGCGCATCAACGGCCTGGACACGCACTACATGTACCGCGACGTGGTCGACATCGTCGAGGCCTGCCCGCGGCTGGACATGATCCTGATCCCGAAGGCCGGCACCGCCGCCGACGTCTACGCCGTCGACATGCTGGTCACGCAGATCGAAGCCGCGAAGAAGCGCACGAAGCGCATCGGCTTCGAGGTGCTGATCGAGACCGCGCTGGGCATGGCCAACGTCGAGGCGATCGCGCAGTCGAGCAAGCGCCTGGAGGCGATGAGCTTCGGCGTGGCCGACTACGCCGCCTCGACCCGCGCGCGCACCACCGTGATCGGCGGCGTCAACAAGGACAGCGTGGTGCTGACCGACAAGGACGAGAACGGCAACCGCCAGGCCTTCTGGACCGACCCCTGGCACGCCGCCCAGACCCGCATGATGGTGGCCTGCCGCGCCTACGGCCTGCGCCCGATCGACGGCCCCTTCGGCGACTTCGGCGA
>CAYLKR010000158.1:0-6225 GCA_964384225.1 uncultured Methylibium sp.
AAGCCCGGCGACATCGACTTCCTGATCGTGCGCGAGAACACCGAGGGCGAGTACACCCGGCTCGGCGGCATCATGTACGAGGGCACCGAGCGCGAGATCGTCATCCAGGAGTCGGTCTACAGCCGCCACGGCACCGACCGGGTGCTGAAGTTTGCCTTCGAGCTCGCCGCCCGGCGCCCGCGCCGGCACCTGACGGTGGCGACCAAGAGCAACGGCGTCGCGATCAGCATGCCCTGGTGGGACGGCCGCGCCGACGCGGTGGGCGCCGGCTACCCGCAGGTCACCGTCGACAAGCAGCACATCGACATCCTCAGCGCGCGCTTCGTGCTGCAGCCGCAGCGCTTCGACGTGGTGGTCGCGAGCAACCTGTTCGGCGACATCCTGTCCGACCTCGGGCCCGCCTGCACCGGCACGATCGGCCTGGCGCCGTCGGCCAACCTGAACCCGGAGCGGCGCTTTCCTTCGCTGTTCGAGCCCGTGCACGGCTCGGCGCCCGACATCTACGGCCAGAACATCGCCAACCCGATCGCGATGATCTGGTCGGGCGCGCTGATGCTCGATTTCCTGGGCCACCGCGAGGCCCATGACGCGATCGTCGCGGCGATCGAGCGGGTGCTGGTCGAGGGGCCGCGCACGCGCGACCTGGGCGGGACGGCCAAGACGCCCGAGGTCGGCGAGGCGATCGCCCAGGCGCTTGTCAAATAAGAATCATTCGCATTAATATCGGTCCCTGACCAGCCAGGGGCGCCTGTCCCGAGCCAGCCTTCCTCCCCGGCCGCGCCGCGCGCGGCGGAGACCTGCCGATGAGCTGCCGCTGCCCCCTCCCCGAACCCTCGACCGACGACGACGGCGTCGCCCTGCCCAGCGCCGAAGCGCTGCTGGCCGGAACGCTGGCGCTGATGACCGGCGTGATCGAGCGCGCCGCGCTGGCCCAGCCGCTGGCCGCGCACGGCCAGAGCCTGATGATGTCGGCCAAGGTGCGCTCGAACCTGTTCTTCCTCGTCGAGCACCCGCACCTGAGTGCGCCCTTCCGCGCGACGATCGCGCGGCTGCAGGCCCATTGGGACCGACTCGCGCAACCGGCTGCGCCCGAAGGGCCCGCGGTGGCCGAGCCCGACCGGCGGCTTTGGCACCGCAGTCCGGAGCAGGTGCAGTGATCAGCCGCGCATCAACGCCTCGATCTCGTCGGGCCGAACCGGCACATCGCGCGTCAGCAACTCGCAGCCCTCGGGCGTGACGAGCGCGTCGTCCTCGATGCGGATGCCGATGTGCCACCAGCGCTCGTCCACGTCGGGCGCCGGGCGCACGTAGAGGCCGGGCTCGACGGTCACGACCATGCCCGGGCGCAGGATGCGCGAGGGCTTGCGCACGACGCGACCGCCCAGGCCGTCGGGCTGATCCACCGGCGCCTCGCCGAGCTCCAGGTACTCGCCGGCGTCGTGCACGTCCAGCCCCAGCCAGTGGCCGATGCCGTGCATGTAGTAGCGCCGGTAGGCGGCGCTCGCGACGACGTCGTCGACGCCGCCGACCTTGGCGGCATCGAGCAGGCCGAGGTCGAGCAGGCCCTGGCTCAGCACCCGCGCGGCGGCCCAGCCGCCGTCGTTCTTGCGCGCGCCGGGGCGCGTCTCGGCGATCGCCGCCTCCTGCGCGGCCAGCACCAGCTCGTAGAGCGCGCGCTGAGGCGCGCTGAAACGGCCGTCGACCGGGAAGGTGCGGGTGATGTCGCTGGCGTAGCTGCCGTATTCGCAGCCGGCGTCGATCAGGCAGAGCTCGCCCGCTTTCAGCTCGGCGTCGCCGGCCGGGTAGTGCAGGATGCAGGCGTTGGCGCCGGCCGCGACGATCGAGGTGTAGGCCGGCCCGCTGGCGCCCTGGCGCCGGAACTCGTGCAGCAGCTCGGCCTCCAGCTCGTACTCGCGCATCCCCGGGCGGCAGGCGCGCATCGCGCGCACATGGCCGGCGGCGCCGATCGCGCCTGCGCGGCGCATCAGCGCGGCCTCGTGCTCGTCCTTGAAGAGGCGCAGTTCGTCGAGCAGCGGCGCCAGGTCGCGCTGCTGCGTCGGTGCGGCGATGCCGCTGCGCGAGCACGCGCGGACCGCGTCGAGCCAGCCGGCCACGCGCGCCGCCAGCCCCTCGTGGCCGCTGAACGGGAACCACACCGCCGGCCGGTCGGCCAGCCATTGCGCGACGGTGGCGTCGAGCGCCTCGACCGGCAGCGCCTCGTCGACCCCCAGCGCGGCCGGTGCCGCCTCGGGGCCGAGGCGCAGGCCGTCCCAGATCTCGCGCTCGGCGTCGCGCGGCCGGCACAGCAGCAGGCTGCGGCCGCCGTCGTCGAGCAGCAGCCAGGCGCCGGGTTCGGTGAAGCCGGTCAGGTGGAAGAAACTGCTGTCGTGCCGGTAGGGGTGCTCGCTGTCGCCGTTGCGCAGCCGCTCCGGCGCGGTCGGCAGCAGCGCGACGCCGCCGCCGGCTGCCCGCAGCGCGGCAGCCAGGCGCTCGCGGCGGAGGCGGTGGACGGTGGAATCGATCGGCTGCGGCATGGGTCGGCCCATTCTGGTTACGCTCGAGTCTAGGGCTACGCTTCGAAGGACCGAAACAGATGCGCTACCGCCGCCTCGGCCGCTCCGGCCTGCAGATCAGCGAGCTTTCGCTGGGCTCCTGGGTCACTTACCACAAC
This sequence comes from uncultured Methylibium sp., assembly GCA_964384225.1. Lineage (GTDB taxonomy): Bacteria > Pseudomonadota > Gammaproteobacteria > Burkholderiales > Burkholderiaceae_C > Methylibium. The sequence goes on from CAYLKR010000158.1 coordinate 2,672, forward strand.
CAGGTCGATGTGTCGGCCGCGAAGGAGATGCTCGCGGCCGCCTTCGACGCCGGCATCAACTTCTTCGACAACGCCGAGGTCTACGCCAACGGCCAGAGCGAGACCATCATGGGCGAGGCGCTGCGCCAGCTCGGCCGCTCGCCGCTGGACTACATCGTCTCGACCAAGTTCTTCTGGGGCCTGGACCGCGGCAGCAAGGAGAGCCCGCGCATCAACGGCCAGGACACGCTGAACCGCAAGTACCTGCACCACGCGATCGACGGCTCCCTGAAGCGCCTGCAGCGCGACTGCATCGACCTCGTCTACTGCCACCGCCCCGACCCGAACACGCCCATCGAGGAGACGGTGTGGGCGCTGCACGACCTGATCCAGCGCGGCAAGGTCCTCTACTGGGGCACCAGCGAGTGGCCGGCCACGGCCATCCGCGAGGCCTGGGACCTCGCCAAGCGCCATCACCTGCACAAGCCCGTCGTCGAGCAGCCGCAGTACAACCTGTTCGCCCGCAAGCGCGTCGAGAAGGAGTACGCGAAGCTCTACGACGGCATCGGCCTCGGGCTGACGACCTGGAGCCCGCTGGCCTCGGGCCTGCTGACCGGGAAGTACCGTGAGGGCGTGCCGGCCGGCAGCCGCGGCGCGATCGAGAGCCTGGCCTGGCTGCGCGAGGGGCTCACCGATCCGGCCAAGAACGCTGCGGTCGCGAAGCTCGCGCCGATCGCCGCCGAGCTGGGCTGCAGCCTGGCCCAGCTCGCGATCGCCTGGTGCAACCACAACCCGAACGTCAGCAGCGTGATCCTGGGCGCCAGCCGCATCGAGCAGCTGCACGACAACCTCAAGGCGCTCGACGTGACGCCGCGGCTCACGCGCGACGTGCTCGCGCGCATCGACGCGGCGACTAAGTCCCTCTCTGAGTAAACCGGCTTGCTGTCACGTGCCGGTCACGCCGGGCGCGGACCGGGGCAGGTTGTCCAACCGGGGAGGGCCCACCGTGTTCCGAGCGCCCGCGCGGCGCCGCAGCCGGATCACGACCGCGGCCGAACCGAGAGCGGCTGCTGGTCGTCGGCAACCACGTCGGCGGCACGACGGTCGCGCACCGCATCCGCTTGAGCCGCTGAGCCTCAGCCGCCGCGCAGGGTCGGCAGCGCCTGGTGGTCCAGGCGCGTGGCCGGGTGGGCCGGCGGCAGCGCCATCGCCTGCCGCTTGGCGGCGCGCTTCTCGGCGGCCGAGCGGCGGCGGTTGTCGGCCACCACGTCCATCTGCATGCGGATGAAGTTGGCGAAGTCCTCGATCGCCGGCTCGCCGCCGAACAGCGTGCCGGTGCGCGGCAGCTTGACCGCCTTGCCGTCGCGCAGCACCAGCGTCAGCGCGCAGGTGCCGGGGCGCAGCTTCGCCGGCAGCCAGGGCGGCAGCCACGCGGGGTAGCGTTCGGAGACGTGCACGTCGCGCAGTTCGGAGACGGCGACGCGCCGCGTCGACTGCTGCCAGCCGCGCCGCCAGGACACGAACTTCACGCAGCCGGCGGCGCGCTCCCAGGTCCACAGGTCCCAGACCAGCACGCCGAGCCAGAGCAGCTCGGCCGGCACCAGCAGCCAGGCGCTGCTCTGCAGCGCGGCGGCCGCCAGTGCGCCACTGACCGCGGCGAGACCCAGCGCCGCCCAGCCGTCCGGCCGGTCGAGCGCCCACAGGTTGCGGTGGTAGACGCAGGAGTCGGTGTGCTCGCCGGACAGCGGCTCGCGCGCCAGGATCACCGCGCGCACGCCGCGCACCGCATAGCGCTGCGCCAGCACGGCCAGCGCCGCACCGAACAGCCACCACAGCGCGGTTGCCAGCGCTCCCATCGCGTTCACCCCCGGTCCTGCAAAGCCTCCCAGCGTTGCGGCGTGCCCACGTCGGCCCACCGGCCGGTGTAGAGGCTGCCGCCGAGGCGCCCCTGGGCGATGGCGGCCTCGAGGCAGGGCCGCAACGGCGCTTTCTCGCCGTCGCGCACGCCCTGCACGAGCGCCGATTGAAACAAGCCCACGGTCGAGTACGTGTAACGACCCATGACGGCCGGGTCATCACGAGGGCGGATGCGGCCGTCGGCGCTCAGCCCGAAGTCGCCGTCGGGGTGCTGCGGCGGGTTCGGCACCATCCACAGGTGGCCGAGGTCGCCCTTGCGCGTGACGGGTTGCACGAAGCGGAAGTCCGGCATGAACACATCGCCGGCCAGCACCCAAAAGGTGTCGCTTTGCAACAGCGGCAGCGCGTGAACGATGCCACCGGCGGTCTCCAGCGCGCCGCCGAAATCGCGCCCTTCCATCGAATAGCGCACGTTCAGGCCCCAGCGCGCGCCGTCGCCGAGCGCGGCCGGGAACTGGTCCTCGAGCCAGGCGGTGTTGATGACGACCTCCCGCACGCCGTCGCGGGCCAGCGCCTCGAGCTGCCACTCGATCAGCGGCTTGCCGTGCACCGGCAGCAGCGGCTTGGGCACGCGGTCGGTCAGCGGGCGCATGCGCTCGCCGCGCCCGGCGGCCAGGATCAGTGCCGGCCACGGCTTCATGTCGGCCCCTCGTCCGATGGGTACGCTAGCCGATCCCCCAGGGGGATCGCGGGCCGGCTTGGGGGCGGCCCGGCGCTCGGCCCGCACGTGGGCGTCGGCGCAGGGCGCCTCATGCCGTGCCCCGCATCACCCGCTGGCAGCGCGCCTCGTCCGGCGCGAAGCCGGCCAGCAGCGCCGCCAGCGCCGCCTCGGCGCGCGCCGAGTTGTCGGCGTGGCGGTGGCAGACGTAGAGGTCCAGCGTCACGACGCCGAGCTCGGGCCAGGTGTGCACCGCGAGGTGCGACTCGGCCAGCAGCACGACGCCGGTCACGCCGCGCGGCTCGCCGCCTTCGGGCGGGAAGGGGTGGAAGCATTCGCCGACCGGCTGCAGTCCAGCCGCCGCGACCGCGCCCATGCACAGCGCACGCAGCGCGGCGGCATCGGTCAGCGCGGGCTGCGCGGCGGCGCAGCCGCTCAGGTCGGCGGTGAGGTGCAGGCCCTGCATGGCGGGCGGGAGGGCGGGGAGGCGCGGGCTCGTAAAATCGCGGATTCTGCCGCTACCGCGGCCCCACCCCCGCTCCCGCGAAGCCATGGCCGCCATCGAGAACCGCGTCCCCACTCCCGACACCGCCTTGATGGCCAACGCGATCCGCGCGCTGGCGATGGACGCGGTCCAGCAGGCCAATTCCGGCCACCCCGGCGCGCCGATGGGCATGGCCGAGATCGCCGTCGCGCTGTGGAGCCGCCACCTGCGCCACAACCCGGCCGACCCGCACTGGGCCGACCGCGACCGCTTCGTCCTCAGCAACGGCCACGGCAGCATGCTGATCTACGCGCTGCTGCACCTGAGCGGCTACGACCTGCCGCTCGAGGAGCTGCGCAACTTCCGCCAGCTGCACAGCAAGACCCCGGGCCACCCCGAGGTCGGCATCACGCCGGGCGTCGAGACGACCACCGGCCCGCTCGGCCAGGGCATCAGCAACGCGGTCGGCATGGCGCTGGCCGAGAAGCTGCTGGCGGCCGAGTTCAACCGCGACGG
>CAYLKR010000159.1:0-6170 GCA_964384225.1 uncultured Methylibium sp.
ACCAGCGAGCGCGGCGACAGCCGCGACAGCCCGCACACGCCGTGGCCGCTGGTGCAGCCCGAGCCGTAGCGCGTGCCGGCGCCGACCAGCAGGCCGGCGATGACCAGCGCGCCCCAGCCGGCGTCGATGGTCGGCTGCAGCCGCCCCGCGAACGGCAGCCAGAGCAGCGGCGCGGCCACCAGGCCGGCGACGAAGGCGAGGCGCCAGGCCACGTCGCCGGACACCGGCCGCAGCAGGCCGCCGAGCACGCCGCTGATGCCGGCGATGCGGCCGTTGAGCAGCACGAACATCGCTGCGGCCAAGCCGATCAGCACGCCGCCGGCCAGCGCGGACCAGGGCGTGAACAGGTTCCAGGCGATCGTCATCGGGGGGCTCCTTGTTCCTTCGGGCAGTAGAGGCGGTAGAGCAGCGCCAGGATCTCGACCAGCGCCGCGTCGGCCACGCGGTAATGGACATGCTTGCCTTCGCGCCGCGTGCTGACCACGCCTTCGCTGCGCAGCACGCCGAGCTGCTGCGACAGCGTCGGCTGGCGGATGCCGAGGCGTTCCTCGAGCTCGCCGACGCAGCGCTCGCCCTGCGAGAGCTCGCACAGCAGCAGCAGGCGCTCGGGGTTGGCCAGCAGCTTCAGCGCGGCCACGGCCTCGTCGGCGGCGGCGCGCAGGCGGTCGGGGTCGATCACGGGTGCACGCATGGGAGGATCAAAACATCAGTTGACATCAATATATCAATCAATATACTGTTAGTCAATCCCTTCCACCACCCGCTGCCATGACCGCCCGCACCACCGTCCGCGCCTTCTTCGACCCCGGCACCTGGACCGTCTCCTACGTCGTGTGGGATCACGCGAGCCGACGCGCCGCGGTGATCGACCCCGTCCTCGACTACGACTTCAAGTCCGGCCACACCGCCACGCGATCGCTCGACGCCGTGCTCGCCTACCTGGACGCCGAGCACCTCGCGGTCGACTGGATCCTCGAAACCCATGCCCATGCCGACCATCTGTCGGGCGCGCGCTGGCTGCAGCAGCGCACCGGCGGCCGCATCGCGATCGGCGAGCGCATCCGCGAGGTGCAGGCGATCTTCAAGAAGCTCTACAACCTGGAGCGCGAGTTCCTGCCCGACGGCAGCCAGTTCGACCACTTGTTCGCCGATGGAGAGACCTTCCGCATCGGCGAGGTCGAGGCCCGCGCGCTCTGGGTGCCCGGCCACACGCCGGCCGACATGGCCTACCTGATCGACGGCGCGGTGTTCGTCGGCGACACGCTCTTCATGCCCGACGTCGGCAGCGCCCGCGCCGACTTCCCCGGCGGCGACGCGCGCGTGCTGTACCGTTCGATGCGCCGCCTGCTCGACCTCGCGCCCGACACCACGATGTACGTCTGCCACGACTACCCGCCGGGCGGCCGGGCGCCGGCCTGGCAGACCACGGTCGCCGAGCAGCGCGCGCACAACATCCACGTGCATGACGGCATCTCCGAGGACGCCTTCGTCGCGATGCGCCGGGCCCGCGACGCGACGCTCGAGCCGCCGGCGCTGATCCTGCCCTCGCTGCAGGTCAACGTGCGCGCGGGGCAGCTCCCGCCACCCGACGACAACGGCGTGTCCTACCTGCGCATCCCGCTGAACGCGCTGCCCGTGCATGGCTGATCCGCGGCACGTGCCGGCCCTCGCCCGCTGGCTGCCGGTGCTCGACTGGGGCCGGCGCTACGACCGCGACACCTTCGCCGGCGACGCGGTCGCCGCGGCGATCGTCGCCGTCCTGCTGATCCCGCAGAGCTTGGCCTACGCGCTGCTCGCCGGGCTGCCGCCCGAGGCGGGGCTGTACGCGAGCGTCGCGCCCCTGCTGGCCTACACCCTGTTCGGCAGCAGCCGCGTGCTCGCGGTCGGGCCGGTCGCGGTGGTGTCGCTGATGACGGCGGCAACGGTCGCCTCCGTCGTGCCGGCCGGCTCGGGCCTGCAATGGCAGGCCGCGCTGACGCTGGCCTTCCTGTCCGGGCTGGTGCTGCTGGCGATGGGGCTGCTGCGGCTGGGCTTCATCGCCAACTTCCTCAGCCACCCGGTGATCTCCGGCTTCATCACCGCGTCGGCATTGCTGATCACGGTGAGCCAGCTGCCGGCGCTGCTCGGCCTGCCGGCCGAGCGCCAGTCCCCGCTCGCGCTGCTGGCCGCGCTGCCGGCCCGGCTCTCCCAGGTGCAGGGGCTGACGCTGGGCGTCGGCGTCGCGGTGATCGCCTACCTGTGGTGGGTGCGCCGCCACCTCGCGCCGCTGCTCGAGCGCGCCGGCCTGCCGGCCCACCGCGCCCAGCTCGCGGCCCGCGCCGCGCCGGTCGCGGCGATCGCCGTCACGACGCTGCTGGCCTGGGCGCTGGACTGGCAGGCCCAGGGACTCGCCGTCGTCGGAACGATCCCGCAGGGCCTGCCGCCGCTCACCGCCCCCTCCTGGGACCCGGCGTTGTGGCAGGCGCTGGCACTGCCGGCGCTGCTGATCGGCGTGGTCGGTTTCGTCGAGTCGGTCTCGGTCGGGCAGACCCTGGCGGCCAGGCGCCGGGAGCGCATCGAGCCCGACCAGGAACTCGTCGCGCTGGGCGCGGGCAACCTGTCGGCGGCCTTCAGCGGCGGTTTCCCGGTGACCGGTGGCTTCGCGCGCTCGGTGGTCAACTTCGACGCCGGCGCACGCACCCCGGCCGCCGGCGCCTACACCGCCGTCCTGCTGCTGGTCGCGTCGCTGCTGCTGACGCCGCTGCTGCACCACCTGCCGCAGGCCACGCTGGCGGCGACCATCGTCGTCGCGGTGCTGGCCATGGCCGACTTCGGCATGCTGGCACGGACCTGGCGCTACTCGAAGGCCGACTTCGCGGCCGTGGCGACGACGCTGGGCGCCACGCTGCTGCTCGGCGTCGAGCAGGGGCTCGTCGCCGGCGTCGGCCTGTCGCTCGCGCTGCACCTGCTGCGCAGCAGCCGGCCGCACATCGCGACCGTCGGCCTGGTGCCGGGCACCGAGTACTTCCGCAATGTGCAGCGCCACGCGGTGCGCACCAGCCCTCGGCTGCTGGGCCTGCGGGTCGACGAGAGCCTCTACTTCGCGAACGCGCGGGTGCTGGAGGACCGCATCAACGACGCGGTGGCCTCGCACCCCGAGCTGGAGCATGTGGTCTTGCAGTGCTCGGCGATCAACGCGATCGATGCCAGCGCGCTGGAAAGCCTGGAGGCCATCGCGCACCGCCTGCGCGAGGCCGGCGTGCGGCTGCACCTGTCCGAGGTCAAGGGGCCGGTGATGGACCGGCTGGACGGCAGCGATTTCCTGCGCGGACTGAACGGCCGCGTCTTCCTGACGCACTACCAGGCGGTCGCCGAGCTCGCGCCGGAGGTGCTGCGGGCGAGCTAGGGCCCGTTAACGCTACGGGAAGGGTCGCGAGGGCCCGCCGAGACGGGCCAATCTAGGCGCAGCGCGCCGCCCGCACTCGCGTGCGGGCAAGCGTTGCAACGACGAGTGGCCCGTTTCGGCGGGCCTTCCCGAAGGGTTGAGACCAGAAAGGCCGCAAGCGGCGTTGCAAATCCTCGCCGGGGGTCCAACCCGGCTGCGGTTTGCGCCTTGCCTGCGGCCTCTCTGGTCTCAACGCGGTCCCTTCCCGTAGCGTTAGCAGGCCCTAGTCCTGCCGCAGCGACGGCAGCAGCCGCTCGGACGCCGGGATGTCGCCGCCACCGTCGATCTCGGTGGCGATCTGCGTGCACACGGCGCGGCACAGCGTCGCGGCGCGCTGGCTCTGCAGGCGGTAGAAGATCTGCGTGCCCTCGCGCCGCTTGCCCAGGATGCCCGCGCGGTACAGCGTGGCGAGGTGCTGCGACAGGTTGGGCTGCGTTGCATCGATCTCCGACAGCAGCTGCGAGACGTTCTTCTCCTCGTTGCACAGCGCGCTGATCAGGCGCAGCCGGATCGGCGTCGAGAGGATGGCGAACAGCTCGGCGGCGCTGGCAAAGACCTTGTTCGAGTCTTCCGAGTCGGTGCTCAACGGTGGACCCCCTGCAGATTCATGCCGTGATGCTAGCGCCCGGACGCTGACCGCTACTTGAAGCGGTAATGGTCGCGCTGCAGCACCGCGGCGACCGCCGTCACTTCCTCCGGGAACATGCCGAGCCCGAGCTCGGTGTTGCACTGCTCGACCATGCCGCGCAGCAGGCCGGCCGTCGTCACCCGCTCACCGGGCCGGTACACCGCGCTGCCGTCGCCGCCGAACTTCTTGGCGTGGCACTGCTGGCATTTGTGCTCCTTCATCAGTTGCTCGCCGAGGGCGAGGTCGGCGCCCTTGAAGATCTCCGCGCCCTGCGCCGCGGCCAGCGCCGGCAGCGCCGCAGCGAGGAGCGCCGCCAGTTGCTTCGGGATTCGTGCCATCGTGGACTCCGCAGCGGGGGACACGTGATGGTAGGGCCTCAGTCGCGCTCCTGCTCCATCAGCAGGTAGGTGTTGTAGGCATTCATGCGGTTGGCCGGGCCGAACAGCGGCAGCTTCTCGAAGCGCGACCAGTCGGCCTTGCGGTAGGCGTCCTCGAAGGGCTCCAGGTTGCGCGCCGCCTCGCCCATCGTGCGGCGCAGGTGCAGGAGGTAGTCGCGGGTGAGCCGGATGTCGTCGGCCGGCGCGGTGGACGGTGGGCCGTGACCTGGCACCAGCACGCGCGCGTCGAAGCCCAGCAGGCCGTCGAGCGCGGCGATCCAGCGCCGGCTGTCGGCCTGCCCGACGAAGGGGATGCGGCCCTGGAACACCGTGTCGCCGGCGTAGAGCACGCGCTCCTGCGGCAGGTGGATCGCCATGTCTTCGGGCGTGTGCGACGGGCCGACCGCGCGCAGCCGGAACTCGACGCCGCCGATCAGCAGGTCGATGTCGCCGTCGATCCAGCGGTCGGCCGGCACGAGCCGCGTCGACTCGTCTACCCAGGGAAACAGGTCCTGCCGGCTCGCCTCGAGCCGCAGGCGCGCCGTGTCCGAGTTCAGGTAGTCCCGGCCGCCGCGGTGCGCGACGATCGTCGCGCCGGCCGCCTTGAAGGCCTGCAGGCCGTAGACATGGTCGGCGTGGTAGTGCGTCACCAGCACATGGCTCACCGGCTTGGGCGTGACGCGGCGGATCTCGCGCAGCAGCTGCTCGGCCAGCGGCGGCGAGCCGAGCGCGTCGATCACCACCACCGAATCGTCGGTGACCACGAAGCCGGCGTTCGAGATGAAGTTCTGGTTCGCCGCCGAGCCCAGCGCCGCCTGCCCCTGCACGAACCAGGCGCGCGCCGAGAGCTGCACCGGTTGCATCGCGACCGTCGTGGCCGCCGTCTGCGCGCCGGCGCCGCCGCAGAGCGCGCTGGCCAGGAGCGCAGCGCACGCGGCGCGGCGCGTCGGCACGCTAGAACTCCAGCGCGTCGGCGATCGCCGCGATGCCCGCCTTGGCGCAGGCGTCGTCGGCATCGCCACCGGGCGCGCCCGACACCGCGATCGCGCCGACCACCGAGCCGGCGGCCTCGATCACCAGCCCGCCCCCAGCGGCCACCACGCGCGGTTGGCCGCGCAGGCCGCTCATCGGCTTGCCGGCCTGGGTCTCGGCGGCGAGCGCGGTGGTCGGGATGCGGAAGCTTGCCGCGGTCCAGGCCTTGTCGACCGCCACCTGCACCGTGTGCGCGCCGGCATAGCGGTCGCGCAGGAAGACCTGCGGCAGACCGGCGCGGTCGACCACCGCGACGCCGACCTGGTAGCCCGACTTGCGGCAGGACTCCAGCGCGGCCTTCGCCGCCGCCAGCGCCGTCTCGGGCGTCAGCGACTTGCTCGTGTAGGTGCCGGCGGCCGGCTGGGCCAGGGCCGCCCCGGCGCTCAGGGCCAGGGCCGCCAGCGCGGCGGCGCAGCGCTCAAGGCTTGATGTAGGCATAGCCTTCCAGTTGCATCTTCGTCAGCCGCACCACGCCCGAGGGCGTGAACTCGGCCTCCTGGATGAACTGCTCCTTCTTCAGGTTGCGGTTCTTCAGCGTGATCTCGCAGATCTCGAACTTCACGCCGCGCGCAGCCAGCGCCGACACCAGCGCCGAGTACTCGTTGCCGTTCGCGTCCTTCGCGCCTTCCATCAGGAAGTCGACGCCGTTGGCGTGGGTCACGATCGTGACCTTGGCCTTCGGGTCGGTGTCGAGGTGGTTGCGCACGTT
>CAYLKR010000160.1:0-6094 GCA_964384225.1 uncultured Methylibium sp.
GTGCCGACGAGGCGCGCGCGGATCTCGGCCGGCCGCCCGGTGTTGCGCGCGGCACTCAGCAGCTCCTCGACCGCGACGCGCGAGTGCCGCTCGAAGCCCGCGCGCACGTCGTGGCCGACGAGCTGCTCCGGGCGGCGGTCGAACAGCCGCGAGGCGGCCGCGTTGGCGTCGACGACCTTGAAGTCCAGCGCATCGACCACGAGCACCGCGTCGGTGGCGACATGGAACAGCGCGCGGTAGCGCTGCTCGGCCTGGCGTGCCGACCAGTAGCCGCGTTCCAGGTCGCGCTGCGCATCGACGAAGCGCTGCTGGATCGCGGCGATCGCGCGCAGGTCGCGGCCGACCGCCAGCACCGGGCCGGTCTCGCCGAGGCGTACCGCGGCGTAGGCGACCGGGACCGAAGCGCCGTCGGCCGCCGGGTGGCTGACCTCGCGGCGGCGGCCCTGGCCGGTGGCGGCGACGTCGTCGAGCAGACGCTGGATCTTCACGCGGGTGTCGGCGGTGACCGTGTCGACCCAGCGCCGGCCGACCCAGTCGGACGCGGGGCCGCTCAGGATCGCGCCGCTGCCCTGCACGACGTCGCTGATCACGCCGTCGGCGCCGATGACGAGGGCGATGTCGCCGTCGAGCGAGACCAGCGCGCGCGCCATCTCCGGCGCCCAGGGCGACAGCGCGGCGAGATCGCGCGAACGGTTCAAGTCCTACCTCCGTACGGATGGGCGACCCGAGCCGCGGTGAGGGCGGGGGTCGTCGACGAACGACGCCGACCGAACAGCCGTCAAGCGCTGGCGCGTGCGCCGGTCGACGCCACACGCCATCCCAAGTGTAGGCGCGAGGGCCGCGCCGGCCATCGGTGCTTGCGGCTAGCCGCCCGTCCGGCCCTGGCCGTGGATCCGGTGGTAGCGGTGTCATCGGCGGCTACACTGGCGGCATGGATGCCTCGCCGCCCAGCCCGCCCCGCCGTGTCCGCCGCGGCGCCGGGGGCATCACGCTCGGCGACGTCGCGCGACTGGCCGGCGTGTCGCCGATCACCGCGTCGCGCGCGCTGAACACGCCGGAGCAGGTCGCGCCCGAAACGCTGGCGCGGGTGCGCGAAGCGGTTGCGCGCACCGGCTACGTGCCCAACCGGCTGGCCGGCGGCCTGGCGTCGGCACGCAGCCGGCTGGTCGCCGCCGTCGTGCCGACGATCGCCGGGCCGGTGTTCATGGAGATGGTGCAGTCGCTGACCGCCGCACTGGCCGACGCCGGCTATCAGCTGATGCTCGGCCAGAGCGGCTACACCGAGTCGCGCGAGGACGCGCTGCTCGAGGCCATCATCGGCCGCCGCCCCGACGGCATCGTGCTCACCGGCATCATGCATTCGGCCGAAGGCCGCCGGCGCCTGCTGGCCAGCGGCATCCCGGTCGTCGAGACCTGGGACCTGACGCCGACGCCGATCGACATGCTGGTCGGCTTCTCGCACGTGGACGCGGCGGCCGCCGTGGCGCGCCACCTGCACGGCAAGGGCCGGCGCCGGCTGGCGCTGATCAGCGCCGACGACGAGCGTGCGCAGCGCCGCAACCGCGGCTTCGCCGACGAGGCGGTGCGGCTCGGCCTCGCGGCCGACGCGGCGGCGGTGCCGGTCGAGCTGGTGCCGGCGCCGACCACGCTCGGCAGCGGCCGCGTCGGCTTGGCCCGGCTGCTGGCGCGCGTGCCGGAGGTCGATGCGGTGTTCTGCAGCTCGGACATGCTGGCGCTCGGCGTGCTTACCGAGGCCGCGGCGCGCGGCCTTGCGGTGCCGCGGCAGCTCGCGGTGGTCGGCTTCGGCGACCTCGGCTTCGCCGCCGACACCGAGCCGGCGCTGAGCACGGTGCGCATCGACGGCACGGCCATCGGCCGGCGCGCCGCGGGCTTCATCGTCGATCGCGCCGAGGGCAGGGCGGTGGGCGAGAAGGTGGTCGACCTGGGCTTCCGGGTCGTCGAACGCGCCAGCAGCTGAGCGATCGAGGGTTTTCACGGAGTTCGGACGACTTGCAATCCGAAAGGGTAGCGCTACCATTTCGACACGTTAGCGCTACCACCTCTCGCCGACCGGCCCAGGAGACCTTTCGATGAACAAGCTGATCGCCACCGCCTGCCTCGCCCTCGCGGCCCTGACCGGGGTCCCGGCCCACGCCGACGCGTGGCCCGACAAGCCGGTGACCCTGCTCGTCCCCTTCCCGCCGGGCGGCGCGACCGACAGCGTGGCCCGCGCCCTTGCGCCCAAGCTGCAGGAGAAGTTCGGCCAGACCTTCGTGGTCGACAACAAGCCGGGCGCCACCGGCACCATCGGCGCAGGCCAGGTCAAGCGGGCGCCGGCCGACGGCTACACGCTGCTGGTGTCCTCGCTCGGCCCCTTCGTGATCGCGCCGCACCTGATCAAGGCCATGCCCTACGACGCGCTGAAGGACTTCGACCTGCTGACCGTCGCGGTGCAGGCGCCGAACGTGCTCGTCGTGCCCGCCGCGTCGCCGCTGAAGACGGTGGCCGAGGTCATCGCCGCGGCCAAGAAGGACCCGGGCAAGCTCACCTTCGCGTCTTCGGGCAACGGCTCGTCGGACCACCTGACGGTCGAGCTGTTCTGGCTGCAGACCGGCACCAGCGGTGTCCACGTGCCCTACAAGGGTGGCGCGCCGGCGATCCAGGACCTGCTCGGCGGCCAGGTCGAGGCCTCGTTCCAGAACGTCAACGCGGTGATCCAGCACATCAACGCCGGCAAGCTGCGCGCGATCGCCGTCACCGGCGACAAGCGCTCGGCGGTGCTGCCCACTGTGCCGACGCTGGCCGAGAGCGGCGTCAAGGGTGTCGACGTCTACTCCTGGCAGGCGGTCGCCGCGCCCAAGGGCCTGCCGGCCGACGTGAAGAGCAGGCTGCACGCGGCGCTGGTCGCGGCGCTGAACGACGCCCAGGTCAAGCAGAAGTTCACCGACATCGGCATCGAGGTCGTCGCCAACACGCCGGAGCAGTTCGCCGCCTTCCAGCAGGCCGAGTACGCGCGCTGGAAGACGCTGATCGAGACGCGCAAGATCACCGCCGATTGATGACGACCACCCCCGTTGCGCCTTCGGCGCGCCCCCTCGAGGGGGCGCCGCTGGCGGACCGGCGGAGCCGGATCCGCGGCGGCTGCTTGAAGGCTTGCACGAAGCGCTAGGAACACGATGAGTCACTCCACTCCCCTGGTCACCGCAATGCAGGTGATCCCCGTCGCTGGCCGCGACTCGATGCTGATGAATCTCAGCGGCGCGCACGGGCCGTTCTTCACCCGCAACCTCGCCATCCTGACCGACAGCGCCGGCCGCACCGGTGTCGGCGAGGTGCCCGGCGGCGAGAAGATCCGCCAGACGCTGGAAGACGCCCGCACGCTGGTCGTCGGCCAGCCGGTCGGCGACGTGCAGCGCGTGCTGCGCGAGGTGCGCGAGCGCTTCGCCGACCGCGACGCCGGCGGCCGCGGGCTGCAGACCTTCGACCTGCGCACCACGATCCACGTCGTCACCGCCGTCGAGTCGGCGCTGCTCGACCTGCTGGGCCAGCACCTCGACCTGCCGGTCGCGGCGCTGCTCGGCGAGGGCCAGCAGCGCGAGTCGGTCGAGATGCTGGGCTACCTGTTCTTTGTCGGCGACCGCAGCAAGACCGGCCTGCCCTACGCGACGCCGGCCGACGAGGGCGCCGACGCCGACGACTGGTGCCGCCTGCGCCACGAGGCCGCGATGACGCCCGAAGCGGTCGTGCGCCTGGCCGAGGCGGCGCGTGCGCGCTACGGCTTCAACGACTTCAAGCTCAAGGGCGGGGTGCTGGCCGGCGATGCCGAGGCCGACGCGGTCATCGCGATCCACGAGCGCTTCCCCGAGGCCCGCGTCACGCTGGACCCGAACGGCGGCTGGCTTCTGCGCGACGCGATCCGCCTCGGCCAGCGCATGCGCGGCGTCGTGGCCTATGCCGAGGATCCCTGCGGTGCCGAGGAGGGCTATTCGGGCCGCGAGGTGATGGCCGAGTTCCGCCGCGCCACCGGGCTGCCGACCGCGACCAACATGGTGGCGACCGACTGGCGCCAGCTGACCCATGCCCTCGCGCTGCAGTCGGTCGACATCCCGCTGGCCGACCCGCATTTCTGGACCATGGCCGGCTCGGTGCGCGTCGCGCAGACCTGCCGCGACTGGGGCCTGACCTGGGGCTCGCACTCGAACAACCACTTCGACGTGTCGCTGGCGATGTTCACCCATGTCGGCGCCGCGGCGCCGGGCCGCGTGACCGCGATCGACACCCACTGGATCTGGCAGGACGGCCAGCGGCTCACCAAGGAGCCGCTGAAGATCGTGAACGGCCATGTGCAGGTGCCGAAGCAGCCGGGTCTGGGCGTCGAGCTGGACATGGCCGAGGTCGAGAAGGCCCATGCGCTGTACAAGCAGCAGGGTCTCGGCGCGCGCGACGACGCGGTCGCGATGCAGGCGCTGATCCCGGGCTGGACCTTCGATCCGAAGCGGCCCTGCATGGTCCGCTGACGCAGCGGGCGAGGGCGCCGCCCTTGTCAAGCTTCGTCAGTTGTCATACAACGCAAGCCGATGGACACCGCCTACGCGCCGCGCCGCCGGCCCCGCACGCTCGCGCTCGAACTGGTCGATGCGATCGGCGACCGCATCCGCGACGGCCGGCTCGCGCCGGGCGCCAAGCTGCCCACCGAGGCCGAGATCATGGCCGCGTTCGGCGTCAGCCGGACCGTCGTGCGCGAGGCGCTCTCCAAGCTGCAGGCCGGCGGGCTGGTCGCCACGCGCCATGGGATCGGCACCTTCGTCGCCGGCCTCGGCGAGGCGCCGCCGTTCCGGCTGACGCCCGAGCAGTTCGCGACACTGCGCGACGTGATCGCGGTGCTGGAGTTGCGCATCGGCATCGAGACCGAGGCCGCCGCGCTCGCCGCCGCGCGCCGCAGCGCCGACAACCTGCGCGCGATGCGCACCGCGCTCGATGCCTTCGCCGCCGCGGTGGAGGAGGGGCGCGACGCGGTCGGGCCCGACTTCCAGTTCCACCTCGAGATCGCGCGCGCCACGCAGAACGCCCACTTCGCCGAGTTGATGGGCAGCCTGGGCGCGATGATCATCCCGCGCGCCCGGCTGGAGACGCCCGACCCGCTCGACGCGCAGCGGCTCGAGTACCTGCGTCGCGTCAATGGCGAGCACGAGAGCATCTTCGATGCGATCGCCAGCCAGGACGCCGAGGCGGCGCGGGCGGCGATGCGCACGCATCTCGCCAACAGTCGCGAGCGGCGCCGGCGTGCCAACGCCGCGGCGGCCGCGTCGGGCGAAGCCGCTGCGGCCTGAGCGCGGCGGCCTGCGTTGGATCGACCTGGGAATGACGAGGCTTGACAGCTGTCGATCATGTTGTACGATGACTGACAACAAAACAAGAACAAGCCCCATTCGATCGCGTCGCAACCCGACGCACCCCACCCCTCGTCCAGGAGACCCCCGATGAACCGTCGCCACTTCGCCCGCGCCCTGGCCACCGCCTGCGCGCTTGCCGCCGCCGGCGCCCACGCCCAGCAGGCCTGGCCCAGCCAGACGATCCGCATCGTCGTGCCGTACTCGCCCGGCGGCTCGTCGGACATCATTGCCCGCGCGATCGCGGGGCCGCTGTCGGAGGCGCTGAAGCAGACCGTCGTCGTCGAGAACAAGCCCGGCGCCAACGGCAACACCGGCACCGACGCCGTCGCGAAGGCCAACGACGGCCACACGCTGCTGCTGTGCGACGTCGGCGCGCTGGCGATCACCTCCTCGGTCTACGCCAAGCTGCCCTTCGACCCGAGCAAGGACCTGAAGGGCGTCGGCATGCTGGCCTATTCGCCGCACCTGCTGGTGGTGCATCCGTCGGTGCAGGCGGCCAACCTGAAGGAGCTGGTGGCGCTGTCGCACAAGGCCCAGCTGAACTTCGCGGTCACCGCGATCGGCAGCGCGCCGCACCTGGCCGGCGTCGCGGTCGAGAAGGCCACCAAGGCCAACTGGACCTACATCCCCTACAAGGGCGGCGCGCAGGCGATCGGCGACACCGTCGGCGGCCAGACCCAGGTGCTGATGAACGGCATGCT
>CAYLKR010000161.1:0-6064 GCA_964384225.1 uncultured Methylibium sp.
CGGTGGCGGCGCTGTTCGCGATCATGACCAAGGTCGGCGTCTACGCGATCCTGCGTGTGCACGGGGTCGTGTTCGGCGCCGACGGCGGGCCCTCGGCGCTGGTGGTGCAGCCGCTGCTGCTGCCGCTGGCGCTGGCCACCAGCGTGCTCGCGGTGCTGGGCGCGCTGGCGGCGCGCACGCTGCCCCGGCTGGTGGCCTGGTTGACCGTGGCGTCGGTCGGCACGGTGCTGACGGCGATCGGCCTTTTCGGCAGCGCGGCCTGGTCCGGCGCGCTGTACTACATGGCCAACAGCACGCTGGTGATCGCGGGCCTGTTCCTCCTCGCCGAACTGGTCGGCGCGCAGCGCGGCGACATGGGCGGCCGCCTCGAGCCGGCCGCGCCGGTGGCGCAGCCGCAGCTGCTCGGCCTGATGCTGCTGCTCGCGGCGGCCTCCAACGCCGGGCTGCCGCCGCTGCCGGGCTTCATCGGCAAGCTGATGATCCTCGAGGGGGCGCTCGGGCATGGCTGGGTCGCGGCCGTGTGGGTGGTAGTGCTCGGTGTGGGCTTCCTCACGCTGGTCGGGCTGGCGCGTGCCGGCAGTGTGCTGTTCTGGAACGTGCGGGCGGACCTGCCGGCTTGCAGTGCGGCCGGCGCGAGCCCCCGGCTGGTGGGCGCCACGCTGGCGCTGATCGGCGCCAGCGTGGCGATGACGGTGTTCGCCGCGCCGCTGCAGCGCTACACCGAGGCGGCGGCATTGCAGTTGACCGATCGCACCGCCTACGCGCGGGCGGTGCTGGGCGAGCTGGGCGGGGAGGAGGCGGACACCGCGCGGCCCTACCGCTTCGACGTTCCCACTGCGCCCGGAGGGACGCGATGAACGGCAAGCCGCGCTGGCTCGCCCACCCGGTGCTCAGTCTGCTGCTGGCCGCGGCCTGGCTGCTGCTGCAGCAGAGCGTGGCGTTGCCGCAGCTGATCACCGCGGCGGTGCTGGGCCTGGGCCTGCCGCGGCTGCTGGAGGGCTTCCTCGGCCCCGGCGCGCGGCCGCGCCGGCTCGGCCTGGCGCTGCGCTTCGCCGGCATCGTGCTGTGGGACATCGTGGTGTCCAACCTGGTGGTCGCGCGCATCGTGCTGTCGCCGGGCGCTCGGCCGCAGCCGGCCTGGGTGAGGGTGCCGCTGGACATCCGCGACCCGAACGCGATCGTGCTGCTGGCGACGATCATCACCACCACGCCGGGCACGGTCTCCTGCGTGGTCGACGACGATCGCCACGAGATCCTGGTGCACGCGCTCGACTGCGACGACGCGCCGGCGATGGCAGCGCAGATCAAGCAGCGCTACGAGCAGCCGCTGAAGGAGATCCTCGGATGATCCTCGCCTGGGCACTGAACTTCGCGCTCGTCGCCATCGCGCTGGCGATGCTGCTGTGCGGCTGGCGCCTGCTGAGGGGGCCCGAGACGACCGACCGCGTGCTGGCGCTCGACACGCTGTACATCAACGCGGTGGCCCTGGTGATCCTGCTCGGCATCCGGCAGGGCAGCACGCTGCTGTTCGAGGCGGCGCTGATCGTCGCGATGCTGGGATTCGTCTCGACCGTGGCGCTGGCGCGCTACCTGAGCCGCGGCGACGTGATCGAGTAAGGAGGGGCGATGAACGACATCCCGCTGTGGGCCGAGGTGGCCGCCGCCGCGCTGCTGGTGGTCGGCGGAGTCTTCGCGCTCGTCGGCGCGATCGGGCTGGTGCGCCTGCCGGACTTCTTCATGCGCCTGCACGCGCCGACCAAGGCCACCACGCTGGGCGTCGGCGGCGTCCTGCTGGCGAGCATCGTGCTGCATGCGGTGCGCGGGGAGTTCGGCATGAACGAGCTGCTGATCACGCTGTTCCTCTTCGTCACGGCGCCGGTGTCGGCGAACCTGATGGCGAAGGCGGCGCTGCACCTGCGTGTGCAATCGAAGGCGCCGGTGCCGGACAACCTGCCGCGCGGCTGAGCGCGGCATCAACCTTTGGGCGGTCCGTCGTCGTTGTCGGCGGCCGCATGCCGCGGCCGCCACAGCAGCCACACGGCGCAGAAGCCGATGACCGCGGCCGACACGGCGAACACCGCCAGGCCGATCACGAGCGGCGCCCCGGCCGATTGCAGCGTGGCCCAGATCCCCTCGACATTGGTCGGCTCGTGCACCAGGGCCTCGGTGTCGCGCTCGAGCTGCAGCGCCGCCTCGTCGTCGGGCGCGCCGATCACCGCGCCGCCGACCTTGTAGGCGGCCCAGTAGATCGGCGGGAAGGTGAAGGGGTTGGTGACCAGCGTGGCCGCGGCCGCGATCGCGATGTTGGCGCGCAGCGCGATCGCCAGCGCGATCGCGAACAGGAACTGCGCCACCGGGATCATGAAGCCGAAGAAGAGGCCGATCGCCACGGCCCGCGCGACGCTGCCGCGGTCGGTGTGCCAGAGCCGCTCGTTGTCGAAGTGGTGGGCCAGCGGCGCGAGCCAGGGCTTGGCGCGCAGCTCTTCTCGGGTCGGCAGCCAGCGCTTCATCGTGCCGCGGTCGGGCGGATCACCGCCACGACCAGCGCGACCAGCGTCAGCGGCACGACGAAGCTCAGCATCGCGGCGCTGTACGCCTCCAGCGCGTCGTGCTGCTGCGCCGCCAGGATCAGGTAGCTGACGTAGGCGACGTAGTAGCCGACGAACACCGCGCCCTCCCAGCGCGCGATCTCCCGCCCGCTCAGGAACACCGGCAGGCAGGCGAGCGCCACGGCGATCATGACCCAGAGGTCGAAGTTCAGCACCGCCGGCGGGACGGCCAGCCCGGCGCCGCCGGCCAGCAGCCCGGAGACGCCGAGGCAGCCGAGGATGTTGAAGGTGTTGCTGCCGACGACGTTGCCGACCGCGATGTCGCGCTCGCCCTTGAGCGCCGCGGTGACCGACGCGGCCACTTCCGGCAGCGAGGTGCCGGCCGCCACGATGGTCAGGCCGATGACCAGGTCGCTGACGCCGAGCGCGCGCGCGAAGTTCGTCGCCGACTCGACCAGCCAGCCCGAACCCAGCACCAGCAGCGCGAGCCCCGCCAGCACCAGGCCGATCTGCGCCGGCAGCCGCGCATCCCAGCCGCCGGGCTCGGCCGGCCGGACCTCGGCCGCGTACTCGTCCTGCGCCGCCTGGCTCTGCTTGCGCGACTGCACGATCAGGAACACCGTGTAGGCGAGCATCGCGCCGAGCAGCAGAGCCGCATCGGTCATGCCGACGCTGCGGTCCAGGCACAGCACCGCGAGCAGCAGGGAGGCGCCGACCATGATCGGCACTTCCTGGCGGATCAGCTGCACGTCCACCACCAGCGGCGTGATCAGCGCCGACACCCCGAGGATGAACAGCACGTTGAACACGTTGCTGCCGACCACGTTGCCGAGGGCCATGTCGGTGCGGCCGTCGAGCACCGCGCCGGCCGACACCGCGAGCTCCGGCGCGCTGGTGCCGAAGGCCACGATCGTCAGTCCGACGACCAGCGGCGACAGCCCCAGCGACAGCGCGAGCTTCGACGCGCCGCGCACCAGGGCGTTGGCGCCGGCCACCAGCGCGGCCAGGCCGAGCGCGAAAGTCAGCAGGTCGGTCATGGGCGCCGCCTGCCGGTCAGTGCGAGCCGCCGTGCTGCGCCGGGACGTGCATCAGGCGGTCGGCCAATGCGATCGACAGCGCCGAGAAGAGGAAGGCGATGTGGATCAGCGTCTGCCACAGCAGCACCTTTTCGGTGTAGTTGCCGGCGTTGATGAAGGTCTTGAGCAGGTGGATCGAGCTGATGCCGATGATGGCCGTGGCCAGCTTGACCTTGAGCACCGAGGCGTTGACGTGGCTGAGCCATTCGGGCTGGTCGGGGTGGCCCTCCAGGTTCATGCGCGACACGAAGGTTTCGTAGCCGCCGACGATCACCATGATCAGCAGGTTGCTGATCATCACCACGTCGATCAGCGCCAGCACGACCAGCATGATCACCGTCTCGTTCAGGCTGGTGATCGGCGCGTCCGTCTTGTAGCCGATGCTGGTGACCAGCTTCTGCAGCGCCGTCTCGCTGCCGAAGGCGGCCTCGATCAGGTGGAACAGCTCCACGCCGAAGTGCCAGACATAGACCGCCTGCGCCAGGATCAGCCCCAGGTACAGCGGCAGCTGCAGCCAGCGGCTGGCGAAGATCAGGTTGGGCAGGGGAGGCAGCCGGGTGCCGTCGGGGAGCGGTCGCTGGGACATGGGGGAGCTGTGGTTTGGAAGCAGCGCGGATTCTAGGGACTCGGCGGTGACAACCGTGCCGTGGGCGCTCCCGCCGGCGCCCGGGAGCGTGCCGGTTTGGCGCAGCCGCCTCGGGCAGCCCGCAGTGGCGGCCCCGCGTGGGGGCGCGCTACAGTCGCGGGCGACGGTCGGCAATCAGGGCAAGTAAGGGCATCGTAAGTGCGGCTGCCTATGGTTCTGCCCGCCCCCAAAGTCAGCGATCAGGAGACAAGGATGAGCCAAGACAACGAGCCCAAGCTCTACGCCCCGCCCGCCGCCGCCGTGACCGGCGCGCATGTCTCGGGCATGGCGGCCTACGACAAGCTGGTCGCCGAGGCCGAGGCCGACTACGCCGGCTTCTGGGCGGCTCGGGCGCGCGAGCTGGTGAGCTGGAAGACGCCTTTCAGCAAGACGCTGGACGACAGCAATCCGCCCTTCTTCAAGTGGTTCGAGGACGGCACGCTCAACGTCTCCTACAACTGCCTCGACCGCAACATCGAGCGCGGCCTGGGCGGCAAGACGGCGATCATCTTCGAGGCGGACGGCGGCGAGGTCACCAAGGTCACCTACCAGGAGCTGCTGGCGAAGACCTGCCAGATCGCCAACGGGCTGAAGAGCCTGGGTGTGAAGAAGGGCGACCGCGTCATCATCTACATCTCGATGTCGATCGACGGCGTGGCGGCGATGCAGGCCTGCGCGCGCATCGGCGCGACGCACTCGGTGGTGTTCGGCGGGTTCTCGGCGCAGAGCCTGCGCGACCGCATCGAGGACACCGGCGCGGTCGCCGTGATCACCGCCGACCAGCAGGTGCGCGGCGGCAAGGCGCTGCCGCTGAAGGCGATCGTCGACGAGGCCCTGGGCCTGGGCGGCTGCGACAGCGTGAAGAACGTGCTGGTGGTCAAGCGCACCGGCGCGGCCGTCGCGATGACCGCCGGCCGCGACCGCTGGATGAGCGACGTCGCCGACGGCCAGCCTGCCACGTGCGAGCCGGAATGGGTCGGCGCCGAGCACCCGCTGTTCCTGCTCTACACCTCCGGCTCGACCGGCAAGCCCAAGGGCGTGCAGCACTCGACCGGCGGCTACCTGCTGCACGCGGCGCTGACCACCAAGTGGACCTTCGACCTGAAGGACGACGACATCTTCTGGTGCACCGCCGACATCGGCTGGGTCACCGGCCACACCTACATCGCCTATGGCCCGCTGGCGCTGGGCGGCACCGAGATCGTCTTCGAGGGCGTGCCGACCTACCCGGACGCCGGCCGCTTCTGGCAGATGATCCAGAAGCACAAGGTCAGCATCTTCTACACCGCGCCGACCGCGATCCGCTCGCTGATCAAGGCGGCCGAGGGCAACGAGGCCATCCACCCGAAGCAGTACGAGCTGTCGAGCCTGCGCATCCTCGGCTCGGTCGGCGAGCCGATCAACCCGGCGGCCTGGGAGTGGTACCACCAGCATGTCGGCGGCGGCCGCTGCCCGATCGTCGACACCTTCTGGCAGACGGAGACCGGCGGCCACATGATCACGCCGCTGCCGGGCGCCACGCCGCTGGTGCCGGGCTCGTGCACGCTGCCCTTCCCGGGCATCACGACGGCGATCGTCGACGAGACCGGCAACGACGTGCCCAACGGGCAGGGCGGCATCCTGGTCGTCAAGAAGCCCTGGCCGTCGATGATCCGCACGATCTGGGGCGACCCGGAGCGCTTCAAGAAGAGCTACTACCCGGCCGAGCTCAAGGGCTACTACCTCGCCGGCGACGGCGCGATCCGCGACGCCAAGACCGGCTACTTCACGATCACCGGCCGCATCGACGACGTGCTGAACGTCTCCGGCCACCG
>CAYLKR010000162.1:0-6020 GCA_964384225.1 uncultured Methylibium sp.
GGGCCTGCGGGTCGCCGGAGATCTCGGCGCCGCCGCGGTCGGCCTCGAACTCGCGGGCGCGGCTGATCGCCATCTGGATCAGGCTGGCGGCCAGCGGCGCGAGCAGCATCACCGCGATGCTGGCGATCGGGTTGACCGGCCGGCCTTCGCTGTCGCGGCCGCCGAAGAACATCGCGAAGTTGGCCAGCATCGAGATCGCGCCGGCCATCGTCGCGCTGATCGTGCTGATCAGGATGTCGCGGTGCTTCACATGCGCCAGCTCGTGCGCCATCACGCCGCGCAACTCGCGCTCGGAGAGCACGCGCAGGATGCCGGTGGTCGCCGCGACGGCGGCGTTCTGCGGGTTGCGGCCGGTCGCGAAGGCGTTCGGCGCATCCTCCTGGATCAGGTAGACCTTGGGCATCGGCAGCTCGGCGCGCTGCGCCAGCTCGGCGACCATGCGGTAGAAGCCCGGTGCGGTGCTCTCGTCGACTTCCTGGGCGCGGTACATCTTCAGGACCAGCTTGTCGCTGAACCAGTAGCTGAAGAAGTTCATCCCCAGCGCGACGACGAGCGCGATCGCCATGCCCTGGCGGCCGCCCAGCACCGAGCCGATGGCGACGAACAGCGCCGTGATGGCAGCCATCAGCACGGCGGTCTTGAGCAGGTTGAACATGGTTTCGGCTTCCTTCATGCGCCCCAGCGGCGCAGCGCGATAGATGCGGGAAGACCCGCGAAGTTCAAGCGGCGGCGCCGAGCACGCTGCCGGGCGGCACGGGCCGGCCGACCAGGAAGTCGCGCACGCCGACGCGGCGGCCGCCCGGGCGCTGCAGTTGCAGCAGGTCGAGCGCGCCATCGCCGCAGGCCACGCGCAGCCGGCCGGCGCCGGCATCGAGCACGGTGCCCGCCGGCCCGGCGCCCTCGGCCGGTGCGGCGCGCCACAGCTTCACCGTCTCGCCGTCGAGCGGGAAGCTGGCGCCGGGGAAGGGATCGAAGGCGCGCACGCGGCGCTCGATCGCCGCGGCCGGCTGCGACCAGTCGACCGCCGCCTCGGCCTTCTCGATCTTGTGGGCGTAGGTCACGCCTTCCGCCGGCTGCGGGCGCGCGATCAGGCCGCCGCAGGCGGCAAGTTCCAGCGCCTCGACGATCAGCCGGCCGCCGAGCGCAGCCAGGCGGTCGTGCAGCGTGGCGCTGCTGTCATCGGCGCGGATGGTCTCCCGCTCGGTGAGCAGCATCGCGCCGGTGTCCAGGCCCTCGTCCATCTGCATGATGGTGATGCCGCTCTCGGTGTCGCCGGCCTCGATCGCGCGCTGGATGGGTGCGGCGCCGCGCCAGCGCGGCAGCAGCGAGGCGTGGATGTTCAGGCAGCCGCGCGGCGGCAGGGCCAGGGCCCAGGCCGGCAGGATCAAGCCGTAGGCCGCAACCACCATCACGTCGGGCCGCGCGGCGTCCAGCGCGGCGCGCGCCGCGGCGGCCTCCTCCGGCCAGCGGCCGTCGAGGCGCAGGCTGCGCGGCTGGGCGACGGCGAGGCCGCGCTCCAGGGCCAGCGCCTTGACGGGCGAAGGCTGGAGCTTCATGCCGCGCCCGGCCGGCCGGTCCGGCTGCGTCAGCACCAGCGGCACGTCGCACCCGGCCGCCAGCAGACGCTCCAGCGCCACCGCCGCGAAGGCGGGGGTGCCGGCGAAGGCGACCCTCAAGCGCGTGCCTCGTCGCGCGCGCGCTTGAGCATCTTGCTGCGCACGCGGTCGCGCTTCAGCGGCGACAGGTACTCGACGAACACCTTGCCCCGCAGGTGGTCCATCTCGTGCTGGATGCACACCGACAGCAGGCCTTCGGCCTCGATGTCGCGCGAGACGCCGTCGCGGTCGAGTGCGCGCACCGTCACGCGGGCATGGCGCGGCACCTCGTCGTAGAACTGCGGGACCGACAGGCAGCCCTCCTCGCCGAGCTTCATCTCGTCGCTGCGCGCGACGAGCTCGGGGTTGATCAGCACCAGCGGCTGGTCGCGGTCGTCGGAGATGTCGATGACGATGACGCGCTCATGCACGTCGACCTGCGTGGCCGCCAGGCCGATGCCCTGCGCTGCGTACATGGTTTCGAGCATGTCGGCCACCAGCTGGCGGATGCGGTCGTCGACCGCGGCGACGGGCTGCGCGACCTTGTGCAGGCGCGTGTCGGGGTAGCGCAGGATGGGCAGCAGGGCCATGGACGACTCGAGAGGCTGTACGGCGATCGGAGGATCGCAAGACTGTGGATCACGCGCAACGACGGGCCGTGAAGCCCTACCGGCGACACGCGGCAGATACGGCCGGTTTCATTGCGGCATCAAGGGTTTATGGGCAGAATCTGCCAAATCAAGTGAAGATTTTCGCCGAAGCCGCGGGCTCGGGCCGAAGCTTCGCAAAGACCATGAAGCGCCGGGTGGGTCGGAACCGGCGCCGCCGGAGAGAGCGCCCATGACTCGGACTGCCCCTGACCCCCGCCAGCGCCTGGTGGCTCGTATTGTCGCCGCTGTCCTGCTTGCCGGCGGGGCGGCTGCGGCGAGCGCGGCCGAGCCGAACTTCCCGATCACGCCGCAGCAGCGCAGCACGGCCCAGCAGGTCGCGCAGGCCGGCGTGCCGCTGTCCGAGCTCGCGCCGAACGCGCCCGACAGCTACACCGTCAAGCGCGGCGACACGCTCTGGGACATCTCCGCCCTCTACCTGAAGCGCCCGTGGCGCTGGCCCGAGCTCTGGGGCATGAACCTCGAGCAGATCCGCAACCCGCACCTGATCTACCCCGGCCAGGTGCTGCTGCTCGAACGTGACGGCGACCGCGCCCGCCTGCGCGTGGCCGACGGCAGCGGCGGCACCGACAAGCTGTCGCCGCGCGTGCGCGACGCCGGCCCGGCGGGCGGCCCGATCGGCGCGGTGCCGATCCGCTTCATCGAGGGTTTCCTGAACGACGCGGTGATCTTCGACAGCGACGAGCTCGAGCGCGCCCCGCGCATCGTCGCCGCCCAGGAGGGCCGCGTGCTGCTCGGCAAGGGCGACACCGCCTACGTGCGCGGCGAACTCGGCGGCGTGCGCGAGTGGCGCGTCTTCCAGCAGCCGCGCCCGCTGACCGACCCCGACACCAACCAGATCCTCGGCTACGAAGGCACCTACGTCGCCACCGCCGAGTACCTGCGCGAGGGCGGCACCAACGCTCGCGGAGAGATCGTCCCGGCGACCTTCCAGATCACCTCGGCCAAGCTCGAGGCCAACATCGCCAACCGGCTCGCGCCGGCGCAGGTGCGCGACTTCGACCCCTACGTGCCGCGCGCCCCCGGGGCGCCGGTGGCCGGGCGCATCGTCTCGGTCTACGGTGAAGCGCTGAATGCCGGACAGAACCAGATCGTGTCGCTCAACCGCGGCAAGCGCGACGGCCTCGAACGCGGCCATGTGCTCGCGCTGTGGCGTGCCGGCTCGCTGGCGCGCGACACCACCGTCGCCGGCCCGGCGCAGCCGCTGCGGCTGCCCGACGAGAAGCACGGCACCCTGTTCGTGTTCCGGGTGTTCGACCGCATGTCCTACGCGCTGATCCTCGACGTGAAGGATCCGGTGACGCGCGGCGACCGCTTCACCGAGCCCTGAATCCCGCCGGGCAAGGGGCGCGGCCGTGAGCCCCGCCGGCTGCAGCCGCGACGAACTGGCCGCCTGGCTGCGGCTGCTCGAAACGCCCGACGTCGGCCTCGCCAGCGCACGCCGGCTGCTGGCCGCCTTCGGCTCACCGCAGGCGGTGTTCGATGCCCCGTCGGCAGCCTGGCGTGAACTGCTCGGCGCCGCGGCCACGCAGGCCCTCGGCCAGCCGCCCGACACCCTGCCAGCGCTGGTCGAGGCCACGTGGCAATGGCTCCAGGACGGCGCCGACCGCCAGGTGCTGACGCTCGGGGACCCCGGGTACCCGGCCGCCTGGCTGCAGACCGCCGACCCGCCGCTCCTCGTCTACGCGATGGGACGCACGGCATTGCTGGCAGCGCCTTGCATCGCCGTGGTCGGCAGCCGCAACCCGACGCCACAGGGGCGCGAGAACGCGAAGGCCTTCGCCGCCGAGTTCAGCCGCGCCGGCCTGACGGTCGTCTCGGGGCTGGCACTGGGCATCGACGGCGCGGCCCACGAGGGGGCGCTGACGGCTGCCGGCTCGACGATCGCCGTCGTCGGCACCGGGCTCGACCGCGTCTACCCGAAGCGGCATCTCGCGCTGGCCCGCCGCATCGCTGCCGAAGGCCTGCTGCTGAGCGAATACGCCCTCGGTACGCCGCCGCTGGCACCGAACTTTCCGCGCCGCAACCGGCTGATCGCCGGCTTGTGCCGCGGCACGCTCGTGGTGGAGGCGGCGCTCCAGTCGGGCTCGCTGATCACCGCGCGGCTGGCGGCCGAAGCCGGGCGCGACGTGTTCGCGATCCCCGGCTCGATCCACGCGCCGCAATCGCGTGGCTGCCACGCGCTGATCAAGGACGGCGCCAAGCTGGTCGACAGCGCCCGCGACGTGCTCGAAGAACTGGGCGCTCCTCCCCCGCCGGCGCCGCAGGCCGCCGTCGAGCCGGGCGTCGGCGACCCGCTGCTGGCGGCCCTGGGCCACGACCCGGTGACGCTGGATGCCCTCAGCGCCCGGCTCGGCGAGTCACCGGCCGCGCTCAGCGCCCGCCTGCTGGAACTGGAACTGCAGGGCGAGGTGGCGCGGCTGCCCGGCCAGCTGTTCCAGCGCGTGATGCGCGGATAAGCGCGGCCGAGCCGGCCCCCTTCCTGCGCGCCCCACGGATGCGCTGTGGTATCGTGAATTCATGTTCGACGTCCTGGTCTACCTCTACGAAAACTACTGGCGGCCCGACGCCTGTCCGGACCATCGGCAACTGTCGCGCAAGCTCTCGGCCGTGGGTTTCGAGAACGAGGAGATCCAGGACGCGCTGACCTGGCTGGACGGGCTCGCCAGCGCGTCGGAGGGCAGCGTCGGCGAACAGACCCCGGGCTCGGTGCGTGTGTACTCCGCAGCCGAACAGGAGCACCTCGGCGAAGGCTCGATCGGCTTCGTCAGCTTCCTCGAGTCCGCTGGCGTGTTGCGCGGTCCGATGCGTGAGATGGTGATCGACCGCGCGATGGCGATCCCCTCCGGCCCGCTGGCCGTCGAGGACCTGAAGATCATCGTCCTGATGGTCTTCTGGAGCATGGGCGAAGAGCCCGACGCGCTGATCCTCGACGAACTCTTCGTCGACGACGGCGATCGCCTGATCCACTGATCAGATCACGGCGCGCTGCCAGCGCGGCTGGAATGGAAAAGGCCCTCTTGAGGAGGGCCTTCGAATTTGGTTGCGGGGGCTGGCTTCCAACGCTGTCTACTGCTCATTACAGCACTGGACATCGCTGAGGGTCCCGCCCCCTTAAGCGCGCTACTATCCGAATCGGAGGGAGTCCGCGCTTCCAGAGCCGCGCATTCTACGGGCGTAACCCCGCGCACCGCAACCCAAAATGGGGGCGGCCATGCCTGAACGCGAGCGCCCGCCGGGAGAACAACCGCACAGGAAGCAAGGGAAACGACCGCACGGCGCGCCGTTCTCGCTGCGGCTGACCCCGGAAGAACGCAAAGCGCTCGACGAGTTGGCAGGCGGCCAGCCCCTTGGTTCATATATTAAGGATGCCCTCCTGGACCGGGAGGTCCGGCCCCGGACCCGTGGAGCCAAGCCGGTCAAGGACCGGGCGGCGCTGGCGAAACTGCTCGGGCTGCTCGGCCAGTCGCGCCTCTCCCAGAACGTCAACCAGCTCGCCAAGGCCGCCAATACCGGCTCCCTGCCCCTGAACGAGGAGGTTCACAAGGCGCTGCTCGAATCCTGTGGGGCCATTCATTCCATGCGCGACCTGCTGCTGACGGCGCTCGGGCTCACCCCCGGAGGCGCGAAGGAGGATGGATGATTCTGAAGGGCAACCAGCGCGGCGGCGGGCGGCAGATGGCCGAACATCTGCTCAACGGGGTGTTGACGATCGCCCAGAACTGACCCGCCGCGATCATTCAATACTGACCCACCC
>CAYLKR010000163.1:0-6010 GCA_964384225.1 uncultured Methylibium sp.
ACCGGGCTGCACTGCATCGGCCAGGCGGCGCGGATGATCCAGTACGGCGAGGCCGATGTGATGATCGCCGGCGGTGCCGAGAGCACGGTGTCGCCGCTGGGCATCGGCGGCTTCGCGGCGGCCCGCGCGCTGTCGACGCGCAATGACGACCCGGCGACCGCCTCGCGGCCCTGGGACAAGGACCGCGACGGCTTCGTGCTCGGCGAGGGCGCCGGCGTGATGGTGCTCGAGGAGTACGAACGCGCGAAGGCGCGCGGTGCCACGATCTACGCGGAGCTGATCGGCTTCGGCATGGGCGCCGACGCCTTCCACATGACCGCACCGAACGTCGACGGCCCGAAGCGCGCCATGAAGGCGGCGCTGCGCGACGCCGGCGTCAATGCCGACACGGTGCAGTACCTCAACGCCCATGGCACCTCCACGCCGCTGGGCGACGTGAACGAGTCCAACGCGGTCAAGCTCGCGTTCGGCGATCACGCGAGGAAGATGGTCGTCAACTCGACGAAGTCGATGACCGGCCACCTGCTGGGCGGCGCCGGCGGCATCGAGTCGGTGTTCACGGTGCTGGCGATCCACCACCAGGTGTCGCCGCCGACCATCAACATCTTCAACCAGGATCCGGAGTGCGACCTGGACTACTGCGCCAACACCGCGCGGCAGATGAAGATCGACGTCGCCGCCAAGAACAACTTCGGCTTCGGCGGCACCAACGGCACCCTGCTGTTCCGGCGGGCCTGAGCGGCGCCGTCGCCGCACCGTTGAGCGATGCGCGCCGCACCGGCGGTCCAACTCGACATCGAGACCGGTGCCGGCTGGCGCCGCGCCTCGTGGGCGGTGCTGCTTGTCGCGATCGCTGCCGTCGTCGCCTGGGCCTGGACCGTGAACTCCGCGGCGGGCTGGGGCGTGGCCGGGCTCGTGATTGCCCATGGTGCGGCCGTGGCCGTGCGCGTCCATCGGCCGCTTCGGGCCCGGCTGGGGTGGGATGGCGCCGAATGGACGCTGGTCGAGGCCGGCGGGGCGCCGCCGCGGCGCGGCGAGGTCGTGGTGGCGCTCGATGTCGGCGACGCCCTGCTGCTGCGTTTCGCCGAGTCGCCCGGTGCCGGATGGCGCGGGCGCTGGATCGCGCTGCAACGCCAACCGGGCCTGCCCTGGCACGCACTGCGCTGTGCCCTGTATTCGCCGCGTCCGGCCCTCGCCGGCCAGGCCGCCTGAGCCGATGACCGCCGAGTCCGCCGCCGACGCGCTGCTGATCGAGCGCGTCAAGCAGGGCGACCAGCGTGCTTTCGAGATGCTGGTCGTCAAGTACCAGCGTCGGATCGAGCGCCTGATCGGCCGCATGGTGCGCGATGTCGACCTGGTGCCCGACATCGCCCAGGAAACCTTCATCCGCGCCTATCGCGCGATCCCGCAGTTCCGTGGCGAGAGTGCCTTCTACACCTGGCTGTACCGGATCGCCGTCAATACGGCCAAGAAGGCGCTGGTCGACCTGAAGCGCGATCCCATAGTCACCGAGTCGGCCTATGCCGGTCGCGACGAGGAGGGCGAGGAAACTTCCCGGGTCGAGAACGAACTAAGCGACGGCGAAACGCCGGACGCCCTGCTGGCCACCAAGGAAATCGCCAACGCGGTGAACTTCGCGATCGATGCCTTGTCCGAAGATCTGCGCCAGGCGATCACGCTGCGCGAGATCGAGGGCCTGAGTTACGAAGAGATCGCCGACGTGATGAATTGCCCGATCGGCACGGTCCGTTCACGGATCTTCCGGGCGCGCGAGGCGATCGCGGAAAGGCTGCGGCCGCTGCTCGATACGCGAGAGGGCGAACGCTGGTGAGCTGCAGGGTCGATGGAGTGAAGCGATGAATGAGGCCGATACCCCGGATGCCTTCGAGGGCCTGTCCGCCTTCGCCGATGGCGAGGCCGACGCCCGCCTCGGCGCGGCGCTCAGCGTGGCGTGGCGCGACGACGCCGCGGTGCGCGAGCGCTGGCACCGCTATCACCTGATCGGCGACGTGCTGCGCTCCGAGGAGCTGGCCGGCGCGGGTCGCGACGCGGCCTTCCTCGCCCGTCTGCGCGAGCGCCTGGCCGACGAGCCGGTTGTTCTGGCGCCGGCCGCGCCGGTGCAGGCTGCCGGCGACGCGCAGGCTGCCCGCGCGTCGCGCCGGCTGGCGCGACGCTGGGCGCCGCCAGCGGCCCTGGCGGCCGGATTCATGGTCGTCGCGGTCGGGGCGGTGACCCTGATGCGGCCGGTGTCGGAGCCGGCGGCTCCGGTCCTGGCCGTGGCGCCCGCGCCCGCGCCGGCACCGGCGCTGCGCGCGGCCACCGGAGGTGGTGGCGAGGTGGGCAGCGTCGCCGGGCAGTCGGCTCCGCTCACGTTGGCGGCCGACGCCGACGCGGTACCGGGCCTGCTGATCCGCGACGCGCGGCTCGATGCCTACCTTGCGGCGCACAAGCAGTTCGGCGGCAGCTCGGCGCTCGGCCTGCCGTCGGGTTTCCTGCGTGCCGCCACCCACGAGGGCACAGGGCCCGGGCCGCGTTGAACATGCCGGCCGTCATCAGGGTGTCGCCTCGGCGGTTGCTGCCGTGGCTGCTCGCGGCCGGCGCGGCCCTGTGGGCGCCTGCAGCCGGGGCCCAGCCGCCGGTGGGCGAGCCGGTGGCCGAGGCACGCTACTGGCTGACGCGCATGCACGAGGCGATCGGCCAGCGCAGCTTCCTCGGCACCTTCGTCGTCAGCGCCGGTGGCTCGGTGGCCAGCGCGCGCATCGCCCACTATTGCGAGGGCGGCCAGCAGTACGAGCGCATCGAGGCGCTCGACGGCCATCGCCGCCAGGTGCTGCGCCACAACGATCTGGTGACCAGCCTCTGGCCGCAGCAACGTCTCGCCGTCGTGGAGACGCGCGGTTCGATGAACCGCTTTCCCGCGCTGCTGTCGTCGGGCATCGGGCGCATCGTCGAGCGCTACCACGTCCGCGCCCTGGGCGAAGGGCGTGTCGCCGGTCACGAGGCGCATGTGCTGCTGCTCAGCCCCAAGGACGGCTACCGCTACGGTCACCGGCTGTGGGCCGAGAAGCAGTCGGGCCTGCTGTTGCGTGCCGAGGTGCTGGACGATCGCGATGCCGTGGTCGAGGCGTCGGCCTTCTCCGACCTCATCATCGGCGTGAAGCCGCAACCCGAGCTGGTGCTCAAGGCGATGAAGCGGCTCGACGGCTACCGCGTCGAGCGCCCGGTGCTCGAGCCGACCGAGCTGCAGGCCGAGGGCTGGGCGCTGCGCGAGGTGCCGCCCGGTTTCGCGCCGGTCAGCACCGTGCGGCGCTCGATGGCGCCGGCCGACGCGGCGCCGGCGCCGGTGCTGCAGTCGATCTGGTCCGACGGACTGACCCATGTATCGGTGTTCATCGAGCCGTTCTCGCCGGCGGCCCACGGCCGCGAGTCGAGGACGGCGATGGGCGCGACGCAGACGCTCACGCGCCGCTTGGGCGATGCATGGGTCACCATCGTCGGCGACGTGCCGGCGGTGACGCTGCAGGCCTTCGCGCTCGGACTCGAGCGTCGGCGCTGACCAAGAACCCCTGGGTCCGCCGAGTCCGGCGGGCCGTTGTCGAGGATCCTGTCGAGGTGAACATGGCATTGGAAGCAGCAGCAGCGCGGGGCTCCCGCGGTGGTCGGGT
Source organism: uncultured Methylibium sp. (assembly GCA_964384225.1). GTDB lineage: Bacteria > Pseudomonadota > Gammaproteobacteria > Burkholderiales > Burkholderiaceae_C > Methylibium. Next base: position 3,666 of record CAYLKR010000163.1, read on the forward strand.
GCGGTGGCTGGCGGGCTGTGCGGTCCTGGCCGCGGCGGCCGGTCTCGCGCTCGGACCGCAGGTGGGTACGGCCCAGACGTCGGCGGCTGCCGCACGGGGGTTGCCCGACTTCGCCGACCTCGCCGAGCAGGTCGGCCCGGCGGTCGTGAACATCCGCACCACCGAGAAGGTGCGCTCCGGCATGCGTGGTGGCCGTCCCGAGACGGACGAGGAGATGCAGGAGTTCTTCCGTCGCTTCTTCGGCACGCCGCCGGGGCAGGCGCCGGGACCGCGTGGCCCGCAGCGGCCCGGCCAGGGTCCCGAGGAGGAGCAGCAGCGCGGCGTCGGCTCCGGCTTCATCTACAGCGCCGACGGCTACGTCATGACCAACGCGCATGTGGTCGACGGTGCCGACGAGGTCTACGTCACGCTGACCGACAAGCGGGAGTTCAAGGCCAAGATCATCGGCACGGACAAGCGCACCGACGTCGCCGTGGTCAAGATCGAGGCGACCGGCCTGCCGGCCGTGAAGATCGGCGACGTGAGCAAGCTGCGCGTCGGTGAGTGGGTGATGGCAATCGGCTCGCCCTTCGGCCTGGAAAACACCGTCACGGCCGGCATCGTCAGCGCCAAGGGGCGCGACACCGGCGAGTTCGTCGCCTTCATCCAGACCGACGTGGCGATCAACCCCGGCAACTCCGGCGGTCCGTTGCTGAACATGCGCGGCGAGGTGGTCGGCATCAATTCGCAGATCCTCAGCCGCTCGGGCGGCTTCATGGGCGTGTCCTTCGCGATCCCGATGGACGAGGCCACGCGCGTGGCCGAGCAGCTGCGCAGCACCGGTCGCGTGGTGCGGGGCCGCATCGGCGTGCAGATCGGCGAGGTCACGCGCGACGTCGCCGAATCGCTGGGCCTCGGCCGCGCCTCCGGGGCGCTGGTGCGCTCGGTCGAGGAGGGCGGTCCGGCGGCGGCCGCCGGCGTCGAGCCGGGCGACATCGTCACCCGCTTCGACGGCAAGCCGGTCGAGCGCTCCAGCGACCTGCCGCGGCTGGTGGGCAACACCAAGCCGGGCAGCAAGTCGACCATCCAGGTCTTCCGCCGCGGAGCGACGCGCGACCTGTCGGTGACGGTGGCCGAGATCGAGCCCGAGCGCAGCCGCCGCGCGGCGGCGCCCGACAACCGCCCGGTGCCGGCCGCGCCGCCGGCCGTCAGCGCGCTGGGTCTGACGCTGGCCAACCTGAGCGACGAGCAGAAGCGCGAGCTCAAGGTCAAGGGGGGCGTGCGCGTGGAGTCGGCGGACGGCGCTGCCGCTCGCGCTGGCCTGCGCGAAGGCGATGTGCTGCTGTCGATCGGCAACGTCGAGATCGACGACGTCAAGCAGTTCGAGGCGGTCGTCGCCAAGCTCGACAAGGGCAAGCCGCTGAGCGTGCTGTTCCGCCGCGGCGACTGGGCCCAATACGCGGTGATCCGTCCTGTCAAGTGAGGCGCAGTCCCCCGTCGTGCCGGCGACCGAGTCGGACGGCGGGGTTTTTCGCTTCATGGGATGACAGGCGCGACCACGCGCGCCGCCCATGATGTTTGTGGACGCTCACTGACTTGAATGGTGATCGATTGCTCGTTCGAGGCAATAGAATCCGGATTGTTGCGGCGTCGTTACGGGCTGATTCGGTGCGGAGTCGCGGCCGGCGAAAGCGTCCACAGGACACCCACAAGCGTTTGTAGATAATCTGTGGATAAATTTCCGTGTTGGCGCACCGCAACGACCAAGAATCCAGCATTGGTGCGGCTTCCGGCGGGGTCGATGTGGCTACAATGAAGGTCCAACGAAGCAGTTGCCATACGTTTTTGTTGGAAGGCGCGTCACCGGTTTGACGTGCCTTTTTTTTATGTCCGGCACGGCCCGTCGGGCCTTCACATCGCTTCGCGATACGAGCCTTCCATGCAACGGCGGCGCTGTTGTAGCTCTCGCTTGAAGCGCGACGCAGTACGACAGCAGGTCAGATGGACCACATCCGCAATTTCTCGATCATTGCCCACATCGACCACGGCAAGAGCACGCTGGCCGACCGGATCATCCAGCGCTGCGGGGGCTTGAGCGACCGGGAGATGGAAGCGCAGGTGCTCGACTCGATGGACATCGAGCGCGAGCGAGGTATCACGATCAAGGCCCAGACCGCGGCGCTGCACTACACCGCGCGCGACGGGCGGACCTACCAGCTCAACCTGATCGACACGCCCGGGCACGTCGACTTCAGCTACGAGGTCAGCCGCTCGCTGAGCGCCTGCGAGGGCGCGTTGCTGGTGGTCGACGCCAGCCAGGGCGTCGAGGCGCAGACGGTGGCCAACTGCTACACCGCGCTCGACCT
>CAYLKR010000164.1:0-5985 GCA_964384225.1 uncultured Methylibium sp.
TGCCCGACGCCTTCCTGCGCCGCTGCTTCTTCCACTACATCAAGTTCCCGGACGCCGAGACGATGCGGCGCATCGTCGAGGTCCACTTCCCCGGCCTGAAGCGCGACCTGCTGGCCGCCGCGCTGAAGAGCTTCTACGACGTGCGCGGCCTGCCCGGGCTGAAGAAGAAGCCCAGCACCTCGGAGCTGCTCGACTGGCTCAAGCTGCTGCTCGCCGAGGACATCCCGCTGGAGGCGCTGCAAAGCCCCGACGACAAGGTTGCGCTGCCGCCGCTGGTCGGCGCGCTGCTGAAGAACGAGCAGGACGTGACGCTGTTCGAGAAGCTCGTCTTCATGCAGAGCCGCAACCGCTGAGGTCGCCATGCCCTGGCCGCAGCCGCTGACGCTCGCCGGCCGCCACGCGCGGCTGGAGCCGCTGGCCCGCGACCACGAAGCGGGCCTGATCGAGGCCGCGCGCGACGGCGCGCTGTGGCAGCTCTGGTACACCAGCGTGCCCTCCCCCGACGGCATGGCCGCCGAGATCGAACGGCGCCTCGCGCTGCAGGCGGCCGGTTCGATGCTGCCGTTCACGGTGTTCGATGCCGCCGGCCGCACGGCCGGCATGACGAGCTACATGCACATCGATGCGGTGCACCGCCGCGTCGAGATCGGCTCCACCTGGACGCGCCGCTCGGCGCAGCGCACGGCGCTGAACACCGAGTGCAAGGCGATGCTGCTCGGGCACGCCTTCGAGACGCTGGACTGCATCGCCGTCGAGTTCCGCACCCACCGGCTGAACACGCAGAGCCGCCGCGCGATCGAGCGCCTCGGCGCGCAGCTCGACGGCATCCTGCGCGCCCACCAGCGCACGCCCGACGGCAGCCTGCGCGACACCGCCGTCTACAGCATCACCGCCGCCGAGTGGCCGGCAGTCAAGCAGCACCTGCGCTGGCAGCTCGAGCGGCCGCGCTGACGCGCGGGCGCGGCGCATTGGCTACCATCGGCTTGCGCGTCGGGCCGCCGTGCGCACGCGCGACACGTCCATGCTGATCGACTTCCTCCACGCCCTGCGCCACGCCCGGCTGCCGGTCTCCGTCAAGGAGTACCTGACGCTGCTGGACGCCTTGCGCGCCGGCGTCCTCGACGACGACGGCGGGCCGACGGTGGAGAAGTTCTACCTGCTCGCGCGCGCCGCGCTGGTCAAGGACGAGGCGCTGTTCGATCGCTACGATCGCGCCTTCGCCGCCTATTTCCACGGCGTCGAGACGGTCGCCGACTTCAGCCGCGAGCTGCCGCTGGAGTGGCTGCGCAAGACCCTCGAGCTCGAGCTGACGCCCGAGCAGAAGGCGGCGATCGAGGCGATGGGCTGGGACGAGCTGATGGCCACGCTGAAGCAGCGCCTCGAGGAGCAGAAGGAGCGCCACGAGGGCGGCAGCAAGTGGATCGGCACCGGCGGCACCTCGCCCTACGGCAACGGCGGTGCCAACCCGCGGGGCATCCGCATCGGCGGGGCCGGCGGCGGCCGCAGCGCGGTCAAGGTCTGGGAGCAGCGCGCCTACCGGGACTACGACGACAGCCGCGAGCTCGGCACCCGCAACATCAAGGTCGCGCTGCGCCGTCTGCGGCGCTTCGCGCGCGAGGGCAGCGCACTCGAACTCGACCTCGACGGCACCATCCACGGCACCGCGGCCAACGCGGGGCTGCTCGACATCCGCATGGTGCCCGAGCGCCACAACAAGGTGAAGGTGCTGCTGCTGATGGACGTCGGCGGCTCGATGGACGAGCACGTGCACCGCGTCGAGGAACTGTTCAGCGCCGCGCGCAGCGAGTTCAAGCACCTCGAGTTCTATTACTTCCACAACTGCGTCTACGACTTCGTCTGGAAGAACAACCGCCGCCGCGGCAGCGAGAAGTTCCCGACCTGGGACCTGCTGCGCACCTACAACCGCGACTACAAGCTGCTGTTCGTCGGCGACGCGACGATGAGCCCCTACGAGATCCTGCAGCCCGGCGGCAGCGTCGAGTACAACAACGAGGAGCCGGGGGCCGAATGGCTGCAGCGCCTCACGCATGCCTTCCCGCACTACGCCTGGATCAACCCCGAGCCGCAGGGCGTCTGGGGCTACCGCCAGAGCATCGCGATCGTCCAGCAGCTGCTGCAGCAGCGCATGTTCCCGCTGACGCTGCAGGGGCTGGAAGGCGCGATGCGGCTGCTGAGCAAGTGAGCCGGCTGCCCGGTCGCGGCGCAGGGCCCCGCGCTGCCTGGGCAGCGCCGCGATGGGTCGGCGCTGCCGCGGTGCTGCGCAGGGCCGCGGCGGCGACGCTGCTGCTCCTCGCCGGGATGGCGGGGGCCGCCGACGAGGCGCCGGACGAGGAGGAGGACGCCGAGCCGCCCCGCGCCGAGGCCCTGGAACCCGCCGCGTCCGCGCCGGCGCCACCGGATGCCGGCGTCACGCTGCTGCCGGCCGCGCCGGCCGGCGCCTACCGGCTGGAGGTGCGCGCGCCGAGCCCGCTGCGCGAACTGCTGGTGCGCCACCTGGACCTCGCGCGCTTTCGCGAGCAGCCCGACATCTCGCGCATCGAGCTCGGCCGGCTGCTCGCCACCACGCCGGCCCAGGCCCGCGCGCTGCTCGAGCCGGAAGGCTATTTCGATGCCAAGGTCGACGTGCGCGAGATCGACACCGCCGACGGCGGCGCGACGCTGATCCGTGTCGAGGTCATACCCGGCCGCCAGGCGCGCGTGGAGAGCGTGCGCCTGGAGCTGCAGGGCTCGATGGCCGAGGCGATCGACGCCGGCAACGCCGGGCAGGAGCGCCGCTGGCGCCGGCTGCAGGCGCAGTGGGGCCTGCCGACGGGCGCGCCGTTCACCAACGCGGCGTGGAACCGCGCCAAGGCGGCGCTGCTGGCCGGACTGCAGTCGCGCACCCATGCCGGCGCGTCCCTCTCCGGCACCGCGGCCGAGGTCGACGCCACCGAAGGCACCGTGCGCCTGTTCGTCGTCGCCGACAGCGGCCCGGCCTACCGCGTCGGCGCGGTCCGCGTCGAGGGGCTGGAGCGCACGCCCGAGTCGGCGGCGCTGAACGTGATGCCGTTCCGCCTCGGCGCCGCCTACTCCGAGAAGCTGCTGCTCGACTACCAGGAGGCGCTGCAGAAGACCGGGCTCTACGAGGGCGTCGCCGTCGAGCTGGACCTCGACCCGGAGCAGGCCGAGCGCGCGACCGTGATCGCGCGGCTGCGCGAGCAGAAGCCGCAGTCGGCCACCGTCAGCGTCGGCTACTCGAGCAACACCGGACCTCGGGTCGGCCTGGAGCACACCCACCGCCGCATCCTCGACCGCGACCTCGTGCTGAGTTCCAAGCTCAAGCTCGGCCGCGACGAGCGCGCGCTGTCGCTCGACCTCCAGACCTACCCCCAGCCCGGCAACGTGCGCAACCTGGCCGGCCTGCAGGTCGACTACCTGAACGCCGGCGGCGCGCTGACGCAGTCGCAGCGGCTGCGCCTCGGCCGCCTGCACGACACCGAGCGCGAGGACCATCTCTACTACCTCGAGCTCAACCGCACGACGCTCGACACCGCGCTGTCGCGCCGTGCCGACCGCGCCGTGCTCGGCAACTACGAATGGGTGCGGCGCGACGTCAACAGCGTCGTCTTCCCGACCAGCGGCCTGATCCTCAGCGCCCAGGGCGGCGCCGGCCTCGCCGACGACGCCGACGGCAGCCAGGGCCCGTTCGCCCGGCTCTACCTGCAGGCCGTGTGGTACCAGCCGCTGGGCAGTGGCTGGTTCGCCCAGCTGCGCGGCGAGGCGGCGCAGGTGTTCAAGCGCGACACGCTGGGCGTGCCCGACACGCTGCTGTTCCGCGCCGGCGGCGACAACTCGGTGCGCGGCTACGCCTACCGCACCCTCGGCCCGCTCGCCGACGGCAGCGTCGTCGGCGGCGCGGTGATGGCCACCGCCACCGTCGAGGTGATGCGCCGCCTGTCGGATGCCGAGCGCTGGCGCAACTGGTTCGGCGCGGTCTTCGTCGACGCGGGCAATGCCGCCGACGGCTGGAAGCGCTACACGCCGGCCGTCGGCTACGGCATCGGCCTGCGCTGGCGCAGCCCGATCGGCCCGGTGCGCACCGACCTCGCCTACGGCCGCGACGTCGGCGAACTGCGCCTGCACCTGAGTGCCGGCGTGACGTTCTGAGCCATGAGCCCGACGGCACCGCCCTCGCCCGCCGCTGCGCCTCGCCGGCGCTGGCGCCTCTGGCTGCTGCTCGTGCCGCTGCTGCTGGCCGCGGCGCTGGCCGGCGCCTGGCAGTCGCTGCACACCGCTGTCGGTACGCTGTGGTGGTGGGAGCGGGTGCTGCCGCTCGTGCCCGGCGTCGGCGGCGGCACGCCCAGCGGCGCGCTGCTCGGCGCCGACGCGCGCTTCCGGCTCGACCGGCTGACGCTGCAGTTCGGCGCCACGCGGCTGCGCATCGACGGGCTGCGGATCGACGGCCTGCAGCTGCAGGGGCTGCGCCCCGTCGCCCCGTACGCGGCGCTGGCCGCGCGCGAGCTCGGTGCATCGGCGGTCGCCGTCGAGACCGGGCCGCGCCCGCCCGACGCCGCGCCCGCCGCCGCGCCGACGCAGCTGCGGCTGCCTGTCGCGCTGGCGGTCGATCGCGTCGCCGTCGGGCGCCTCGCGCTGCCCGGCCTCGCCGCACCGCTCGAAGGCCTGCAGCTGCGCCTGGCCTCCGACGGCCCTCGCCATGCCGTCTCCGGCCTGGCGCTGCGCTGGCAGGGCCTGCGCGTGCTCGGCGAGGCCGAGCTCGGCGCCGACGCACCGCTCGCGCTGCAGGCGCGCCTGAACGCCGACGCCGACCCCGCCGCCACGGCGCTGCCGGCCTGGGCGCGCGGCCTGACGCTCGCGCTGCAGGCGCGCGGCCCGCTGGCGCGCTTCGACACCGAGGGGCGGCTCGCGATGGAAGACCAGCAGCTCACGCTGCGCGCCCAGGTCGCGCCCTTCGACCGCCTGCCGCTGCCGCAGCTCGATGCGCGCTTCGACGCGCTCGTCCTCGCCCGCCTGCTCGCGCCGCTGCGCCCGGCCGACGCGGCGCCGGCACCGGCCACCGCGCTCAGCGGCAGCGCGCGGGTCCAGCTCGACGCCGGCCAGCCGCTCGCGCTGCACCTGCAGGCGCGCAACGCCGCGCCCGGCCGCTGGGACGCCGCGCGGCTGCCACTGCGCGACATCGACCTGCTGCTGCGCGGCGCCGGCGGCACCTGGGACATCGAGCGCGCCGCGCTGCAGCTCGCTGCCGACGAGCGCACCGCGGCCGGCACCGTGAACGCGAGCGGTCGGCTCGAGGGCCTGGACGCCGGGCTGGCCGCGGCACGCGCTGCGCTGACGGTGCAGCTCGACGGGCTGCAGCCCCACCTGCTCGACGGCCGCGGTCCGACGCTGCGGCTGTCCGGCCCGATCGCGCTGACGCACGAGCCCGCGGCCGCCGCCACGCCGCCGCCGCGCTTCGGTACCCTCGGCTTCGACGCGAAGCTCGACGGGGCGCTGCTCGGTGCCGCGCGCGCGCGCTCGCCGGCGCCGCTGCGCGGCGCGGTGCGGCTGGCCGTGCGCGGCAGCGCCACGCCCGACGGGGCGACGCTCGAGACGCTGGACGCCACCGCCGGCGCCACCCGGCTCGACGGCCGTGCGGCCCTGGCGCGCCGCGGCGCAGGCTGGCACAGCGAAGGCCGGCTGCTGCTGGCGCGATTCGACCCGGCGGCCTGGCTGCCCGGCGATCCGGCGGCCGCCTGGCGGCGCGGGCGCAATGTGCTCGACGGCACGCTGACCTGGGACGCCGCGCTGCCGGGACCGGCGGACCGCACGACCCTGCTGCGCAGCCTGGCCGGGCGGCTCGACGCCGACTTCGCCGACAGCCAGTTCGCCGGCCAGCCGGTGGCGCTGGCGCTCGCGGCGCGCGCCGAGACCGGCGGCGTCGAGGCGCGCGCCGACCTGCGCGCCGGCGGCAACCACGCGGTGCTCGAC
>CAYLKR010000165.1:0-5950 GCA_964384225.1 uncultured Methylibium sp.
CCGCAGTGCCGCGGCGCCGACGCCGGCCGCCGGCGCCGACGACGCGCGTCGTGCCGCGGCCGCCGCCGCGCTGGCCCGTGCCCGCGCGCAGCGCGGGCGCTGACGCCCCATCCCCGAGAAAAAGGGCCGGGCGTCCGCCCGGCCCGATCCCCGCGCCGTGCTCAGCGCATCACTTGATCAGCGCGTACAGCGCCGCATGGGCCACCTCACCGGCGCCGCTCAGCGTCAGCCAGCCGTGCGCCTCGCCGCGCGGCGCGCCCTGGCCGGCGCGCACGGTGACCCGCAGCGTCGTGCTCTCGCCCGGCTGCAGCGTGAACGCGCCGCCGGCCACGCTGAAGGCCACACCGGCGCGGCCGCCGCTGGTGCCCGGTGTCAGCGTCAGCGCGCCGCCGCCGGTGTTGCGCACCGTCACGTCGAGCGTGCGAGTCTGGCCGCTGCCGGCGGGGATCGCGCCGTAGCTGACGCTCACCGGGTCGAGCGCCAGCACGGCGTTGGTCGCCGCCACGAGGTTCTCGAGGCCGGCCCCCTGCTCGCTGGCGGTGACCGGGTTGCCGTCGTAGTCGCGCAGGATCGTGCGGTTGGCGGTGTTGACGATCGCCGAGCGCACCTCGGCCGCGCTGAGCCCCGGACGCTGCTGCAGCACGATGGCCGCCGAGCCGGCGAGGTGCGGCGCCGCCATCGAGGTGCCGCTGAAGAAGGCGAAGCACGGCGCACCGCCGCAGTAGGCGAGCGGGATGGACGACAGCACGTAGTCGCCCGGCGCCACCACGTCGGGCTTGATGCGGAAGTCCACGTCGGTCGGCCCGCGGCTGGAGAAGTCGCCGATGACGTTGTCGTTGGCCGGGTCGTGGACGTAGGTGCCGGTGGCCGGCAGCGTGGCCGGCTGGCCGCCCTGGGCCATCAGCGCCGCGCGCTCGGACAGGCCGACCATGAAGGCCGGAATCGTCGGCTGGTTCGGCTCGCCGTTGCCGCCCATGATGAACGGCGCCTCGCCGGCCACGCGGTTGACCATCAGCACGCCGGCCGCACCGGCCGCCTGCGCGTTGCGCACCTTGGTCGTGAAGTCGCAGGTGCCGCGTGACAGCAGCGCGATCTGCCCAGTGAGGCTGCCGGCCGCCAGCGGCGCGCAGCCCAGCGACAGGCCGGCCTCGGCGCTGGCCGGATCGGCCACCACCGCGAGCGGACCGCTCGCCCCCGCGGTGCCGAACTCGCCGCGCACGCTGGCATAGGACGCCGCGCCGACGGTGGCGTAGAACACCGTGCCGTGCCCGACGCTGCTGGCACCGGCCGTCAGCGCGCGCGGCGCGATGCCGGGCGAGCCGATGGTGTTGAGGCCCGGGCCCTCGTTGCCGGCCGAGACGGTGACCACCATGTTGGCCTGGTCGAGGTTGTCGACCGCCATGCTCAGCAGGTCCTGGATCCCCTGCGAGCCGCCGCCGAGGCTCATGTTGGCGATCTGGAAGCCGTCCGTGTAGGCCGCTTCGAGCGCGTTCAGGATGTCCTCGCTGCGCGCGCTCTCGACGGTGGCCGGGAACACGTTGTAGTTGCCGAGCAGCGCCCGCGGCGCCACGCCGGACATCGCATACGGCAGCACTGCACCGTCCACCGTGGCCGGGGTCTCGAAGTTGCAGGCCACGGTGCCGGCCACATGCGTGCCGTGGTCGCCGATCGCCGCCGGCGTCGCGCCGAGCTGCTTGGCCTTGTTGTTGAACACCTTGGCGACGATCACCTTGTTGTTGGTCAGCGCGTTCGGACCGATGCGCGTCTGCGCCGGATAGCCGGCGTCGCTGAAGCAGGGGTGGGCGACGTCGATGCCGGAGTCGATCACCGCGACCTTGACGCCCTCGCCGGCGGTCGCCGCACCACCGAGCTGGTTCCAGGCCGGCACGGCGTCGATCAGCCGCAGGTCCGGGTCGACCGCGTGCGGCCGGTACAGGCCCTGGTACTGGGCGCTGCGCACCATCGGTGCGGCCGCCAGCTGCGCCAGCGTGGCGCCGTTGAGCTTGACGGCGACGGCGTTCAGCGCGATGTCGAACTCGCCGCTGACGCGCGCGCCCGGCACATTGGCGCGCAGCCATGCCTTGAAGTCGTTGCGCTGCGCCGACAGCATGGCCCGGTAGGACTTCACCCCGCCGTTGTTGAAGTCGATCTTCTTGCCCTTGGCGGGCTTGGTCTTGCCGCTGGTGGCCAGCGGGTCGGCGGCCAGCTGGACGATCGCATGGCTGCGGTCGACGCGCGCCGGCGCGCTCGCGTCGCTGCGCGCAGCCGCATGGGCGGCGGCGGTGCCCAGGCCCAGCGCCAGGGCGGCGCACAGGGTCACGGTGGCCTGGACGATCGGCGTCAGGCGGGTCGGGGTGGCTGTCATCGGATCGACTCCTGGTGAGGAAGAACAAGGAAGCCGCGCGGCTCGTGGCCGGCGCGGCGGCACTTGTAAGGATATGCAACTGCCTTGCCGGCGGCACCTGCCAAGCAGGGGAAGGGAAAGTCCGGGGCGACAAGCCATCCGTCGGGCGGCAGGGCCGCACTGCCAGAATCGGTCGCATGAACGCCGCCCAGATCGAGACCTTCTTCGCGACGCTCGCGCAGGCCAACCCCGAGCCCGCCTCCGAGCTGCGGTACAGCTCGGTCTTCGAGTTGCTGGCCGCGGTGCTGCTGTCGGCGCAGGCCACCGACGTCGGCGTCAACAAGGCGACGCGGCGGCTGTTCGCGGTCGCACCGACGCCGCAGCGCATGGTGGCCCTCGGCGTCGACGGGATCGCCGAACACATCCGCACGATCGGCCTGTACCGCAACAAGGCGCGCCACCTGCACGAGACCTGCCGGCTGCTGCTCGAGCGCCACGGCGGTGCGGTGCCGCGCAGCCGCGCGGCGCTGGAGGCCCTGCCGGGCGTCGGCCGCAAGACCGCGAACGTCGTGCTCAACGTCGCCTTCGGCGAGCCGACGATGGCGGTGGACACGCACATCTTCCGCGTCGCCAACCGCACCGGCCTGGCGCCCGGCAAGACGCCGCTGGCCGTCGAGCTTAAGCTGCTCGAACGCGTGCCGCCGGCCTACCGGGAGCACGCGCATCACTGGCTGATCCTCCACGGGCGCTACGTCTGCATCGCGCGGCGGCCGCGCTGCGGCGCCTGCGCGGTGGTGACGGTGTGCGGATTTGGCGACAAGACGGCGGCCTGAACCCCACGCGGCGGCGCCGACGCCGTGAACGAACCCGCAAGATGTCAATCCATGCAGGGCCGGCCGTCGCTGGGGTTGTGGACAATCCGGCCATGTCCAGTGGAGATGCGCTGAGGGTCATCTGCGGCCAGCTCGACCGCGGCGAGATCGACTACGTCGAGTTCCTCGCGCTGTTCACGCGCCAGCTCTCCTCCGAACTCGGCTGCACGCGTGCCGGCCTGTGGATCTTCATCGGCAGCGGCGGCCAGCGCGTGCTGCGCAACCTGGCGATGTACGACAGCGCCAAGGACCGCATGGTCAGCGCCTCCGACATCGAGGGCCCGGGCGTCGCGGCCTACTTCGACGCGCTGCTGCGCGACGGCGCGGTGGTCGCGCCCGACGCGCTCGACCACCCGGCCACCGCGGGCTTCCGCGCCGACCTGCTGCGCCTGGACATCCGCTCGCTGCTCGACGTGTGCTTCTCGGTCAACGGCAACCTTTTCGGCGCCTTCAGCTGCGAGCAGGTCGGCAGCCGCATCGACTGGACGCGCCACCAGGTCCAGCGCCTGCGCCAGATCGGCGCGGCCGCCAGCCTGACGCTGGTGCGCGCGGTGCACCAGCAGGTCGACACCGCGCACGGCGAACTCTGGGAGACCAGCACGCCGAACCGGCTGATGACGATGCCGATGCCGCTCGACCCCGAGCGCAAGGACTGAGTCGCCGCGCCTGCGGCGGCATGCCGCCGCCTACAATTCCGAGAGACGAGCGGGAGCCGGGGAACAGCATGGCGAGCATCGAGGAACTGGCCGATCGCGTGGAGCGGCTGCTGCTACGCCACGAGGAGCTGCAGCGGACCCACACGCTCACGCTGCAGCAGCTCGGCGCGGTGAGCGCCGAACGCGACTCGCTGAAATCGCGCCTCGCCGCGGCACGCCAGCGCATCGACGCGCTGCTCGACCGCCTGCCTGTCAACGAACCCGGCACCGAAGCCGGGGCCGCCGAAGCCCAGGACACGCGCGCATGAAGCAGGTCGAAGTCACCATCATGGGCCAGAGCTACCGGCTCGTCTGCCCCGACGGCGGCGAGCGCGCGCTGCAGGAGGCCGTGGCCAACGTCGACCGCGAGATGTGCGGCATCCGCGATACCGGCAAGGTGAAGGCGCGCGAGCGCATTGCGGTGCTGGCGGCGCTCAACCTCGCCTTCAACCTCGCCGAGCGCGGCACGGTGCCGCCGCCTGCGCCGGCCACCCCGATGGCCGCCGACGACCCAGCGCTCGACCTGCTCGTCGCGCGCATCGACGAAGTGCTCGGCCCCGACGGCCGCCTGCTGTAGCCGCGACGCACGCCGGCCACGGCGCGGGGCTACACTGCCTGCGTCCGTTGCGTCCGCGGGGGCTTTGGTTTCCCTGTTCCGATGCTCGTACGAGCAAGGGCTTGGAACATCGCTCGGCTGGTGTGATCGTCTCGCGTCAGATGAACCCGAGGCCTTGCTGACCTCGCCCACCTGAACCCCACGGTTCGGGAAGATGGCTCCCGGTTCGCGGCGGACACCTTTTCCTTCGCCCGCCCTTCCCGCATGGCCCACTGGCTGATGAAGTCCGAGCCCGACGAGGTCTCGATCGACGACCTTGCCGCCGCCCCCGGACGCACGCTGCCGTGGACCGGCGTGCGCAACTACCAGGCGCGCAACTTCATGCGCGACGCCATGCGCATCGGCGACGGCGTACTGTTCTATCACTCGTCCTGCCCGCAGCCGGGCATCGCCGGGCTGGCCGAGGTCGTGTCGGCGGCGGCGCCCGACGAGACGCAGTTCGACCCCGCGAGCCCCTACTTCGACGCCAAGGCCACGCGCGCCGCGCCGCGCTGGGTCGGCGTCGACGTGAGGCTCGTGCGCAAGACGCGCCTGCTGACGCTGACCGAGCTGCGCGCGGCGCCCGAACTCGCGAGCCTGCGCATCCTGCAACGCGGCAACCGCCTGTCGATCACGCCGGTGACCGACGCCGAGTGGCGCGCCGTGCTCGAGCGCCTCGACGCCACCGCATGCTGAGCGCGACCCTCGTCGCCGGGCTGCTGATGCTCGGCGCGCTCGGCGGTTTCCTGGCCGGGCTGCTGGGCATCGGCGGCGGCATGATCCTCGTGCCCTTCGTCGTCGTGCTGCTCGAGCACCAGGGCTTCCCGCCGGCGCTGCTGGTGAAGATCGCGGTCGCGACCTCGCTCGCGACCATCCTGTTCACATCGGTCTCCTCGGTGCGCGCCCACCACCTGCGCGGCGCGGTGCGCTGGAAGGTCGCCGCGGCATTCGCGCCGGGCATCGTGCTCGGCTCGCTGCTCGGCGCCCAGCTCGCCGGCGCGATGCCGGCGGCGCTGCTGACGTCGCTGTTCGCCGGCTTCGTGGGCTACTCGGCCACGCAGATGCTGATCGACCGCAAGCCGCGCCCGGGGCGCCAGCTGCCGGGCGGGGCCGGGCTGGCCGGCATGGGGGGCGTGATCGGCGTGGTGTCGGCGCTGGTCGGCGCCGGCGGCGCCTTCCTGTCGGTGCCCTTCATGACCTGGTGCAACGTGCCGATCCACCAGGCCGTCGGCACCGCGGCGGCGCTGGGCTTTCCGATCGCGCTGGCCGGCACCGCCGGCTACATGATTGCCGGCAGCCACCTCGAGGGCCTGCCGCCGGGACTGCTGGGCTATGTCTACCTGCCGGCGCTGGCCGCGCTGGCCACCGCGAGCATGCTGACCGCGCCGCTCGGCGCGCGCGTCTCGCATGCGTTGAACGTCGTCCAGCTCAAGCGCGTGTTCGC
>CAYLKR010000166.1:0-5876 GCA_964384225.1 uncultured Methylibium sp.
CGCACCGGCAAGATGTTCGCGATGGAGCACTTCGACGTGCTGCCGGACCTGATGGTGATCGCCAAGTCCCTGGCCGCCGGCGTGCCGCTGTCGGCGGTGACCGGCCGCGCCGAGATCATGGACGCGCCGGCCCCGGGCGGCCTGGGCGGCACCTATGCCGGCAACCCGCTGGCGATCGCCGCCGCGCACGCAGTCATCGAGGTGATGGACGAGGAGCAGCTGCCCGCGCGCGGCCAGCGCCTCGGCGATGCGCTGAAGGCGCGCCTCGACGGCCTGCGCGGCACGGTGCCGCAGATCACCGACGTCCGCGGCCTCGGCGCGATGGTCGCCGCCCAGTTCACCGACGCCGACTTCGCCAGACGCGTCCAGTCCGAGGCGCTGCAGCGCGGCCTGATCCTGCTGACCTGCGGCGTCGACGGCAACGTGCTGCGCTTCCTGTTCCCGCTCACCATCGAGGAGGCGGTGTTCGACGAAGCCCTGGCGATCCTGGAACAGTCCCTGAAGGCCGCGCGTGGCTGAGCCGGAGTTCGTCCGCACCGCGACCGAGTCGCTCGCCGCCCAGGGCGTGCACACGCTGCTGGTGCAGTTCACGGACGTCCACGGTGTCGCCAAGGGCAAGCTCGTCCCGCTGCATCAGCTCGGCACGGTGCTGGCCACCGGTGCTGGATTCGCCGGCCCGTCGATCTGGGGCACGGCGCTCGGCCGCAGCGGTCCGCGCGCCGAGTACTACGCCCGCGGCGATGCATCGACGCTGCAGGCCCTGCCCTGGATGCCTGGCGTCGCGCGACTCGTCGGCGACGGTTACGTCGGCGGAGACGCCTTCGACGCCTGTCCACGGCAGGTGCTGCGCCGCGCGACCGGCCGGCTGGCCGAGCGCGGCTGGACGCTGCGCACCGGCATCGAACCCGAGTTCTTCCTGCTCAAGCGGGACGGCGCGCGCTACGTGCCCGCCGACGATGCCGACCGCCTCGACAAGCCCAGCTACGACCTCAAGAGCCTGCCGCGCCAGCAGCCCTTCCTGCACGCGCTGCGCGGGGCGCTGGAGGCCGCCGGCCTGACGGTGCTCCAGACCGACCACGAGGACGCCCACGGCCAGTACGAGCTGAACTTCGCCCACGACGAGGCGCTGAGGAGTGCCGACCACGTGATGCTGTTCAAGCTCGCCGCGCAGGCGCTTGCGGAGCGCGAGGGCTGCGTGTTCTCGATGATGCCCAAGCCCTTCGCCAACCAGCCGGGCAGCGGGCTGCACTTCCACGTCTCGCTCTGGGACGGCGAGCGCTGCCTGTTCGACGACGCCCGCACGATGCGCCACTTCATCGGCGGCGTGCTGGCCCACAGCGCCGCGCTGTGCGCACTGGCCGCGCCCACCGTCAACAGCTACAAGCGGCTGGTGGTCGGCGAGTCGCTGTCGGGCACCAGTTGGGCGCCCGCCTACGTGGCGCACGGCCCGAACAACCGCACCGCGCTGGTCCGCACGCTGCCGGGGCGCTTCGAGTGGCGCGTGCCCGATGCCTCGGCCAACCCCTACCTCGCGACGACGGCGCTGATCGCCGCCGGCCTCGACGGCATCGACCGCGCCATCGACCCCGGCCCGGACTGCGACGACGATCTCTTCGCGCTCGGCCTCGCGCAGATCCGCGAGCGCGGCTACGCGCTGCTGCCGCAGAGCCTCGGCGAAGCGGTCGATGCGCTGGAGGCCAGCGCGCTGATGCGGCAGGCGCTCGGCGAGACGCTGCACGCCGAGTTCGTGCGCCTCAAGCGCGCGGAGTGGATCGAGTACGCGCGCCACGTGAGCGAGTGGGAGCACGCGCGCTACGGCGCGGCGTTCTAGCCCGGTCTGCCGGCACAATCGGCGCGCGGCGTCGTGCCGCGGACAGGACTCCCGCGCATGATCCTCATCACCGGCGGCACCGGCTTCATCGGCTCGCACACCTGCGTCGCGCTGGCGCAGGCCGGCCACGAGTTCCTGATCCTCGACAACCTGTCGAACAGCCGCGCCGACGTGCTCGACCGCCTGGCCTCGCTGTGCGGCCGACGCCCCGCCTTCATCGAGGGCGACGTGCGCGACGCGGCCACGCTGGACCGTGTGTTCGCCGGCCACCGCATCGCGGCGGTGATCCACTTCGCGGCGCTGAAGGCGGTGGGCGAATCGGTGGCCCAGCCGCTCGCCTACTACGACAACAACGTCGGCGGCACGCTGAAGCTGCTCGAAGCGATGAAGCGGGCCAGCGTGCGGACGATGGTCTTCTCGTCTTCGGCCACGGTGTACGGCGACCCGGCCTCGGTGCCGATCCGCGAGGACTTCCCGCTCACGGCTACCAACCCCTACGGCTGGACCAAGCTGATGATGGAGCGGATGCTGGCCGACTTGGCCGCTGCCGAGCCCGGCTGGCGCATCGCCCGGCTGCGCTACTTCAACCCCGTGGGCGCCCACGAGAGCGGCCGCATCGGCGAGGACCCGTCGGGCGTGCCGAACAACCTGATGCCCTACGTCGCCCAAGTCGCCACCGGCCAGCGCGCAGAGCTGCAGGTCTTCGGCGGCGACTGGCCCACACCCGACGGCACCGGCATGCGCGACTACATCCACGTGATGGACCTGGCCGAGGGCCATGTCGCGGCGCTCGACTACCTGGCGCGCCAGACGGGGCTGCTGACGTTGAACCTGGGCACCGGCCGTGGTATCTCGGTGCTCGACCTGGTGCGCGCCTTCGAGCAGGCCTCGGGCCGCACCGTGCCCTACCGCATCGTCGGCCGCCGCGCCGGCGACGTGGCGGCCTGCTGGGCCGACCCCGCGCTGGCCGAGCAGCTCCTCGGCTGGCGCACCAAGCGCGACCTCGCGCAGATGTGCGCCGACGCCTGGCGCTGGCAGTCCTGGCGCGCGGCCCAACCCGCGTGATGCCGCCGGCGTGACGCCCTCGCCGCTCGCCGCCTACGCCTGTCTGGCGGCCAGCATGGCGCTGGTTGGCAGCTACGTGGGCCTGGCGAAGGGGCTGGTGGCGGTGTTCCCCGTCTTCCTGCTCGCCTGGCTGCGCTTCGGCATCGCGGCGCTGGCGATGCCGCACTGGCTGCGGCGCGGGCCCGACGAGCCGCCGCTGGGTGCGGCCGAGCGCCGGCTGCTGTTCTGGAACAGCTTCCTCGGCAACTTCCTGTTCTCGGTGTGCATGCTCTACGGCGTCGCCCTCAGTTCGGCGGTGGCCGCCGGCGTGGTGATGGCGGCGATCCCGGCGGCGGTGGCGCTGCTGTCGCGGCTGTTCCTCCACGAGCGCATCGCACCGAGGGTCGCGGCCGGCATCGGCTGCGCGGTCGCCGGCATCGCGCTGTCGGCGCTGTTCAGGCCGGCAGCCGCCGACGGCGCCGCGGCCCAGCCGCTGGGCTATGCGCTGCTGGTCGGCGCGGTGCTGTGCGAGGCGAGCTATGTCGTGATCGGCAAGCGGCTCGCCGGCCGGGTGTCGCCGCGCCGCATCAGCGCGCTGATCAACCTCTGGGGCCTGGCCTTGGTGACGCCCCTCGGGCTCTGGCAGGCCTGGTCGCACGACTTCGCCGGCGTCGCGCCGTCCACCTGGGCGCTGCTGGTGTTCTACGCGCTCGCCGCGAGCATCTGGGCGGTGTGGCTGTGGATGAAGGGGCTGCAGCGCGTGCCGGCCGCGCGCGCCGGCGTGTTCACGGTGATGCTGCCCGTCACCGCGGCGGCGGTCGGCGTCTTCGCGCTCGGCGAGCCCCTCGTGCCGGCGCAGGCGGCGGCCCTGGCCCTCGCCCTGCTGGGCCTGCTGCTCGCGACCTGGCCTCAGCGCCGCGCCGCCTTGCCGTAGCTGCGGAAGCGCTCGATCACCTCGGCCATCTGCGCGGCGCTCAGCGTGGCCGGTTCGGTACCGGTGGCCAGGGCCTGCAGGTAGATGCCGCACAGCGACTCGATCTCGAGCGCGACCTTCATCGCCCGCGCCAGTGTCGGCCCGGCCGCCACCAGCCCATGGTGAGCCATCAGGCAGGCGTCGCGGTCGCGCAGCGCCTCGGCCACGGCCTGCGACAGTGCCTCGCTGCCGAACAGGTGATAGGGCGTGCAGGGCACCGAATCGCCACCGGCGATGGCGACCATGTAGTGGAAGGCCGGCAGGCCGCGCTCCAGGCAGGCCAGCGCGGTCGCGTTCGGCGAATGGGCGTGGACGACGGCGTTCAGCCCGGGCCGCGCGAGGTAGACCGCCCGGTGGAAAGGCGCCTCGGACGACGGCTGCCAGTCGCCGCGCAGCGTGCCGTCCATGCCAAGCCAGACCAGGTCCAGCGGACCCAGCTCGTCGGCACCCATGCCGGTGGGCGTGATCAGCATGCCGTCCTGCCCGTCGACGGCGAGGCGGTGGCTGAGGTTGCCGGTGCTGCCGCGGTTGAGGCCGAGGGCGTCCAGGCGGCGCAGCGCCGCCGTGAGCTCGGTGCGGACGATCGCCTCGTTCATCGTCTCGGCTCGCCGAGCGCCCGCAGCGCGTCGCCCTCGGCGCGGACGATGCCGCGCTCGGTGATCAGGCCGGTGACCAGCCGCGCCGGCGTCACGTCGAAGGCCGGGTTGGCGGCCGCGCTGCCCTCGGGCGTCAGCCGGACTTCCTGCAGCCGGCCGTCGGCCGCGAGGCCCGCGACATGCGTCAGCTCGCGCGCGCTGCGCTCCTCGATCGGGATCGAGCCGCCACTGGGCAAGGCGAGGTCGAGCGTCGAGGTCGGCATGGCCACGTAGAAGGGCACGCCGTTGTCGTGGGCCGCGAGCGCCTTGAGGTAGGTGCCGATCTTGTTGCAGACATCGCCGTTGGCGGCCACGCGGTCGCAGCCGACGATCACCGCATCGACGCGGCCCTGCTGCATCAGGTGGCCGCCGGCGTTGTCAGCGATCACCGTGTGGGCCACGCCCTCGTGGCCGAGTTCCCAGGCCGTGAGGCTGGCGCCCTGGTTGCGCGGCCGGGTCTCGTCGACCCAGACGTGCAGGTCCAGGCCGTCGGCACGGGCCTGGTAGATCGGCGCGGTCGCGGTGCCCCAGTCGACGGTGGCCAGCCAGCCGGCGTTGCAATGCGTCAGCAGGTTCAGCGTCCGACCGGGCCGGCGCGCCGCGAGTTCGCGCAGCAGCGCGAGCCCATGACGGCCGATCGCCGCGTTGGCGCGCACGTCGTCCTCGGCGACCGCGCCGGCCTCGTCCCAGGCGGCCTCCGCGCGCTCGGCCGGCGGCAGCGCCAGCAGCCGCCCGAGCATGCGCTGCAGCGCCCAGGCCAGGTTCACCGCCGTCGGCCGGGCGGCGGCCAGCCGGTCGGCGGCGCCGCGCAGGCCAGCGTCGCCGGCATCGGCGCGGGCCTGCAGCGCCAGGCCGTAGGCCGCCGTGGCCCCGATCAGCGGCGCGCCGCGCACCCACATGTCGCGGATCGCGGTGTGGACCGCGGCCACGCTGTCGAGGCGCTCGACGAGCAGCCGGTGCGGCAGCGCACGCTGGTCGATCACCTGCACCGCATCGCGCTCCGGTGCCGGCCAGAGCGTGCGCATCGGCCGGCCGTCGACCCTCATGTCAGGACACGCCCCGCGATCGCGCGCAGCTTCTCGACCATCGCCGCATCGCGCGCCTCGGGCGCGGTGATCAGCGCATGGTCGAGCACCCGCCGGCAGGCGCAGGCCGGGGCGTGCGCATCGGCATGCAGGGCCGCGGCGAGGTTCACCACGAGGTTCTTGGCATGCGCCGCGTTGCCGAGCAGCACCTGGATGATCGCGTCGACCGTCACCGCATCGTGGCCCGGGTGCCAGCAGTCGTAGTCGGTCACCATCGAAACCGAGGCATAGCAGAGCTCGGCCTCGCGGGCGAGCTTGGCCTCCGGCAGGTTGGTCATGCCGATCACGCTGGCGCCCCAGCTGCGGTA
>CAYLKR010000167.1:0-5749 GCA_964384225.1 uncultured Methylibium sp.
CGCGGTCAAGACGGTGATCGTCGCCGACCTGGTGATGAGCGTGGACAACGTCATCGCGATCGCCGGTGCGGCCCAGGGCGCGGGCGAGGCGCACCAGATGCCGCTGGTGATCTTCGGCCTGCTGGTCAGCATTCCCATCATCGTCTGGGGCAGCCAGCTGGTGATCAAGCTGATGGACCGGTTCCCGATGATCATCACCGCCGGCGGCATGCTGCTGGGCTGGATCGCCGGCACGATGCTCGTCTCGGACCCGGCCGTCGCCAACCCCGACATCTGGCAGCAGATCCCGAAGCTGGCGCAGACCGACGCGATGAAGTACGGCTTCGGCATCGGCGGCGCGCTGCTGGTGTGGGTGCTGGGCAAGTGGTTCGCCTCGCGCACGCCCGCCAAGACCGAGGCGGCCGGCGGCTGAGTCGCCCTTGGACGGCGCCCTGTGGGTGGGCCTGGCGCTCGGCGCCGGGCTGGCGGCGGCCGGCGGCTGGCTGTGGCGCCGCCGGGATGCGTCCACCCCCCCTGCCCCCAAGGCCTACCGGACGCGTGACGGGCGCTCGACCGCGCCGCCCGGCGCCTTCGCGCCGACGCAGCTCGACTCGGTGCTCGACACCGTGCTCGACCCGCGCCTCGCCGAGCCGCCGCGGCGCATCGGCCATTACCTCGTCGAGCGCGACATCGGCCGCGGCGCGATGGGCATGGTGCTGCTGTGCCGCGACGAGCGCACCGGCGAAGCGGTCGCGCTCAAGACGATGGCGCTCGGCCGCGAGTTCCACGGCGACGGATTGGAGGAGGCGCGCGTGCGCTTCTTCCGCGAGGCCGAGATGGCCGGCCGGCTGCGCCATCCCGACATCGTCTCCGTGCGCGAGGCGGGCGAGGAGGACGGCAGCGCCTACATCGCGATGGAGCTGCTGTCCGGCCGCGACCTGAGCGAGTTCGCCCAGCCCGACCGCCTGCTGCCGGTGCCGCAGGTGCTGGAGATCGTGGCGCGCGTCGCGCAGGCCCTGGCCTACGCGCACCGCCAGGGCGTCACCCATCGCGACATCAAGCCGGCCAACATCATGGTCGACACCGACCGCGGCACGGTGAAGGTGACCGACTTCGGCATCGCCCGCATCATCGACTCGACCCAGACCCGCACCGGCCTGGTGCTCGGCACGCCGAGCTTCATGTCGCCCGAGCAGATGGCCGGGGCGCGGGTCGACGGCCGCAGCGACCTCTACGCGCTCGGCGTCACGCTCTTCCAGCTGCTCACGGGGGCGCTGCCGCACCGTGGCGACTCGATGGCGGCGCTGATCCGCGCCATCGCGAACGACACCGCGCCGGACGTGCGCACGCTGCGCCCCGAGCTGCCGCAGTCGCTGGCCGAGGTCGTGGCCCTCGCGCTCGAGAAGCACCCCGACGTGCGCTACGCCGACGGCGACGCGATGGCCGCCGATCTGCGCGCCGTGGCGGCGCAGATCGCCCCGCCTGCGGGGGCTGGCGTGGCCGGTGAAGCCGGGCACAATCCCTGAAGAACCGGCGCTTCCGCCGGCACCGACGCGCCTCGATGTCCCTCGCCTCGCCCGCCGCGACCATGCAGTTCGAGTTCGCCTGCGCCACCGACACCGGCCGCGCGCGCAACAACAACGAGGACTCCATCGTCGTCGACGAGGCCGTGGCGCTGGCCGTGCTGGCCGACGGCATGGGCGGCTACAACGCCGGCGAAGTGGCCAGCGGCATGGCCACCAGCTTCATCAAGGCCGAGCTCGGCCGCTGGCTCGGCGAGGCCAGCGCCGCCGCGACCGACACCGACGTGCGCCGCGCGATGGACATCTGCGTGGACAACGCCAACCGCGCGATCTTCAACGCCGCCAACTCCAACCCGCAGTACTCGGGCATGGGCACGACGCTGGTGGTGGCGGTGATGCGCGACGCGCGGCTGCTGATGGGCCACATCGGCGACTCGCGCGCCTACCGCTGGCGTGCCGGGGTCCTGGAGCAGATCACCCGCGACCACTCGCTGCTGCAGGAGCAGATCGACGCCGGCCTGATCACCCCGGAGCAGGCGGCGGTGTCCAACCACAAGAACCTCGTGACCCGCGCGGTCGGCGTCGAGGACACGGTGCTGCTCGAGACCCATGTGCACCAGATCCAGCCCGACGACTGGCTGCTGCTGTGCTCCGACGGCCTGTCGGACATGATCGACGACGAGCAGATCGCTGCCGTGTTGCGTATGCACGACTCTTTGCCGGACGCGGCCCAGGCCCTGGTCGAGGCGGCCAACGAGGCCGGCGGACGGGATAACATCTCCGTCGTCCTGGTCCGCGCCCAGGGCGCTGCGCCCGCCGCGCGCGCCTGGTGGCCGTTCCGGCGCTGAACGCAGCCCGCCAACGCAGCACGCAGGGCGATCTTCCGCGGGACCAGAACACAGACACGCAGGGGTCAGGCATGGGCAAGCTGGTGGTTTCTCTCGACGGGGTGGTCATCAAAGAGGTGCAGATCACCAAGGACAAGACCACGCTCGGCCGGCGCCCGTACAACGACATCGTGATCGACAACCTCGCCGTCAGCGGCGAGCATGCCGTGCTGCAGATGGTGGGCACCGACGTCTTCATCGAGGACCTCAACAGCACCAACGGCACCTACATCAACGGCAAGGCGATCAAGAAGCAGCTGCTGCAGCACAACGACACGGTCGAGATCGGCAAGTACAAGATCAAGTACCACAGCGTCGACACGGCCGACTACGAGAAGACCATGGTCATCCGGCCGGGCGCCGCGGGCGCGCCGCCGGTGCCGCCGCAGTTCGCGCACACCGCGCCGATGGGCAGCGCCTCGGGCTTCGGCGCGCTGACCGGCGCCAGCGCGGCGTCGATCAAGGTGCTCAACGGCGCGGCCGTCGGCCGCGAGGTGCAGCTCACCAAGGTCGTCACCACGGTCGGCAAGCCCGGTGTGCAGGTCGCCTCGATCACCAAGCGGCCCGGCGGCTACGTGTTCGCGCATGTGGAAGGCGCGGCCCGCCCGCAGGTCAACGGCCAGCCGGTCGCCGGCGAGCCGGTGCACCTGAAGAACGGCGACGTGATCGAGCTCGCCGGCACCCAGATGCAGTTCGTCCAGGTCTAGTCCGCCAGGCCCCTGATTCCGGGCCCGACCGCCGCAGCGCCCGCGGAACGTGACGCTTCGCACGCCGGCGCCCTTGCCGTGGCGCCCCCCCGGCGGCACCATGCCGCGGTGACCATCCCGCCGTCCGGAGTGCTGCCGTGACCGCCCACCCGGCCTCCCCGCCCGTGCGCCTGCAGGTGCTGGGCTGCTCCGGTTCGATCGCCGTCGGCAGCCGCACCACCGCCTTCCTGCTCGACGACACCGTGCTGATCGACGCCGGCACCGGCGTCGGCGACCTGTCGCTCGAGGCGATGGACCGCATCGACGACATCGTGCTGTCGCACTCGCACCTCGACCATGTGCTGGCCATCCCGCTGCTGGCCGACAGCGTGATGAAGGCGCGCTTCGCCGACGAGCGGCGCGGCCCGATCCGCGTGCACGGCCTGCCGCAGACGCTGGCGGCGCTGCGCCAGCACCTGTTCAACGGCCAGCTCTGGCCCGACTTCACCGCTATCCCCAGCCGCGAGCGGCCGATCCTCTCGCTGCACCCCTTCGACGTGGGGGCCCGCCTGAGCCTCGGGCCGCAGCAGCGCGTCGTCGAGGTGCTGCCTGCCGCCCACACCGTGCCGGCCTGCGGCTTCGCCATCGACACCGCCCAGGGCTGGTGGGTCTACAGCGGCGACACCGGCCCCAACCCGGAGCTGTGGCAGGTGCTCAGGGGCCGGCGCATCGCCCACCTCGTGATCGAGACCGCCTTCGGCGACGAGGAGCGCTGGCTCGCCGACCTCTCGGGCCACCTCGCGCCCAGCAGCCTGGCCGCCGAGCTGGCGCAGCTCGACGGCAGCGTGCCGGTGCACATCACCCACCCCAAGCCCGGCGAGATGGCGGCGGTGGTCGCGCAGATCCGCGCGATCGACAGCGCGCACCGCATCGAGCCGCTGATCCGGGGGCTGGTGTTCGAGCTGTAGGCGCCGGCGCGATACTCGGCGCCGCGACCGAAGCCCCGATCTCCGATGCCCGAACGACCGCACGCCGAACTGGCCTTCCACGTCAACCGCCACGGCGTGCTGGCGGTGCCCCTGTCCCTGTGGCTGTCCTTCGCGCTGCTGGCGCGGCAATGGCTGCTGCTCGTCGCGGTGGCGGTGTCGCAGTTCCGGCGCCAGACCGACACCTCCCTGCTGCTCGGCGACGGCGGCGTGCCGTGGTTCGCCCTGGCGGCGCAGGTGCCGATCCTGCTGCTGATGCTGGCCGCCGCCAACCGGCTGCCCCAGGCCGGCACCTGGGCCCGCGTGCTGTGGCGCCGCGGCCGTGAGATCGTCGCGCTGACGGCGGTGCTCAACCTCGTGTGGACCGCGAAGCTGCTGCTAGCATCGGATTACTGGAATCCGTGGCCCGAGCTGTTCCTGGCCTGCTGCAGTCTGCTCGACCTCGCCATCGTGCTGGCCGTCTACACCACGCCCTACCACCGCCAGATGTTCGCCGAGTTCCCGGCCCCGGAAGCAGAGCGATGATCCGTGTCTTCATCGGCTACGACGCGCGCGAGACCGTCGCCTGGCATGTGCTCTGCCACAGCATCCTGGCGCGGTCCTCGCAGCCGGTCGCCTTCGTGCCGCTGGCGCTGGACAACCTGAAGGCCGTGTTCCACCGCGAGCGCAACCCGCTGCAGAGCACCGACTTCAGCTTCACGCGCTTCCTGACGCCCTATCTGAGCGGCTACGAGGGCTGGAGCCTGTTCATGGACTGCGACATGCTGATGCGCCGCGACATCGCCGAGCTCTGGGCGCTGCGCGACGAGCGCTATGCCGTCATGTGCGTGCAGCACGACCACCGGCCGGCGGAGACCAGGAAGTTCCTCAACCAGCCGCAGAGCGCCTACGGCAAGAAGAACTGGAGCAGCGTGATGCTGTTCAACAACGCCAAGTGCCGCGCGCTGACGCCCGAGTACGTCAACACCGCGAGCGGGCTGGAGCTGCACCAGTTCAAGTGGCTCGAGGGCGACCACCTGATCGGCTCGCTGCCACAGGGGTGGAACCATCTGGTCGGCTACGACGCGCCCGATGCGGACGCGGCCAATGTGCATTTCACGCTGGGCGGGCCGTACTTCGGGGAGTACGCGGGGTGCGAGCACGCCAGCGCGTGGTTCGCGGAGCGCGAGAACATGAACCGCGTCGTGCAGCGCGACGCCAAGAATTGAAGCCGCGGCTGGCTCTTGGCTGCTGATCCGGTGGTGGCTGGACGCGGGCGATGACCGGCAAGCCGACTTCGCTACCGCCGTCGTTGCGGGCCGACCTCGAGGTGTACCTGTCGCAAGGACACCTCGTCGCCGCCGTTGAACTGCTCGGGGACGAGGCCCCGACACTGCAAGGCGGACGGCCCGCCGTGAAAGCGGCCCTGAACCTGATGGCCGTCGCGATCGCCGACCATCTGACGCAGCATGGCGACAGCCCCGAGGTGGGCGAGGCGCTGGAAGCGTGGTTCGCCGTTGCTGCCCGCATCGACGACCGCATCGCTGCGATCGCGCCGGGGCGGCTCGCCATGTACCGATGCGCTCTGATCGCCAGCCGGACCGCGGCGATACCGTTAGCGCGCACCTTGAGACACGTCGAACTGCTGCGCTGCTTTGCGTCTACAGCCGAACTGGAGGGCGCCCTCGCGGAGTGCGGTGTTGCCGGGG
>CAYLKR010000168.1:0-5749 GCA_964384225.1 uncultured Methylibium sp.
GCCGGCTTGTTCTTGTAGACGCGCCCGGCCATGTCGAACAGCGAGCCGTGGCAGGGGCACAGGAAGCCGCCGAGCCAGTCGTCCGGCAGCGAGGGCTGCGGTCCGGGGGTCAGCTTGTCGGTCGGGGAGCAGCCCAGGTGCGAGCAGATGCCGACGACGACCAGCAGCTCGGGCTTGATCGAGCGCCACTCGTTGCGGGTGCTCTCCATCGGCGTGATCTCGGCCGGCTTGCGCTCGGACTTCGGGTCGGCAACGAGCGCATCGGTCTTCTTCAGCGTCTCGAGCTGCTCGGGCGTGCGGCGGATGATCCAGACCGGCTTGCCGCGCCACTCGACGGTGATCTTCTCGCCCGGTTTGAGCGCTGCGACATCGACCTCGACGGCCGCTCCGGCGGCGCGCGCGCGCTCCGAGGGCTGGAAGCTGCTGACGAAGGGCACCGCCGTCGCGGCACCGCCCGCGACGCCTGCGCAGGTCGAGGCGATCAGCCACGTCCTCTTGCTGCGGTCGACTTGCTGGTCACTCATGGACATCTCTCTGGTGGAAACTGGGTTCTTCAAGCAACCGAGGATTCTAATCGACCCGCCCGCGACGGCCCTTCGGCTTGACTTGGAGCCCGGGTGGGGAATACTGCCGGCGCAGTTCCCGCACCCGCGCGCGCCGGCGCCGCGCCTTCCACCGTCCCCTTCAGGAGCAGCCAATGAGTTTCGTGAGCGAGTTCAAGGAGTTCGCGATCAAGGGCAACGTGATCGATCTGGCCGTCGGCGTGATCATCGGCGGCGCCTTCGGCAAGATCGTCGATTCGGTCGTCGGCGACCTGATCATGCCGGTGGTCGGCAAGATTTTCGGCGGACTGGATTTCTCCAGCTGGTACCTGGGCTTGGCCGGCCAGCCCGGCGGCCTGCCGCTGGCCGAGGCGCGCAAGCTCGGCGCGGTGTTCGCCTATGGCAACTTCATCACGGTTGCGCTGAACTTCGCGATCCTCGCCTTCATCATCTTCTTGATGATCAAGCAGATCAACCGACTGAAGAAGGAGGCGCCGCCGGCCGCGCCGGCCGCCCCGCCCGAAGACGTGATGCTGCTGCGCGAGATCCGCGACGCCCTGAAGAAGTGACCCGCCCGCCGGCCGCGCCGGCTCCAGCCTCCCCCGCCCCGAAGTGACCGACGCCTTTGCCCTGTCTGCGCTCAACGCCGCCGTGCTCAGGCTGCAGGCGGCGGTCGGCGCTGCCGTCGAGCGGCTGGCCGACCTGCCGGCCTTCGGCTCGACCGCCCCCGGCGGCCTGCGTCAGACGCTCGCCGGGCTGCAGGTGGACCTGCGTCGCAAGCTGCCGGTTTTCAACCTCGAGTTCGCGACGGCACTGCGCGACAAGGTCCGCTCCGAGACGACGCCCCGCCAGGAGGCCCGCCGCACGCTGGCCAGCACCAGCTGGGAGGCGCTGAGCCTGGTCGACGACCAGGAGGTGGACGAACGGGTCGAGGCCGAGCGCATCAGCCTCGAACTGGCGCACGGCTGCGAATGGGAGCTGCGCGAGCTCGACAGCTACGTCGGCGCGCTGCTGCAGATCGGCCGGCCGGACCCCGAGCACAACCCGCTGCGTCCGGAGGTCGTGGCGCAGGCGCTGCTGCGCGCGATCCGCGCCGTCAGCGACGATGCCGAACACCGCAAGCACCTCGCCCGCGAGATCGGTCGCACGCTCGGGCCGACGCTGAAGGCCTGCTACGGCGAGATCGCCGCCGACCTGCGCGCCAAGGGCGTGCGCGCGGCGGAGCTCGCGGTGCGTACCGTGCAGGGCCCGGGCAACGACCTGCCGCGCGAGGCGCTGCGCGAGGCGAGCGGCTACCAGACGACCGGCTTCGGCACCCCGTCGACGCGCGAGATGGCATCGGCCGCCTCGGCGCTGGCCGCCTCGGTGTCGAGCTTGTCGGGCGCGGCGCAGGGCCTGGCCGGCACGGGCGCCGGCGACGGCGCCCTGGGCATGGGCGACATGCAGATGCTCGCCATGATGCGCCGCCTGGCCTTCATGGGAAGCGGCGGCGGCGCGATGGGCGGCGCGAGCGGTGCGATGCCGGCCGCCGAGCCCGCCCTCACGCTGCCGGCGTCGGCCGGCGGCGAGGGGCTCAGCGGGCTGGTGGCCGTGAACCTGATCCGCCAGCACCGCGACGAGCTGGTGCGGGCGTCGAGCGGCCAGCTCGACCACATGGTGATCGACGTGGTCGCGGCGATGTTCGACCACCTGCTCGCCGACCCGAAGGTGCCGCCGCAGCTGGCGCGCCAGATCGCGCGGCTGCAGATGCCGGTGCTGCGTGCGGCGCTGAAGGACAACACCTTCTTCAGCTCGCGCCGCCATCCGGTGCGCCGCTTCGTGAACCGCGTCGCATCGCTGGCGGCCGCCTACGAGGACCTCGAGCAGGGACCCGGCAAGGACTTCATCGATCGCGTCCGCGCGCTGGTGCAGGAGATCGTCGAAGGCGACTTCGACCAGATGGAGCTCTACGAGACCAAGCTCCAGTCCATCGAGGCGCTGATCGAGGAGCAGAGCCGGCGCGACGTCGGCTCGCACGCCAGCGCCGCGCGCCTGCTCGACGGCCGCGAGACGCAGCTGCGCATCCAGCAGCGCTACATGATGGATCTGCGCGCCAAGCTGCAGCCGCTGGAGCTGGCGCCCTACCTGAGCGAGTTCCTGTCGCAGGTGTGGAGCCAGGTGCAGGTGCAGGCCGCCGGGCCGGACGGCTCGCCCCAGCTCGCGCAGCGCATGCGGGAGGTGGCGCGCGAGCTGGTGATGAGCGTGCAGCCGAAGGGCGCGCCGCAGCTGCGGCGCGACTTCCTGATGAAGCTGCCGCCGCTGATGAAGGACCTGAACGAAGGCCTGGCGCGCATCCGCTGGCCCGAGACGGCCAAGGCAGAGTTCTTCGCCAAGCTGCTGCCGGCGCATGCCGAGTCGCTGAAGGCAGCCCCGCTGACCGACTTCTTCCAGCGCCAGCTCAAGTTCAAGCTCGACCAGCTCGAAAAGGTCACGATCCCGAGCCCCGAGGAGGTGCATACCACGGCGCCGGCGCCGCTGCCCTCCGCCGAGGAGCATGCCGCGCCGCTCCAGCTGTCGGAAGAGGACGCGCAGCGCATCGGCTTCGTCGAGGAATCGGCGGTCGACTGGTCGGGCGAGGTCGACATCGACCTCGGCGAGACCAGCGCCCCCGGCGATCCGATGGCCGTCGGCGGCGCCGAGACCGCCCCTTCGACCGGCGCCGAGGTCGATCTGGAGATCGATCCGCTGATGGCCGAGGGTGCGCCGCCGACCCACGGCCCGCAGCTCGTGCACCACCTGCAGACCGGCATCGCCTACCGGATGCACCTGGAAGGCCGCTGGCAGCGCGTGCGCCTGAACTGGATCAGCCCGGGCCGCGCCTTCTTCGTCTTCACCCATGGCAAGGCGCACGAGAAGACGATCTCGATGACCGCGCGCATGCTCACCAAGCTGTGCGACACCGAGCGCTTCCGCGCCTACGAGCAGGCCGAGCTGATCGAGCGCGCCACCAGTCGCGCGCGCAAGCAGCTCGCCAAGCTGACGGCGGCCAGCCGCCAGGGCGCCCTCGCCAGCCGCTGAACGGCGCTCAGGGCGCGCTCAGGCGGCGCGCCATCCGGCAGGCCGCGATCAGGCTCGCGGGGTCGGCACGGCCAGTGCCGGCGAGGTCGAAGGCGGTGCCGTGGTCCGGGCTGGTGCGCACGAAGGGCAGGCCGAGCGTGACGTTCACGCCCTGCTCGACGCCGAGGTACTTCACCGGGATCAGCCCCTGGTCGTGGTACATCGCGATCACCAGGTCGAACTCGCCGCGGCGCGCGCGCATGAACACCGTGTCCGGTGCGTGCGGGCCGCTCGCGGCGATGCCCAGCGCGCGGGCCGCGTCGATCGCCGGCGCGATGTGCCGGACCTCCTCGTCGCCGAACAGCCCGCCCTCGCCGGCATGCGGGTTGAGGCCTGCGACGGCGATGCGCGGCGCCGGCGTCCCCCAGCGCGCCGCCGCGGCATGGGCGATGCGGATCGTCTCGAGCACCGCGTCGCGGCTCACCGCGGCGATGGCGTCGCGCAGCGCGACGTGGATGCTGACGAGCACCGTCTTGATCTCGTCGTTGGCCAGCATCATGCGCACCGGCATGCCGCCGGCCTCGGCCTGCAGCAGCTCGGTGTGGCCGGGCCAGGGTTCGCCGGCAGCGGCGAGCGCCTCCTTGTGGATCGGCGCGGTCACGAGCGCTGCCGCCTCGCCGGCGGCGACCCGCGCGGCCGCGGCGCGGATGCAGGCCGCCGCAGCCGTGCCGCAGCGCGCGTCGATGCGGCCCAGCGGCAGATCGGCCAGGCCGCCAGGCAGCCCGGCGGGCTCGAGCACCGGCAAGACCTGCGGCGGCAGGTGCAGCGCGTCGGCGAGGCGCGCGACCGTCACGACGGCACCGGCCTCGGCGCCGTCGGCGACCAGTGCCACGGCGCGCCGCATCACCGCCGCATCGCCGACCACCACGCCACCGCCCGGCACGGCACCCTGCAGCACGGCGCGCGCGACGATCTCCGGGCCGATGCCGGCCGGATCGCCCATCGTCAACAGCAGCGGAGCGATCTTCACGCCGGGTTCTCGATGTCGATGAACTGGTGCTCGAGCCCGAACAGCTGCGCCAGGTGGTTGCCGAGCGCCGGTGCGCCGTAGCGCTCGGTGGCGTGGTGGCCGCAGGCGTAGAAGGCCACCCCGGTCTCGCGCGCGATGTGGGCCTGGGGCTCGGAGATCTCGCCGGTGAGGTAGGCATCGGCGCCCGCGGCGATGGCGTCCTCGAAATAGCCCTGCGCGCCGCCGGTGCACCAGGCCACGCGCTTGATCGGTCGGCCGTCGCCCTCCACCACCAGCGGCACCCGCGCCAGCCGGTACTGGATCAGCGCCGACAGCGCCGCCGGCGTCAGCGCCTGGCTCGGCCGGCCGATGCAGCCGAGCTGCTGGTCGCCGAATCGCTCCTCGACGCTGAAGCGCAGGCGCGCACCGAGCTGGGTGTTATTGCCGTGCTCGGGATGGGCGTCGAGCGGCAGATGGTAGGCGTACAGGTTGATGTCGCAGGCGATCAGCGCTGCAACGCGCTTCTTCAGCCACCCGGTCAACCGCCCGTCCTGGTTGCGCCAGAACAGCCCGTGGTGGACGAGGATCGCATCGGCGCCGGCCGCCGCCGCGGCCTCGATCAGCGCCATGCTCGCCGTCACGCCGGTGACCAGCTTGCGCACCTCGGCGCGACCCTCGACCTGCAGACCGTTCGGCCCATAATCCTTGAACCGGACCACCTCCAGCAGCGTCGCGAGGTAGCCGTCGAGCTCGTCGCGCGTCGTCACGTCTTCCCTTCCATGCGCAGAACCTGGCTGATTTTCTCCCAAGCGGTCACGGTGGCCTTGGCAGTGCTCTTCGTCGTGGCGACGCTGAAGCCCGAATGGCTGGACCGCGCACCACGGACGGGCGCGGTGCCGCAGTTCCTGCCCGGCCCCCCGGCAGTCCAGCCGGCTGCGCTGCCGGCGTCCGCCGCCGGCGGCAGCTACGCCGGCGCAGCGCAGCGCGCCGCTCCGGCGGTGGTGAGCGTCATCACCAGCAAGACGGCCGCGCTGCGCGGCCCGGGCGCCGGCGACCCCTGGTTCCGCTACTTCTTCGGCGACGGCGACCGCCAGGCGCAGAGCGGCATCGGCTCGGGCGTGATCGTCTCGCCCGAGGGCTACATCCTGACGAACAACCATGT
>CAYLKR010000169.1:0-5738 GCA_964384225.1 uncultured Methylibium sp.
TTGAGCGGCAGGTGGGCGGCGATGGTGTCGGCCAGGCGGCCGGCATCGTCGATGCCGGCGATCGAGGTCAGGATCTCGGGCGGGATCTTCTTGTTGAGCTTGACGTACTGGTCGAACTGCTGCGTCACGGCGCGGCGCAGCGCCTCGACCTCGGGGCTCGCGCCCTGCTCGGGCGGAACCGGCACGACGTCGGCGGTGAAGTACTCGCCGCTGTCGTCGATGCGGGTGGTGTTGGCGCGCTGCATGCCCTCGACCAGCACCTTCACGGTGCCGTCGGGCAGCTTCAGCATCTGCAGGATGCTCGAGACGCAGCCGATGTCGAACATGTCGTCGGCCTTGGGCTCGTCCTTGCCGGCGGCCTTCTGCGCCACCAGCATGATCTGGCGACCGGCTTCCATCGCGGCCTCGAGCGCCTTGATCGACTTCGGGCGCCCGACGAACAGCGGGATCACCATGTGGGGGAACACGACCACGTCGCGCAGCGGCAACAGCGGCAGCGTGATCGGGTCGGCGGGAAGAACGGGATGTCCGGACATGGGGAGCCTCTCTTTCTCAGCCGAACATGGCGGCCGAGCGGTGGAATGCAAGGGACGGGCCGAACCGGGCGGCCGTGGCGGCGGTCGTCACGGGCTCGGCCTTCAGAGGGGCTGCGGCGGCCTCAGGCACTCGCCTTCTGCTCGCGGTAGACGAGCAGGGGCTTGGTGTTCTCTTCGATGGTGTGCTCGTCGAGCACGACCTTGGTCACGCCGTCGAGCGTGGGCAGCTCGAACATGGTGTCGGTCAGCGCCTGTTCCATGATCGAGCGCAGGCCGCGCGCGCCGGTCTTGCGCGCCAGCGCCTTCTTCGCGATCGCGGTCAGCGCCGACGGGCGGATCTCCAGGTCCACGCCGTCCATCGTGAACAGCCGCTGGTACTGCTTGACCAGTGCGTTCTTCGGCTCGGTGAGGATCTGGACCATCGCCTCCTCGGTCAGCTCGCCGAGCGTGGCGACGACCGGCAGGCGGCCGACCAGTTCCGGGATCAGGCCGAACTTGATCAGGTCCTCAGGCTCGACCTCGCGGAACAGCTCGCTGACCTTGCGCTCGGACTTGCTCTTCACCGAGGCACCGAAGCCGATGCCCGATTTCTCCGAGCGGTTCTGGATCACCTTCTCGAGGCCGTCGAAGGCGCCGCCGCAGATGAACAGGATGTTGGTCGTGTCGATCTGCAGGAAGTCCTGGTTCGGGTGCTTGCGCCCGCCCTGCGGCGGCACGCTGGCCATCGTGCCTTCCACGAGCTTGAGCAGCGCCTGCTGCACGCCCTCGCCGGACACGTCGCGCGTGATGCTGGGGTTGTCGGCCTTGCGCGAGATCTTGTCGATCTCGTCGATGTAGACGATGCCGCGCTGCGCCCGCTCGACGTCGTAGTTGCAGTTCTGCAGCAGCTTCTGGATGATGTTCTCGACGTCCTCGCCGACGTAGCCGGCCTCGGTCAGCGTGGTCGCGTCGGCGATCACGAAGGGGACGTTCAGCAGCCGCGCGAGCGTCTGCGCGAGCAGCGTCTTGCCGCTGCCGGTGGGGCCGATCAGAAGGATGTTGCTCTTGGCGAGCTCGACCTCCTCCTTCTTGCCCGCGCCCTGCATGTGCTTCAGGCGCTTGTAGTGGTTGTAGACGGCCACCGCGAGCGTGCGCTTGGCGGCGTCCTGGCCGATCACGTACTGGTCGAGGCTGGACTTGATCTCGCTGGGGACCGGCAGGTCGCTCTTCGGGGCCTTGGCATCCGCGCCCTCGGCGGGGATCTCGTCGCGGATGATGTCGTTGCAGAGCTCGATGCACTCGTCGCAGATGAACACCGACGGGCCGGCGATCAGCTTCTTGACCTCATGCTGGCTCTTCCCGCAGAACGAGCAGTACAGCACCTTTTCGCTGGAGGAGCCTTTTTTCTCGGGCATGGGACGGTGCGGTCAGGGGGTTGGTTTCGATCATAAGGCAAACAAAAAGGGAGCTTTCCCACGGAGAAAGCCCCCCTTGCCGGCCCTGTTACTTCCTTCCCGGGACGGCAGCCCGGGACGAGCTGATCAACCGCGCTTGTCGATCACCTTGTCGATCAGGCCGTAGGCCTGGGCCTCGGCGGCCGACATGAAGTAGTCGCGCTCGGAATCGGCGCGCACCTTCTCGATCGGCTGGCCACTGCGCTCGGCCAGGATACCGTTCAGGCTTTCGCGCAGCTTGAGGATCTCGCGCGCCTGGATCTCGATGTCGGTGGCCTGCCCCTGGGCGCCGCCCGAGGGCTGGTGGATCATCACGCGCGAGTTCGGCAGCGCGAAGCGCTTGCCCTTGGCGCCGGCCGCCAGCAGGAAGGCACCCATGCTCGCGGCGATGCCCATGCACAGGGTCGACACGTCGGGCTTGATGAACTGCATCGTGTCGTAGATCGACAACCCCGCGCTGACCGAGCCGCCCGGCGAGTTGATGTACAGCGAGATGTCCTTGTCCGGGTTCTCGCTCTCCAGGAATAGCAGCTGCGCGACCACGAGGTTGGCGGTCTGATCGTTGACCGGTCCGACCAGGAAGATCACCCGCTCGCGCAGCAGCCGCGAGTAGATGTCGTAGGCGCGCTCGCCGCGGCCCGACTGCTCGATGACGATGGGCACCATGCCCAGGTTCTGTGTGTCCAGTGCGCTCATGTCACTCCTGCGGGAAACGGATGCCGTGTAGATGTGGATTCATTATGTCGCCACAAGGGCACGGCCCTGGAAAGCGAAGGGGCGCCGGCCTCGCGGCCGGCGCCCCCTCGAATCGCACGGCGGCGTCTCAGCCGGCCATCAGCTCGTCGAAGGCGACCTGCTTGTCGGTGACCTTGGCGCGAGCGAGCACGAAGTCGGTCACGTTGCTCTCGATCACCACCGCCTCGACCTCGCCGAGGCGCTGCGGATCGCCGAAGTACCAGCGCTTCACGTCCTCGGGCTTCTCGTAGCTCTGCGCCATCTCCTCGATGTGCGCGCTGATCTGCTCCGGCTTGGCCTGAAGGTTGTTGGCACGCACCAGCTCGGCCACCACCAGGCCCAGGCGCACCCGACGCTGCGCCTGCTCCTCGAACAACTCGGCCGGGATCGGGGCCTTGTCGGCGTCCTTGACGCCGCGCTGCTTCAGGTCGTTGCGCGCATTGGCGACGAGGCGCTCGACCTCGCTGGCCACCAGCGCCTTCGGCAGGTCGAGCTCGGCCACCTTCAGCAGCGCCTCCATCACCGCCCCCTTGTTGCGGGCGATGACGCGGAACTTCACCTCGCGCTCGAGGTTCTTGCGGATGTCGGCGCGCAGGCCTTCGATGCTGCCGTCGGCGATGCCCAGCGACTTGGCCAGCGCCTCGTTCACGTCCGGCAGGTGCTGCGCCTCGACCTTCTTGAGCGTGACCAGGAAGTCCGCTTCCTTGCCGGCGACTTCCTTGCCCTGGTAGTCCTCGGGGAACTGCAGCGGGAAGGTCTTCGATTCGCCGACCTTCATGCCGCGCACCGCCTTCTCGAAGGCCTCGAGCATGCGGCCCTCGCCGAGCAGGAACTGGAAGTCCGTGGCGGTGCCGCCTTCGAAGGGCACGCCGTCGATCTTGCCCTCGAAGTCGATCGTCACGCGGTCGCCATCGGCGGCCGGCTCGGCGGCCGGGCGCAGCTGGAAGGTGCGGCGCTGCTTGCGCAGGATCTCGAGCGTGCGGTCGACCGCCGCCTCGTCCACGCTGCTCGACACGCGCTCGACCTCGGCGCCGGACAGGTCGCCGATCTTCACCTCGGGATAGACCTCGAAGGTGGCGTCGAAGGCCAGTTCGCCCTCGGGAGCGCCGTCCTTCTCGCTGATGCGCGGCGGGCCGGCGACGCGCAGCTTGGCCTCGGTGGCGGCCTGGCCGAAGGCCTCGCCGACCTTGTCGTTCATCACCTCGTACTGCACCGAGTAGCCGTAGCGCTGCGCGACCACGCTCATCGGCACCTTGCCGGGGCGGAAGCCGTCGGCCTTGACCGTCTTGGCCAGGCGCTTCAGGCGCGACTCGACCTCGTTCTTGATCGCGTCGGCCGACAGCGTGAGGGTGATGCGGCGCTCGAGCTTCTCGAGGGTTTCGACGGTGACAGCCATGTTCGGGACTCGCTGAAGGATTCAGGGGTAGGGGTTGGTGCGCGGGGCGGGACTCGAACCCGCACACCCTTGCGGGCGTCAGGACCTAAACCTGGTGCGTCTACCAATTTCGCCACCCGCGCGGTCCACGCCTGCCCGCACGCCGCCCTGAGGCGCGCGCGAGGCAGCCGGGGATTCTAGCGGGCCGCCGCCGGCACCCGCTTCACCCTGAACCAAGCCGCGTACATGGCCGGCAGCGCCAGCAACGTCAGCGCGGTCGCGACGATCAGGCCGCCCATGATGGCCACCGCCATCGGCCCCCAGAACACGCTGCGCGACAGCGGGATCATCGCCAGCACCGCGGCGGCCGCCGTCAGCACGATCGGCCGGAAGCGCCGCACGGCCGATTCGACGATCGCGTCCCACGCCGGCACGCCGTTCGCACGGTCCTGCTCGATCTGGTCGATCAGGATCACCGAGTTGCGCATGATCATGCCGGTGAGCGCGATCACGCCGAGCAGCGCGACGAAGCCGAAGGGGCGGTTCAGCAGCATCAACGCCGCGGCGACGCCGAACAGCCCCAGCGGCCCGGTCAGGAAGACCAGCAGCGCGCGGCTGAAGCTCCTGAGCTGCAGCATCAGCAGCGTGAACATGATGAACAGCATCAGCGGCGCGCCGGCGGCGATCGAGCCCTGCCCCTTGCTGCTCTCCTCCACCGCGCCGGCGACCTCGATGCGGTAGCCCGGCGGCAGGCGCTGGATCAAGGGCTGCAGCTGCGGCCACAGCGCGGCGGTCACGGTCGCGCCCTGCAGGCCCTCGGCCACGTCGCCCTGCACGGTCACCGCATACTGCCGGCCCTCGCGCCACAGCACGCCGGGCTCCCAGGCGAAGCCGACCCGGGCCACCTGCGTCAGTGGCACCGAGCGGCCGCTGGCCGTCGGCACGTAGCCGTTGCCGATGTCGGTCAGCACGCGGCGCTCGTCCTCGGGCTGGCGCAGCACGATGTCGATCAGCCGATCGGACTCACGGTACTGCCCGATCGTCGTGCCCGACAGGCTGGTGCGCGAGGCCTGGGCAATCGCCTGGCTGGTGACGCCGAGCGCACGCGCCTTGTCCTGGTCGACCTCGAGCCGCAGCACCTTGACCGGCTCGTTCCAGTTGTCGTTGACGCCGCGCATCTGCGGGTGGGCGCGCAGCACCGCCTTCGCTTCGTCGGCCCAGCGCCGCACCTGCTGCAGGTCCTCGCCGACGACGCGGAACTGCACCGGATAGGGCACCGGCGGCCCGTTCGGCAGCAGCTTGACGCGGCCGCGCGCCTCCGCGAACTCCTCGGCCAGCAGCGCCGGCAGCCGCCGGCGCAGCGCCTCGCGCGTGGCCAGGTCCTGCGGCAGCAGGATGGCCTGCATCACGTTGCTCTGCGGGAAGATCTGATCCAGCGGCAGGTAGAAGCGCGGCACGCCGGCGCCGACCCACGTGGTGACCGACTGCATGCCGGGTTCCTTCTGCATCCGCGCCTCGAAGCGCTTCGCGAGCGCCTCGGTCGCGTCGAAGGCCGTGCCCTCGGGCAGCCAGAGGTCGACGACGATCTCCGGCCGGCTCGAATCGGGGAAGAACTGCTGCTGCACCTTGCCCATGCCGGCGATGCCGAGCGCGAAGCTG
>CAYLKR010000170.1:0-5722 GCA_964384225.1 uncultured Methylibium sp.
CCTGGCGCGACCTGCCGGCCGGCACGCGGAGCCTGGCGCTGATCTGCCACGACCCGGACGTGCCGAGCCGCGGCGACGACGTCAACCAGCCCGGCCGCGAGGTGCCCGCCAGCCTGCCGCGCGTGGACTTCTTCCACTGGGTGCTGGTCGACCTGCCGCCCGCGCTCGCCGGCTTCGCCGAGGGCGAGTGGAGTCGCGGCTTCACGCCGCGCGGCAAGCCCGGGCCGGCCACGCTGCACGGCGCACGCCACGGCCTGAACGACTACACCGGCTGGTTTGCCGGCCACGCCGAGATGGGCGGCCAGTACCACGGCTACGACGGCCCCTTCCCGCCCTTCAACGACGCGATCGTCCACCGCTACGTGTTCACGCTCTACGCGCTCGACGTCGAGCGGCTGGCGGTCGAGGGCAGCTTCACCGGCGCCGAAGTGCGCGCGGCGATGCGCGGCCACGTGCTCGCCGAGGCGAGCTTCAGCGGCACCTACACGCTGAACCCGCGGCTGGCCTGATGGAGCAGCCGACGCGCGTGATCGCGGTGCGCCACGGCGAGACGGCCTGGAACGTCGAGACCCGCATCCAGGGCCAGCTCGACATCGGCCTGAATGCCAAGGGCCGCTGGCAGGCCGCGCGCGTGGCGCAGGCGCTCGCCGACGAGAGCCTGGACATGATCTACGCCAGCGACCTGGCGCGCGCCCACGACACGGCGCTCGCGATCGGCCGCGCCGCCGGTCTGGCGGTGCAGGCCGAGCGCGGCCTGCGCGAGCGCGCCTTCGGCGTCTTCGAAGGCCGCACCTGGGCCGAGATCGAGCGCGACTTTCCCGAGCACAGCGCGCGCTGGCGCGCCCGCGAACCCGGCTACGGCCCCGAGGGCGGCGAGACGCTGCGCGGCTTCTACGAGCGCGTCGTCGCCACCGCCGGCGCGCTCGCGGCGCGCCACCCGGGGCAGACGATCGCGCTGGTCGCCCACGGGGGCGTGATGGACTGCCTGTACCGTGCCGCCGCGCGCGTCGCGCTCGAGGCGCCGCGCAGCTGGCAGCTCGGCAACGCCGCGGTCAACCGCCTGCTGTACACCGGCGAGGGCTTCACGCTGGTCGGCTGGTCCGACACCTCGCACCTCGACGGGCTGGCGCACGACGAGTTCAGCGACGGCGCGACCGACGGTGCCGGCCTCGGCGACCGCGTCGGTCACGCGGCCTGAGGCACGCCACGATGCGCCTGCCCGCGCAGCCCGGCGATCCGGTCGCGGCGATCGACACGCCGGCGCTGGTGGTCGATGCCGACGCGCTCGACCGCAACCTGCAGCGCATGGCCGATTTCGCCCGCGAGCGCGGCCTGAAGCTGCGCCCGCATGCCAAGACGCACAAGTGTGCGGCGATCGGCCTGCGGCAGGTCGCGCTCGGCGCGGTGGGCCTGTGCGTGCAGAAGGTCGGCGAGGCCGAGGCGCTGGCCGCCGGCGGGCTGCGCGACCTCTTCATCAGCAACGAGGTGATCGCCGAGGCCAAGCTCGAGCGGCTCGCGGCGCTGGTGCGCGCGACGCCGGGCCTGAAGCTCGCGATCGCGGTCGACAGCGCGCTCGGCGTCGAGCGGCTCGCCGCCGCGATGCGGGGCGCGCCGATCGACGTGTTCGTCGAGCTCGACGTCGGTCAGCGCCGCTGCGGCGTCGCGCCGGACGGCGTGGCGCCGCTGGCGCGGCTCGTCGCCGAACGCGGCCTGCGCTTCGCCGGCCTGCACGCCTACCACGGCCGCGCGCAGCACCTGCGCGGCAGCGCCGAGCGCGAGGCGGCGATCGCCGACGCGGCGGCCAGCGTGCGCGCGGCGCAGGCCAGCCTCGCGGCCGCCGGGCTCGGCTGTCCGCTCGTCACCGGCGCCGGCAGTGGCAGCTTCGCGCTCGAGGCCGCGAGCGGCCTCTGGGGCGAGCTGCAGCCCGGCAGCTACGTCTTCATGGACGCCGACTACGCGCGCAACGCGCCGACACCCGGCGCACCGCGCTTCGAGCAGGCCCTCTTCGTCAAGGCGCAGGTGATGAGCGCGGCGCCCGGCCGGGCGATCGTCGACGCCGGCCACAAGTCGCATGCGATCGAGTCCGGCCTGCCGACGGTGTGGGGCCGCGACGACCTCGAGGTCGTCAGCGCCCACGACGAGCATGCGACGCTGCAGCCGCGCGGCGGCGCCACGCTGCCATCCCTCGGCGAGACGGTCTGGCTCTTGCCCGGCCACTGCGACCCGACGGTCAACCTCCACGCGCACCTGGTCACGGTGCGTGGCGGGCTGGCGCACGGCGTCGTCGAGGCCGTCTGGCCGGTCGACGCGCGCGGCGCTTTCGACTGACTCAGGCGCGCGCCTCGAACACCAGGTTGAACGGCGTCTCCGTCGCGCGCCGGAAGTGCGAGAAGCCGCCCTCGGCGGCGACGCCGCGCAGCCGCCGCTCGCCGGCCTGCGCGCCGAGCGCCATGCCGACCTCCTGGGACTTGGAGGCCGGCGTGCAGATCATCGTGGACGCCGCGTAGTACACCCGGCCGACCGGATTGAGGTTGTCCTCGAGCGCGTCCTTCGCATAGGGCTCGACGATCATCCAGCAGCCGCCCGGCGCCAGCGATGCACGCACGTGACGCGCCGCGCCGACCGGGTCGCCCATATCGTGCAGACAGTCGAAGAAGGCCACCAGGTCCCAGCCACTGCCGGGAAAGTCCTGAGCGCGGGCGACCTCGAAGCTCACCCGGTCGGCCACGCCGGCCTCGGCGGCGCTGCGGCGCGCCCAGTCGATGGACGGCGCGTGGTAGTCGAAGCCGGTGAAGTGCGAGGCCGGGTAGGCCTGCGCCATCAGGATCGTCGAGGCGCCGTGGCCACAGCCGACGTCGGCAACGCGCGCACCTTCCTTCAGCCTGGCGTCCACGCCTTCCAGCGCCGGCAGCCAGTTCGCCACGAGATTGGCCGCATAGCCGGGGCGGAAGAAGCGCTCGGTGCCTTCGAAGAGGCCGGCATCGTGCTCGTGCCAGCCGAACCCGAGCCCGGTGCGGAACGCCTTCTCGAGCTTGGGCACCGCCTTCAGCGCCGCCAGCGTCAGCTGGAAGGCGCCGGGGATGAAGGCCGGGCTGCCCTCGGTGGCCAGCGCGAACACCTGCTCCTCGGTCATGTGGAAGCGTTCGGCCGCAGCGTCGTACTCCACGTAGCCGGCCGCCGCCTGCGCGGCCAGCCATTCGCGCACGTAGCGCTCGTCGCACTCGGCCTTGCGGGCGAGTTCGGCGCTCGTCATCGGCCCGTCGGCGAGCGCCTTGTACAGGCCGAGCCGGTCGCCGAGCACCACGGTGCCGGCGTGCAGCGCCGCGCCGAGGTCGCCGACGAAGCGGCCCATGAAGGCGTTCAACTTGTCCATGTCGAGGGCCATGCCGATCTCCGGTGCCGCGAAGGTTCGAACATAAGCGGCCGCCCCGCGCGACGCCAGTGTGTTTCGTGGTGGTGGCAGCCGCTGCGGCCCCGCGCACGCCGAGGCCGCCGGGACGGGCGAAAATCGCGCGATGAACTTCTCCTCAAGCTCGGCCCTCGCGGCGCTGCTGCTGACCGCCGCCGTCACGGCCGCGGCACACGACTATCGCGCCGGCCCGATCCGCATCGACCACCCCTGGGCCCGGCCCACCGTCAGCGGCCAGGGTGCCGGCGGCGGCTTCATGACGCTCGACAACAGCCAAGGCGGCGCCGACCGCCTGCTCGCCGCCCGCTCGCCGGTGGCCGAGCGCGTCGAGCTGCATTCGATGGCGATGGACGGCGACGTGATGCGCATGCGCCAGATCGACGCGATCGACTTGCCGGCCGGCCAGACCGTCGCGCTCAAGCCGGGCGGCCTGCACTTCATGCTGATGGGGCTGAAGCAGCCGCTCGTGCTCGGCAGCCGCGTGCCGATGACGCTGCGCTTCGAGAAGGCCGGCGAGGTCAGCGTCGAGATCGCGATCGAGAACGGCCCGGCCGCCGCACCGCAGGCGCACGAGCACGGCAAGCACCGGCATTGACGGCGGGCCGGCGGGCCGTTTGAGCGCCCGCTGCGCACCGCGACGGTGCGCAGCCCTGTAACCGGCGTGCGGAATTCCGCGTTCGCGCCACGGTCTCCTCCATCCACGGGATGCAGGCGGCGGCCGACGCCGGTAGCTTGATCGCATCGCCCACATCCCCTGTGCCAGCCACGGGAGCCCGACATGCGCAACGACCCTGCCTCGCCGTCTTCGACCGCGCTGCGCCGCTGGACACGCGAGCTGCGGCTGTGCTTCACCGCCGCCGGCGCCAAGCTCGCCTTCGACATCGCCGTCTTCCTGCTGCTCGCGGTGCTCGCGGGCGGCCTGCTGTGGTCCCTGCGCTGGCCGCTCGAGGCCGGCCCGATGCTGATGCTGGCCGCCGCCCTGCTCTTCATGGCCGGCTGGACCGCGCTCAGCACCCCCGACTGGCGCCGCTGGTGCACGCTGCGCCGGCGCTGGCTCGCGCGGAGCCCGTCGCCGCCGGCGCCGGTGCGCCGCATCACGACCCGCGTCGCGCGCGCCGCCGACATGCCGCGCGTGCGCTCGGCCTGCCGGCCGCAGCGCAGCGGCGCGGCGCTGCGCACGCACTGGGCCTGGCGCGCCGGCGGGCACTGAGCGGCGGCAGAAACGACGAAGCCGCGGCGCGTGCCGCGGCTTCGTCGTTTCCGGAGAGCTTCAGAAGCCCAGGCTCGCCAGCAGGTCGTCGACCTCGCCCTGATTGGCCACGACGTCGGTGCGCCCTTCCGGGTTGATCACCGGGCCATTGAGGATGGTCTCGACCTTCTGCACCGTCTCGGGCGGCGCGGCCTGCACCAGCAGCTTGACGAGGCTGTCCTCGAGGTCGCTGGCCAGCCTGACGACCTTCGCGACCACCTGGCCGGTCAGGTCGTGGAAGTCCTGCGCCATCATGATGTCGGTCAGGTGGTTGTCGATGCGAGCGGTCGCGGCCTCGACGTCGCCGACGAAGTTGATGATCGCCCCCGAGGCGACCGCCTTCACCGGGTCCTTGACGACGGCCTGCGCGATGCGCCGCGTCTCGGCGGCGATGTGCGCGTGCTCGGCCTTGGCCTGGTCGACCGAGTTGAGCACCTTGTTGGCCGCCGCCGCGGTCTTGTCGGCGATGTAGTTCAGGCGGCTGCGCGCGTCGGGCAGGCCCTCGGCGGCGTTCTGCAGCTTGGGCATCACGCCGAGCTGGGCCAGTGTGTCGTGCAGCTGGCGGGTGATGTGGCCGAGTTGCTGGAACACCTCGGGCGAGGCGCCGCCGCTCGTCGGGGCCGGAGCGGGATCGGCCAGCACCGCCGTGTCGTCCATCTTCATCGCGATGTCCTTTCGGGCGTGGCTCAGGCCGTGGCGGCGAGCTTCTGCATGATCTTGACGACCTTCTCCTCCAAGGTGGCCTTGGTGAAGGGCTTGACGATGTAGCCGGCCGCACCGGTCTGCGCCGCGAGGACGATGTCCTCCTTGCGCGCCTCGGCGGTGACCATCAGCACCGGCAGGTGCTTGAGGCTGTCGTCGGCCTTGATGGCCTTCAGCAGGTCGAAGCCGTTCATGTTGGGCATGTTGATGTCGGAGACGACGAAGTCGAACTTCGCGTTCTTCAGCATCTGCAGCGCCACCGCGCCGTCCTCGGCTTCCTCGGCGTTGTTGTAGCCGATCTCCTTGAGCAGGCCGCGCACGATGCGCCGCATGGTCGAGAAGTCGTCGACGATCAGGAACTT
>CAYLKR010000171.1:0-5699 GCA_964384225.1 uncultured Methylibium sp.
CCGCTCGGGTTGTGGAACACGGCACTGACCATGTCGTCCTCCTTGTCAGACCTTGACCTTGAAGCCGTCGGCATAGGCGGCCGGGTTCTTGCCGTCCCAGACCACGCCGTCGATCAGCTTGCTGCTGCGCATCACGTCCTTCGGCACGCTGACCTTCATCGCCGAGGCGACGTCTTTGTAGAGGTCGACCTGGTTGATCTGCTTGGCCACCGCCAGATAGTCCGGATGCTCCTTCAGCAGGCCCCAGCGCTTGTGCTGGGTGAGGAACCACATGCCGTCGGACAGGTAGGGGAAGTTCACCGAGCCATCGGCGAAGAACTTCATGTGGTTGGGGTCGTCCCAGGTCTTGCCGAGGCCGTTCTGGTAGCGGCCGAGGATGCGCTGGTTGATCGCATCCACCGAGGTGTTCACGTAGGACTTCTCGGCCACCACCTCGGCCATCTTCATCTTGTTCTGCAGCCCGGCGTCGATCCACTTGCCGGCCTCGATGATGGCCATCATCACGGCGCGGGTGGTGTTGGGATACTTCTTGACGAACTCGGCCGTGGTGCCGAGCGTCTTTTCCGGGTGGTCCTTCCAGATGTCCTGGGTGGTCACCGCGGTGATGCCGATGCCGTCCATGATCGCGCGGTGGCCCCAGGGCTCGCCGACGCAGAAGCCGTCCATGTTGCCGACGCGCATGTTCGCCACCATCTGCGGCGGCGGCACGGTGATGGCCTTGGCGTCCTTGAACGGGTTGATGCCGTAGGCCGCGAGCCAGTAGTAGATCCACATCGCGTGGGTGCCGGTCGGGAAGGTCTGCGCGAAGGTGTACT
Organism: uncultured Methylibium sp.; assembly: GCA_964384225.1. GTDB lineage: Bacteria > Pseudomonadota > Gammaproteobacteria > Burkholderiales > Burkholderiaceae_C > Methylibium. The sequence continues at coordinate 816 of CAYLKR010000171.1, forward strand.
CGCGCTTGTCCGTCGCCATGACCTTGGCGAGCGAGGCGCCGTCGACCGCGCCCTTCTCGGCCAGCTTCTTCGACAGCGTGATCGCCTGGCCGTTGTTGTTCAGCGTCATCAGCACGGCCATGTCCTTCTTCGGGCCGGCGATGCCGAGGTGCACGCCGTAGACGAGGCCGTAGAGCACATGCGCCATGTCGAGCTCGCCGTTGACGAGCTTGTCGCGCACGCCGGCCCAGGAGGCTTCCTTGGTCGGGATGATCTTGACGCCGTACTTCTTGTCGATGCCCAGCACCGAGGCCATCACCACCGAGGCGCAGTCGGTCAGCGGGATGAAACCGATGCGGACCTCCTCCTTCTCCGGCTTGTCGGAGCCGGCTGCCCAGACGGCCGACTGCAGGCCCGGCACGGCACCGGTGGCGGCAGCAGCGGCAGCGGCCTTCAGCACGGTGCGGCGGCCCAGCAGCGGGCTTGGGGTGGTCTCGTTCGGCATGGCATTCGTTCTCCTGTGGACGCACAAAACAAAGACGGCGGCTGCACCGTCGCGCGCCCTGGGGGCTCGCGGAGTGCAGACGCCGTCGTCTGGGTGGGTGCACGCGCCTTGCGCGCACCGTGGTAGGGATCGCCGTTGATCCTTGTCGTGCAGTGCAGCAAAGGCCGTGCCAGGCCGCCGCCGGGCCGGTTCAGCCGAGCACGTCGGCCACGTCGATCAGCCGTTGCGCCACGTCGGCGACGCGCAGCCCGCGGTCCATCGCGGTCTTGCGCAGCCGGGCGTAGGCCTCTTCCTCGCTGATGCGCTGGCGTGACATCAGCAGGCCTTTCGCGCGCTCGATCAGCTTGCGCTCGGACAGCTGGGTGCGTGCATCGGCGAGTTCGCGGCGCAGGTTCTCCTCGTGGCGGAAGCGCGCCATCGCGACCTCGAGCACCGGTTTGATGCGCTCGTGCGCCAAACCGGCCACCACATAGGCGGTGACGCCAGCGGCGATCGCGTCGCCGACATGGCTGGTGTCGGCGTCGTCGGTGAACAGCACGATCGGGCGGCGCTCGTCGCGCGTGGACATCACCACATGCTCGAGGGCATCGCGTGCGCCGCTTTGGGCATCGACGATGATCATGTCGGGCTGCAGCTGGGCGATGCGCTCGTCCAGGAAGGGGTCGACCGGCAGCACCGCGACGATGTCGTAGCCGGCGCCCAGCAGGCCGATGCGCAGGCTGCGTGAGCGCTCCGCCTCGATCGCCGCCGCCTCGTCCGCCGGATCCGGCAGCAGCGTGGGCGGCGCGACGATCACGATCCGCAGGGGGCGCACTCGGTCCATGCCGTGCTGCAGTGCAAGGAACGCGCCAAGCGGACGAGAAAAAGCCCGCGCTCGGCGGGCTCGTTCAGGCAGCGCGGGGTGCCGGCGTCAGAGGCGGCCTTCCGCGTAGAAGGTGCGGCGGAACCACTGGAAGGCGCTGATCGGGCCGAAGCGCGAGTCCGGCTGGCCGTCGTCGCGCACCGTCAGCAGCTGGCGCTCTGCCAGCAGGTCGAGGAACTGGACCACGGCAGTGCGCGCCAGCCCGCTTTCCTGCATCAGTTGCTGCACCGAGGCGTAGCGCTGCGACATCTTGTGCAGCATGCGGCGGTAGGCGGTGCGGTGAAAGGCGGCCGGCAGGTCCGGCCAGGCTTGCAGCTTGTAGTGCTTCATCGGGTGGCTTTCTCGATCCCTCACGCGTAAGGCTAGCGACCCACCGCGACACGGCAAAGCGGCCACCCCCTCGATTTCGTGAGATTCGCCACACCTGGTTTGTGACGAGTTGAAAGAGCCTGCGCAGCGGCTTGCAGGAGGGGGTCACTACACTGCCGGGCATGCTGGTGCTGAGCTTCGAGTCTTCCTGCGACGAGACCGGCGTCGCCCTCGTCTCGGCCGCACCCGGCGCGCCGCCGCGCCTGCTCGCCCAGGCCTTGCACAGCCAGGTGGCGATGCACGAGGCCTACGGCGGCGTCGTGCCCGAGCTCGCCTCGCGCGACCACATCCGCCGCGTGCTGCCACTGACGCGGGCGGTGATGGCCGAGGCAGGGTGCTCGCTGGCGCAGGTCGATGTCGTCGCCTACACGCGCGGGCCGGGCCTGGCCGGCGCGCTGCTGGTGGGTGCCGCCGTCGCTGCCGCCCTCGGCGCCGCGCTCCAGCGCCCCTTGCTCGGGGTGCACCATCTCGAGGGTCATCTGCTGTCGCCCTTCCTGTCGGCCGATCCGCCGGCGTTTCCCTTCGTCGCGCTGCTGGTGTCCGGCGGCCACACGCAGCTGATGCGCGTCGACGGCGTCGGCCGCTACGCGCTGCTCGGCGAGACGATCGACGACGCCGCCGGTGAGGCCTTCGACAAATCGGCCAAGCTGCTCGGCCTGGGCTATCCCGGCGGCCCGGCGCTGGCCCGGCTGGCCGAGTTCGGCGACCCCGAGGCCTACAAGCTGCCACGGCCGCTGCTGCACAGCGGCGACCTGGACTTCTCCTTCGCCGGGCTCAAGACCGCTGTGCGCACCCAGGTCCTGAAGCTCGGCGGCAACGTCTGCGAGCAGCCGCGCGCCGACCTCGCGGCGTCCACGCAGGCGGCGATCGTCGACGTGCTGGTGAGGAAGTCGGTCGCCGCGCTGGAGGCGACCGGCCTCGACCGGCTGGTGGTGGCCGGTGGTGTCGGCGCCAACCGGCGCCTGCGCGAGCAGCTCGACGCTGCCGGCGCTCGCCGGGGCGCCCGCGTGCACTATCCCGAACCGGCGCTGTGCACCGACAACGGCGCGATGATCGCGCTGGCCGCGGCGATGCGGCTGCAGGCCGGGCTGGCCACCGCGAGGCACGACCTGCGCTTCGACGTGCAGCCGCGCTGGGCGCTGGACGCGGCCTGACGGCGCGCCGGCCCGGTCACGCTGTGTTGGACTCCTAGAATCCTCGCGCGGCAGCCCCTTGCTGCCCAGGCTGCCCAGGCTGCCGGACATGGGGCGGCCTTTCGTTTTCGGGTTCCTTGCCATGCGCGACGCCATCCGCCAGCTTCCCGGCTCCAAGATCCGCGAGGTCGCCAACGCCGGCCTGGGGCGCGAGGACGTGCTGGCCTTCTGGTTCGGCGAGGGCGACGAACCGACGCCGGCCTTCATCCGCGAGGCCGCCGCCGCATCACTGGCGCGCGGCGAGACCTTCTACTCGCACAACCTCGGGCTTCCGGAGCTGCGGCATGCGGTCGCCGGCTATGTATCGGGGTTGCACCGTCCGGTCGGCGGAGGTCGCATCGCCGTCACCTCTTCGGGCGTCAGCGCGCTGATGATCGCGATGCAGGCGTTGGCCGGCGCCGGCGACGAGGTGGCCGTCGTGGTGCCGGTCTGGCCCAACCTCACGGCCCAGCCGGCGATCCTGGGCGCCGAGGTCAAGCGTATCCCGCTGCGTCCGCGCGACGGGGCGTGGCGGCTGGACCTCGACGAACTGCTGGCCGCGGTCACATCGCACACCAGGGTGCTCCTGGTCAACGCGCCGAACAACCCGACCGGCTGGACGATGAGCCGCGAAGAGCAGGCCGCCGTGCTGGCGCACTGCCGCACGACCGGTACCTGGATCGTCGCCGACGAGGTCTACGAGCGGCTCTACTTCGAGGCCGGTGCGCCGGCTGCGCCGTCCTTCCTCGACCTCGCCGAGCCCGACGACCGGCTGGTCGTCTGCCACAGCTTCTCGAAGAGCTTCCTGATGACCGGCTGGCGGCTCGGCTGGCTGGTGCTGCCCGAGGCCCTGGTCGATGCGGTCGGCAAGCTGATCGAATTCAACACCTCCTGCGCGCCGGTGTTCGTGCAGCGTGCCGGGCTCGCGGCGCTGGCCGGCGCCGAACGGCTGGTGCCGGGGCTGGTGCGCCATCTGAAGGCCTGCCGCGACACCCTGCTCCCGGCGCTGCAGGCGCTGCCGGGCGTCGAGGTGGCGGTGCCCGCCGGCGGCATGTATTGCTTCCTGAAGGCGCCGGGCGGCGAAGACTCGCTCGCCTTCGCCAAGCGCCTGGTTGCCGACCATGGGCTGGGTCTGGCGCCGGGCGTCGCCTTCGGTCCGGAGGCCGAGGGGTGGCTGCGGTGGTGCTTCGCGTCGCGCGAACCCGAGCGCCTCGCCCAGGGGGTGGGGCGGCTGCGGACCGCGCTCGGTCTATAATTCACGCTGGCATTCCGGGGAACCGGGCTGCCTCTCACGCACGGCATGGGTCGGTTTCACCCGTGACCGCAAGTCGAAACCCGAAACCGCGGCACGCCCTTCCTGAGAGCGTTCGTGGTTTCGCGCCACCAGGAAACGAAAGATGGCCAATACCGCCGAGATCGTCCAGGCCCATGCCCGCGGCACCGCGGACACCGGGTCCCCCGAGGTTCAGGTCGCGCTGCTCACCGCGCGCATCAACGAACTGACCCCGCACTTCAAGACCCACGCCAAGGATCACCACGGCCGCCGGGGCCTGCTGCGCATGGTGTCGCGCCGCCGCAAGCTGCTCGACTACCTCAAGGGCAAGGACGCCGACCGCTACACCGCGCTGATCCAGAAGCTGGGCCTGCGCAAGTAAGCGGATGACGATGACGAAGAGCCTGTCTGGAACTGCCAGCGCAGGCTCTTCGTGCTTTGGAGCCAGGCTCGCCGGAGCGCCGATGTGTCATTCCAGCGCCGTTGCAGGACTGCAGCCGCGCTGGAATGGCATCCCGCTCAGGGCTGGTCGCTCCCGGTGAAGTGCGCGACCGACGGCGTACGCTCTTCCAGGAGACACAGATGACGATGTTCAACAAGGTCAGCAAGACCTTCCAGTGGGGCCAGCACACGGTCACCCTCGAGACCGGCGAGATCGCCCGCCAGTCCGGCGGCGCCGTCGTGGTCGACATGGACGGCACCGTGGTGCTCGCGACCGTGGTCG
>CAYLKR010000172.1:0-5698 GCA_964384225.1 uncultured Methylibium sp.
GCCGGCGCCAGAGCCGCCGCAGGCGCCGGCCGAACCCGCGCCCGCCGCGCTGCCCGCGCCGGTGGCCGTCGCTTCCGTCGCGGCGCCGCCTCCGCCGGCCCCCGCCGAGCCCAGGCTGCTGCCGGCCAGCGCGGTGCGCTACCTGCGTGCGCCGTCGCCGACCTACCCGATGCTGTCGCTGCGTCAACAGGAAGCCGGCGTGGTGCTGGTGCGCATCCTCGTCGACGAGAGCGGCGAGCCGCGGGAGGTCCGCATCGAACAGAGTTCCGGCTACAAGCGCCTCGACCAGGCCGCGCTCGACGCCGCCCAGCGCGCCCGCTTCGCGCCCTACATCGAGCAGGGCGTGGCCCATGCCGTCTGGGTCGTGGCGCCGATCCACTTCACGCTCGATCGCCATTCCTGACACTTTAGGAAAGCACGCACTTACTTCTAGGTCTATCTCCCCGGTTTCCCCGCCAGCCGGCGGCCGCCACGGCCGCCCCATGCCAGCCAAGGACCCGACCGGATCCTTCCTCCCGTCCTTCCGGAGCCCCTGGCATGTCCCGTCCGTCCCCGGCCCCCGCGGCCGAATCCCGCCCTACCCATCGCTTCTCGCTCGCACCGCTGGGCGCGCTGGCCGCCGGCTTCGGCCTCGCCGGCCTGGGCCCGCTGGCGTACGCCCAAAGCACTTCCGCCCCCGAGGCCCGCATGCCCGAGGTCACGGTCCAGGGCGCCGCCGAGCGCGAAGGCAAGGCGGCCTACCAGGCCGTGCAGACCACCGCCGGCAAGGGCAAGCAGGAGCTGCGCGACATCCCGCAGTCGGTCACCGTGGTGACCGAGAAGCTGATGGACGACCGCAATCTCGACACGCTGAAGGCCGCGCTGCACACCGTGACCGGCATCGCCTTCGAGGCCGGCGAGGGCGGCGCGATCGGCGACCTGATCCGCCTGCGCGGCTTCTCGACGCGCGGCGACATCTTCCAGGACGGCATGCGCGACATCGCGCAGTACAACCGCGACACCTTCAACCAGGACCGTATCGAGGTGCTGCGCGGCTCGGCGTCGATGCTGTACGGCCGCGGCTCGACCGGCGGCATCGTCAACCAGGTCAGCAAGGTGCCGCGGCTGATCACGCAGCACGAGGTCGACCTGACGGTCGGCACCGACCGCTACCGCCGCTTCACCGGCGACTTCAACCTGAAGACCGGCGAGAACGCCGCACTGCGCGTCAACGCGATGAAGACCGACGCCGACAGCACGCGCAACGGCCCGGAGACGCACCGCTTGGGGCTGGCGCCGACCTTCCGCTGGGGCATCGGCACGTCCGACGAGTTCAGCATCGGCGCTTACCACCTGCAGTACGACGACGTGCCCGACTTCGGCTTCCGCTGGCGCAACGCGCGGCCGGTGGACGCGGCCGCCGAGCGCTGGTACGGCTTCGACACCGACTACCAGAAGGACTCGGCCACCCAGGTCTTCCTGCGCCACCTGCACCGCTTCGCCGGCGGCGGCGAGCTGCAGACGACGCTGATGCAGGGCCGCTACAAGCGCGACCTGTGGGCCACGACGGCCGGCCTCGCGAACCAGCCGGTCGACGCCGACGGCAACGTCACCGGCCCGGCGAGCTGCTCCTTCGCGCCCGGCACGCTGACGCGACCGATCCCGGTCATCGAGGACGACAGCCTGATCTGCCGCGGTGGCCCGACCCGCGCCGCCTCCGACACCCACCGCTTCGTGCAGACCGACTACAGCGGCCGCGCGCAGTGGTTCGGCCTCGCGCACGCGCTGCAGGCCGGCGCCGAGTTCGCGCACGAGGAGACCCAGACCTACAGCTATGCGAACACGCCGCTGAAGCCGCCGACCACCTGGGGCCAGACCGGCCCGTCGAACGGCTTGGTCGACACCCGCGTGAAGGCGCCCAACACGCACTTCACCTCGCGCACGATCGGCGCCTACCTGCAGGACACGATCCAGCTCACGCCGCACTGGAAGCTGATCGCCGGCCTGCGCCACGACCGCTTCGAAGGCGACTACGAGCGCGCCGCGCCGCTGGGTCCGCTGGAACGCAGCGACTCGATGTGGAGCCGCCGCTTCGGCGCGCTGTGGCAGCCCAATGCGCAGGCCAGCTACTACGCCTCCTACGGCACCTCGTTCAACGCCTCGGGCGACCTCTACCAGTTCGACGACCGCAGCGCCAACACGCCGCCGGAGAAGAGCCGCAACATGGAGATCGGCGCCAAGTGGGACCTCGCCGAGGGCGACCTGTCGCTGCGCACCGCGATCTTCCGCACCGAGAAGACCAACGAGCGCAACACCGACGTCGACCAGGCCGCCGACGCCTACCTGCTCAACGGCAAGCGCCACACCGACGGCATCGAGTTCGAGGCCGCGGGCCGCCCGGCGCCGGGCTTCGAGGTGTTCGGCGGCGTCGCCTACATGCGCGGCCGCATCGACGAGGCCGGCAGTTCCGAGGCCTCGCAGCGCAGCGTCGGCCGCGAGAGCGGGCTGACGCCGCGCTGGACCGGCAGCCTGTGGGCCACCTGGCAGTTCGCGCCGAAGTGGCGCGCCGGCCTCGGCGCCGACGGCATGAGCTCGCGGATCCCGGCGCAGGCCGAATCGGGCGACAGCGTCACCGGCGTCGTCAACCGCGCGCCCGGCTACGTGAAGGCCGATGCGCTGCTCGAGTACGACGCGGGCTCGTGGCGCACGCGCCTGAACCTGAACAACCTGTTCGACAAGGTCTATGCCGACGGCATCTACCGCGGCTTCACCGTGGCCGGCCCCGGCCGCGGCGCGCAGCTGACCGTCTCGGCGCTGTTCTGACGAGGGAGTACTGCGGATGCTGCTGCACGTTCCGAACGTCCTGGGCCCTGCGGCGCTGGCCCGCGCCCAGGCGCTGCTGGCCGACGCCCCCTGGGGCGACGGCCGCGCCACCGCCGGCTCGCAGTCGGCCCAGGTCAAGAACAACCAGCAGCTGCCGGAGGAGCATCCGGTCACCCACGAGTTGCAGGCCCTCGTGCTCGACGCGCTGGCCGGGCACCTGCTGTTCTTCGCCGCCGCCCTGCCCAAGCGCATCTTCCCGCCGCTGTTCAACCGCTACGGCGGCGCGACCAACGCGTTCGGCAACCACATCGACAACGCGGTGCGGCTGGTGCGCCACGGCCCGCAGCGCGGCGCGCAGGTGCGCACCGACATCTCCTGCACGCTCTTCCTCGCCGACCCGGCCGACTACGACGGCGGCGAGCTGGTGATCGAGGACACCTATGGCGCCCAGCGCGTCAAGCTGCCGGCCGGCGATATGGTGCTCTATCCGTCATCGAGCGTGCACCGCGTCGAGCCGGTGACGCGCGGCGCACGGCTGGCGAGCTTCTTCTGGGTCGAGAGCCTGGTGCGCAGCACCGAGCAGCGCCGCCTGCTGTACGAACTCGATATGCAGATCCTCGCGCTGCGCGAGGGCCAGGGCGACACCGGGCCGGTGGTCGGGCTGACCGGGACGTATCACAACCTGCTGCGGATGTGGGCCGACACCTGAGCGGGCTCAGGCGCGGTCCAGCAGCATCGCGTCGCCGTAGCTGAAGAAGCGGTAGCGCTCGGCCACCGCGTGGTCGTAGAGCGCGCGGATGCGCTCGAAGCCGGCGAAGGCGCTGACCAGCATCAGCAGCGTGCTCTTCGGCAGGTGGAAGTTGGTCAGCAGCGTGTCGACGACGCGGAACTCGAAGCCCGGGGTGATGAAGATGTCGGTCTCGCGGGCACCGGCTTCGACCCGACCGCCGCGCGCCGCCGATTCGAGCGCGCGCAGCGTCGTCGTGCCGACCGCGACGATGCGGCCGCTGCAGGCGGCGATCGCCTCCACCGTGGCCTGCGGCACCTCGAACCATTCGCTGTGCATGCGGTGCTCGTCGATGCGTTCGACGCGCACCGGCTGGAAGGTGCCTGCGCCGACGTGCAGCGTCACCGCGGCACGGCCGATGCCGCGCGCGTCGAGCGCGGCCAGCACGGCCTCGTCGAAGTGCAGCGCCGCGGTCGGCGCGGCCACGGCGCCGGGCGCGCGTGCGAACACGGTCTGGTAGCGGCGCTCGTCGTCGGCCTCGTCCGCATGCGTGATGTAGGGCGGCAGCGGCACGTGGCCGTGGGCGGCCAGCAGCGCGAAGGGGTCGGACGGGAAGCGCAGGTGAAAGAGCTCGCCATCCGGGCCGCAGCGGCCCAGTACCTCGGCGTCGAAGGCCTCGGCGAAGCGCACTACGCTGCCCGGCCTCGGCGACTTGCTCGCGCGCAGGTGCGCCCAGACCTCGGTCGTTCCCGGCAGCACGCGCTCGACCAGCGCCTCGACCGCGCCGCCGCTGGCCTTGCGGCCGAAGAGCCGCGCCTTGATGACCCGGGTGTCGTTGAAGACCAGCAGGTCGCCGGGGGCCAGCAGCGCCGGCAGCTCGCGGAACACGCGGTCGATGGGCGCACTGCCGCGGCCATCGAGCAGGCGCGAGGCGCTGCGCTCGGCCGCCGGGTGCTGGGCGATCAGCTCGGGCGGCAGTGCGAAGTCGAAGTCGGAGACGGTGTACATGCGGGCAGACGGCAGAATTGTTCCATGCCCGACGCCACGCCCAAGCCGAAGTCGGCGCCGCAGCGCGCGATGGAGAAGCTGGGGCTGCAGCGCGACATCGATCTCGCGCTGCACCTGCCGCTGCGCTACGAGGACGAGACGCGCATCACGCCGATCGCCGACGCGCGCGACGGCGAGCCGGTGCAGGTCGAGGGCACCGTGACCGACTGCCGCGTCGAGTTCCGGCCGCGCCGCCAGCTCGTCGCGCGGCTCGACGACGGCACGGGCGAGCTGGTGCTGCGCTTCCTGCACTTCTACCCTTCGCACCAGAAGGCGCTCGCCGTCGGCACGCGGCTGCGCGTGCGCGGGGAGCCGCGCGGCGGCTTCCTCGGCCGCGAGATGGTCCATCCGGCCTTCAAGGCCGTCGGTGACGGCACGCCGCTGGCCGAGGCGCTGACGCCGGTCTACCCGACGAGCGCGCAGCTGCCGCAGGCCTATCTGCGCAAGGCGGTCGCGAGCGCGCTCGGTCGCGCGCCGCTGGGCGAAGTGCTGCCGCCCGGCAGCATGCCGGCCGGGCTGCCGGCGCTGAAGGACGCGCTGCACTTCCTGCACCACCCGTCCCCCGGCGTGCCGCTGGCGACGCTGGAGGACCGCAGCCACCCGGCCTGGCAGCGGCTGAAGTTCGACGAGCTGCTGGCGCAGCAGCTGTCGCAGCTCGCCGCTCAGAACGAGCGACGCAAGCTGCGCGCGCCGGCGTTGCGCGCGCGGCCCGGCGGGCTGCACGAGAAGCTGCTCGCGGCCCTGCCGTTCCAGCTGACGCCGGCCCAGCACCGCGTCGCCGAGGAGATCGCGCGCGACCTCGCCACACCGCAACCGATGCACCGTCTGCTGCAGGGCGACGTCGGCTCGGGCAAGACGGTGGTCGCGGCGCTGGCCGCGGCGGTGGCGATCGACGCCGGCTGGCAGTGCGCGCTGATGGCGCCGACCGAGATCCTGGCCGAGCAGCATTTCCGCAAGCTGGTCGGCTGGCTGGAGCCGCTGGGCGTCGGCGTGGCCTGGCTGACCGGCAGCCGCAAGGGCAAGGCGCGCACGCAGCAGCTGGAACGCGTCGCCTCGGGCGAGGCCGGGCTGGTGGTCGGCACGCATGCGGTGATCCAGGACGACGTGGCCTTCGCGAAGCTG
>CAYLKR010000173.1:0-5625 GCA_964384225.1 uncultured Methylibium sp.
TTTCGACGATCGCGATGCCCTCAGGTGGGTCAGTTTTCAGTGATCGTCAACACCCTTTAGCCTTTGAACCGTCTGGCGGCTGGCTTTGCGGACAAGGTTTTCGCGGACTTCGACCGCGCCGCGCGGAGAAAGATTGATCAGGACGCCGCCGCGTTCGCCCTCCGGTGCGGCTTCATAGGGCCATGTCTCGATCCGCCAGTTATCCGTGACTTCCACCCATGCGGCGGTCGCGCGGTGATGCTCGGCCAGCACGTTCACGGCGTCTGTCTGCAAAGCCATGAACTGCTCGGCGTCATCAAAGTAGCTGGTGTCGCTCTCCGCAAAAAGGTCGGTCGTGATCGTTCCCGTGTAGCGCTCGACAGGAAAGATCGCATCGGCCACGCAGGGACGTTCCCCGGTCAGGCGTTCCCGGATTTCCTCGGCGCTGGCCTCGTACCTGTGCTCAATGTCATCGAGGATGTCTATTTGCTCGTCCTCGCTGCCGAGCGTGAGGGCTTCGGCCTGTGCAAGGGTAATGACCCGATCATCGAGCGCGTCCTTGGCTTCGGCGCACAACCCATTGAGCGCAAGGCGGCGCTTGATGGTCGTTGCGGACAATCCGGTTTGCGCGATCAGGTCATCGAGCTTTTCTCCGTCCTTCACGAGCCGCGTCAAGGCTTCGGTTTGCTCCAGCGGTGTGAGATCGGCGCGTTGCAGATTCTCGACGGTTGCCAGCCGCAAGGACTCATCCTTTGAAACCTTGGTTCGCACCTCCACGGGAACGGTGAAGTCCTCGGGCAGTTCGCCGCGTTCTTCCAGAAGCTTCAACGCCCGGTAACGGCGCTCCCCGCTGATGATCGCAAAGCTCTTGCCGCGCGAAGGCCGGACGACAAGGTTTTGCAAGAGGCCATCGGCGCGGATACTCGCGGCCAGCCCTTCGAGACTGGCGACATCAAAGAGCTTGCGCGGATTGCCTTCGGAGGGAACGAGTTGAGAGAGGGTGATGGTTTGAATGGTCATGACTGAATCCTTTCCGTCATGGGTGTTGAGCGCAGGACGCGACTCTCGCGGCCCTTACCCCTTCCGAATGGAATGAGGGGTTGCGCATGCAACCCCTTGCCCTTCGGCGAGAACAGGGGGAGCGTTCGGTCAATAGGAACGGACCGGAGGGGGATCACCCGGCCTGCACGCCCCGTCTTCGGGGCGGAAGGTTGGGGACACCGGGACGGCGCACTATTGACGGAACGCGGGGGCAGAGCCCCCACTCAAGGGCAAAGCAGCCGGTTACTCGGCAATCGGTGCGGTCTTCCAAATATCCTTGGCGAGCGCAATCAGCAGATCATGCCGGTCGTCTATCGACTTCGCGTTCCAGTCGGAAAACGACTGGAGCTTTTCATTGATGCGGGTAATGGATGAATTCTTTCCGACAGGGACCAGTTCAACCAGGCTCCGCGTGAAGTACGTGCTGCTCTTCTTGTACTCCGGCGTTTTCGACGCATAGAAATCGTTGCTCGCAACGATGTTGATCGGCTTTTCCAGCAGCGTCAGATTCCCGAGCCTGTTCTTGTAGTTCTCGTAGTCCGCGCCTTTGGTGTCGGCCGCCCACTTCGCCAGCAGGTCCGGCTCCGGCGTATCGGGAAGGATGTGTTCGATTTCGAGCTTGAGATACGTCGAAAGCGGCGTATGGGTTCCGTAGGCGGCGTCTACGTGCTGCGCCAACCGCGCCAGGAGATAGCGGGTCCGATACTGCTGCATCGAATGTAACGATAGGCGCTTCAAAGCGTCTGTCAGCTCCGGTGCCTTATCGGCCATGCGCTGCTCGAAGCGATCCACGATAAAGGCGTTCAATGCCTGACGCTGCTTCGCTGGATCGGTCGTCCCCGCAATCGCGCGCAACTCGTCCGCCCAGGACGAGAAGTCCCGCTCCAGATCCTTCGTCGGTAGCTTCGCGAAGATGTAAGAGAAGAGAAAGCTTTCAAGCTGCGCAACGAAATGATCGAACAGCGCCTTTGGGAAAGTCGCCGCCGCCAGCAGCAGGACGTAGTGCAAGCTGAACGCACCACCCGTCAGGCTTTTGAGGCGGCCCATCGCCGTACTGTCCTGCCCATCATTGCCCTTGCCTTGAGCAAAGGCCAGATAGTGTTTGACGTTGGCCGTCACCTTGCGAACGAACTCGAACGGCTTGTTCTTGTAATCGCAGAGAGCCGCGTTGTCCTTATCGACGAACCAGCTATAGATTTCATCCTCGCGGACCACAGCATCGCTCCGCGCGTTCTTGATGACATAGTTCGCCATCAGGAAATAGCGGAGGAAGCGAAGCGGCTTTTCCTTTGCCTCTTCGAGCGGCGCGGTGATCTTCTTCCATTCGTCCTTGAGCTTGATGAACTCGTCCTGCCGGACCTGCGTGAACAGAAGGTTCTTGAGCAGGTCCATCGAATCGAGACCGATACCGCGCTCGTTGATCGTCTCGAAGATTTTGAGCGCGCTGCTGACATCCGTTGAAATCTGGATAAACACGACGTTGTTCGCCAGAAAGCCCCAATATTTCTTGAGCTTCTGAGGCGTGTCGTAGGTGCTCTTGAGATACTGGAAGATCGTCCCGTATGCCGCGATCAAATTCTCCAGGGAGCCGAACGTCTTGATCCCCGCCGCTTGAAGCTCCGCCCGGAACGTTTGCGGATCGGGATCGAGCGCGACCAGCTTCGCCATCACTTCCCCGGCATTCTCGTATCGCGGCTCCAGCTTCAAGCTGGTCTTGGTTTCTCCGTTGCGGTCCGTATAGCTCGTCGAGATCAGTCCGCTGACAGTTTGCTGCTGCGACTCGCCATGAAAGAGCTTCCTGAGCGCGCAGAGAAGAAGGAAGAACGTCGTAAGGCGCTGCTGTCCGTCAACGACTTCGTAATGATTGTTCGGCTTCGAAGGCGACACAAGGACCGTGCCGATGAAGTATTCGAGATCGGAGTCGCCGTCGATCTGCTCGTCAATGTCGTCGAGAAGCTGCTGCACTTCCTTATCCGTCCAAACATATTCGCGCTGATAATCCGGCACGATGTAGAAGCACTCGCGGAACGCTTCCTCGATGCTGTATTTCCGGCCGTCTATTCTTCTGGAGCTGGACATTGATTTCTCTTTCCTCTGCTTCGGCGCTCGTGTGGCTCTGCTCGCGCTCAGTGCTCTAACCTGATGACCGTTCATCCATTGTTGAAGGCGCGCTGACCACGACGCACCCGTTAATTCCTTCGATCTTCAGGACGCCTTCCTTGAACTTCGCGTGTTCCTGCGTCGCGCGCGTGCAGTCCCACAGAAAGCTGACGATCCGCGCATCCTTGTATTTCGCATCGGCCCGGTAAAGGGACGCATCCTCGGCGATTTCGCCGATGAGCGCCGGGAAGGACTTCTTCACGTCCTTCCGGTATTTGACCTCGATGATCGTATGCAGCGACGGGAGGTAAAGATCAATGCGCGGATTCTTCTGCCCGACGGGTTGGAGGTTCACCTCATCCGCGATGTCGTTGAAGATCGGCCCGAGCAGGACATAGAGAAGATTCTGGACGTGGTATTCGTTCTCCACGGGCCACTTGACGGGTTCAGCGCCTCGCGTGCGGCCCGACTCCTCCCATGTCCACCGCTTGAGGCCGACAGGGATATGCTCCAGAAACCCCAGAAGGTCGTCGAGGCTCCAGCCTTTCGGCGGCACGATCGCCACGTCCTCATTGACCTGATCGAAGACGTAAACCATCAGGCTCAAGAGCGCCGTCGAAGCGTCTCCTTGCGCCTGCGCCCGGAACTCAGCCATGAAGCGGCCGATCAGGGACATGCGGTTTTGGTGATCCTCGATCCGCCGTATCTTCTTGTAGTGAAGAAAGAGCGGCACGCACGCGCTCGCATACATAGCGGACTCGCCGCTGCGGATATAGGCCGCGATGTCCTTCTCGAAGAGACTGAGGTGATCGCCGCTGGCCTGCTGCGCAAGAAACCCGGAAGTCCAGTTCTCAAACTCCCGCGCGATGCGCGCATCATTCATCTGCGCGGCCATCCATTTCACGGCCATGACGCCGAACACGTCCGACACCCAGGGCCGGGGCGTGGAGTCGATCTTGGCGGCCTGCCCGAGCAGCCGCGACACATCCTGCGCGGATACGGTCTCGTCCAGAATCCCCAGCCCGGCAATCGCGCAGCGCGGGTACAAGGAGAGCGTGGCAAAGTCGAAGGACGGACCGCCGTCTTTCGACAGCCCCAGAAAATGCAGAAAAGAGGATTTAAATGGATCGGCGTGCGCGCTCTCGATCACCTTGCGGTGAAGGTATTCGCGCAAATGGTAGGCGTTGTCCTTTTCTACAGGAACCATTGGGATTGCCCGATCTTCCCGATCATCACCGCGTCGTTCCAGCCAGGAAGCTGGTTGAGCCATCCAAGATTCCGGGCGATCAGGTCGGAATAGCTGATCGTCACGGGCATGGGATTCGGGAAGTAGCTGCGCCAGGAATGGGATGCGAAGCTGTACATCTGGGCGCTCAGATACTTGATGTCCTTGAAGGTCGAGTCCTTGTGAACATCAAGGATCACGCCGCGCGGATGCCCGTCCGTGTCGTTCCGCAACTCGCGCTGGCCGATCAGATAGATGAGCATTTCATGCTTGGAGAGCTTGAACGTCTTTCCGCGCGATGGCGCGAGGCGTCCTTTCTGCACTCCGGCGGTCGCCGAGTCGAACATATGCAGCCCGTGATCTTCCGAGATTTTCAGGAACGCATACTCAATCTGATATTCGCGGTACTTGTCTATGACGGCCCGGACGGCTTCGATCTCTTCCTTGTTGAACTTCTTGACCTGCGCGTGAAAGATCAGGCGGATCGTGTCGCCCTTCTGCCAGTTCATGCGCTTCTGGATTTTCTCGATGGTCTCGCCGAGCACCGAAGTCAGCGCCTCGCAGTAGGCTTCGGGCACCACGGCCTTCGACGTGTTCGAGACGATGTAGCTGCCATCCCCGGAGAAGACGGTGGTGATGCCCATGATCCGCTGATTGTCGGCGCCGCGCTCCTGTCCGATATTCGCGCTGCCGATACCGATCACGAGTTCATGCGAAAGCGTGGGCGACGATTTGAGCAGCCACGGAACGCCGCCCATCTTCGCGTAGCAGGCCAGCGCCATATTGTTGAGCGAGTAGCCAAGTGAAGTGTCGGACTGCGAAAGAAGCTCTATCGTGAAATCCTGCACCGGGACCTGATGCAGGAAGAACAGGCTCTTTCCCCAATAGTAAGGATTCTCCGTGACGTTGAGCTTCTTGAAGGATTGCCGCACTTGAACGAGCGCCAGGTCCCAGCGTCCGCCGTCATCCGCCTTCTTGCGGATCGCCGTCTCGATGGCGTTCTTGTACGCCTCCACGCTGTCCGTCGCCGTCGCGAAGACTTCAACGCGGCTGGTGCCCAGAGCGAACTTGCCTTCAAGCCCCCCGCTGAAATACTTGCTGCCAGAAATGCCTTTCAGGAGCTTGCGGACGAACTGCTCGACGCGCCCCTTGTCGTGCTGCGCGCAGATGACGCAGATCGACGGGTCGTTCCGGTCGAAGGTGCGCTTCGTATAGGGGCCGGATGAGGTCAGACTGTTGACGATCACTGAAAACTGACCCACCTGAGGGCATCGCGATCG
>CAYLKR010000174.1:0-5596 GCA_964384225.1 uncultured Methylibium sp.
GCTTCATGCGGCAGAACACCAGCACCTGGTGCCAGTCCTGGCGCTTGATCAGGTGCGCGAGCAGTTCCTTCTTCTTGTCGCGATCGACCGGGTGCAGCTTCTGCGTGATCGCTTCGACGGTGCTGTTGCGGCGTGCCACCTCGATGACCTGCGGCTTGTTCAGCAGCCGGTCGGCCAGGGCCTTGATCTCGTCGCTGAAGGTCGCCGAGAAGAGCAGGCTCTGCTTGGCCTTCGGCACGATGGCCAGCACCTTCTTGATGTCGTGGATGAAGCCCATGTCGAGCATGCGGTCGGCTTCGTCGAGCACGAAGATCTCCACCTTGCCCAGGTCCAGCGTGCCCTGCTGGTGGTGGTCGAGCAGGCGCCCGGGCGTGGCCACCAGGATGTCGACGCCCCTCTTCAGGCGGTCGATCTGCGGCTGCATGCCGACGCCGCCGAACATCACCATCGACGTGAGCTTCGCGTGCTTGCCGTAGACGCGCACGCTTTCCTCGACCTGGGCCGCGAGCTCGCGGGTCGGCGTGAGGATCAGTGCGCGGATCGGGCTCTTGCCGCGCGCGTCCTTGACGGCCGGCGCGGCCATCAGGCGGTGCAGCATCGGCAGCACGAAGCCGGCGGTCTTGCCGGTGCCGGTCTGGGCGCCGGCGAGGAGGTCGCCACCCTTGAGCACGGCGGGGATCGCCTGCTGCTGGATCGGCGTGGGGGTTTCGTAGCCGGTTTCGGCAATGGCTTTGAGCAGGGGCTCGGCGAGCCCCAGGTCCTTGAATGACATCGGGAGGGTGCGCCCGGGGAGGGCGTATGGCCGGCCTGCCGCGGCATGCAGGGCACGCGCACCAGTCGCAGATCGGCAAGGAGGAAGGTCGGAATCGACTGCAGCGAGAGGACTGGAACGCCTGCTGCGGTGCACAGTGTAAGGGAAAGCCCGGGGTTCGTGCCACGGAACAGCGGCCGACACCCGTCCATCATGCGGCGATGGACCGCGCCGCCGACTGGCTCACCGCCTTCCCGCCGCTGCAGGCGCTGGAGCCGGCGCTGCGCGATCGGTTGCGGGCCGCGGCGCGCATCGAGCACATGGCCTGCGGCGAGCGCGCCTACCTGGAGGGCGCGCTGGCGCGCGGCTACGTGCTGCGCATCGCCGGCACGACACGGGTGCAGAAGACCGCCGCCTCGGGCCGCGAGGTGGTGCTCTACCGCGTCGGGCCCGGCGATACATGCGTGCTGACCACCTCCTGCCTGCTCGGCCGCAAGCCCTTCCCGGCCGAGGGCGTGGCCGAGAGCGACGTGACCGAGGCGGTGGTGCCGCCGGAGGTCTTCGCCGCGCTGATGGACGAAAGCGCGGCCTTCCGCACCTTCGTGCTCGGCAACTACGGCGACCTGATCGGCGAGCTGATCATGCTGCTCGACGAGGTGATGTTCCGCCGCCTCGACATCCGACTTGCGCAGCTGCTGCTGGAGGCGGGCGGTGCGGCGGGCGCCGTCGAGCGCACGCACCAGCAGCTTGCCCAGGAGCTCGGCAGCGCGCGCGAGGCGGTGAGCCGGCTGCTCAAGGACTTCGAACGCAAGGCGTGGATCCGACTCGGCCGCGGCCACATCGCGATCGCCGACGCGCCGGCGCTGCGCCGGCTGGCCGCCGACGGCGACTGAATCAGCGCTTCGGCGGCAGGTCGACGCCGACGAAGCCGTCGCGGTTCGGCATCCGTACCGCCGGCAGCGTACGGGCATTCATCTCCTGCGCAGCGTCGATCACGCCGTTGATCGAGAGCAGGTAGGCGCTGAGCGCATAGACCTCGTCGGCCGTCAGCGAGCCCGGCGCGCCCATCGGCTTGGCGCGGCGGATGAAGTCGAACAGCGTCGTCGCATAGGGCCAGTAGCTGCCGATGGTCTTGTCCGGCGTCTCGCTCGTCAGCGGCTCGTTGCTGCCGGCCAGTTCCTCGGCGCTGGCGCCGCGCCCGGCAGGGCCGTGGCAGATCTGGCAGTGCAGCCTGAACAAGGCGTCGCCGTCGGCGGCGACGCCGCGGCCGGGCGGCAGGCCGCGGCCGTCGGGGAAGACGTCGCCGTTCCAGCGCGCCACCTCGGCGGCCGTGACCGCCTGGCCGAGCCGCGGTGCCGGCAGCGGGGCGGGGGCCGGTGCGCTTGCGCAGCCCGCGGTCAGGAGCGCCAGAGCCGCCGCCGCGCTACGCATAGACATGCGTCACCGCCCCGTCCTCGTCGATCGCCCAGGCGACGATCGCGTTGTAGTGGAAGTAGCCGTTCTCGCCGCGCGCCTTGACCAGCGCAGCGCGCTCGGGCTGAACGTAGCCGGTCTCGTCGGTGGCGCGGCTCTTCAGCACGACGGGCCGGCCGTCCCACCGGAACGCGGCGCGGAAGCGCGTCAGGCAGCGCGACAGCACCGGGCCGTCGAGCCGCGCGTCGGCCCAGCTCTTGCCTCCGTCGGCCGAGACCTCGACGCGCTTGATCCGCCCGTGGCCGCTCCAGGCCAGGCCGGTGATCTGGTAGACGGCCGGTGCGGCGAGGCGCTGGCCGTGGGAGGGCGAGGTGATCAGCGACTTGGCCTCCATCACCTGCGTGAACTGGCGCGCCTTTCCGTCGGGCTGCAGCTCGGTGTACTTGGCGGTCTCGTTGCGCGCCATCACCGGCTGGTCGGCGATGTGGAGGCGCCGCAGCCACTTGACGTTGAGCACGCCCTCGCAGCCGGGCAGCACCAGCCGCAGCGGGTAGCCGTTCTCGGGGCGGATGCGCTCGCCGTTCTGGTACAGCGCGACGATCGCCTCGTCGCGCAGCCGCGCCAGCGGCACGCTGACCTGCATCGCGAAGGCGTCGGCGCCCTCGGCGATGCCCCAGGCGGCGCCCGGCTCGAGCCCGGCCTCGTCGAGCAGCAGGCCGAGGGGCACGCCGGTCCATTCGCTGCACGACACCAGGCCGTGGAAGGAGCCCGGGCTGCGCTGGATCGGCTCCGGGTGCCAGCCGGCGTTGCTGTTGCCGCCGCACTCGATGAAGAGGAGCTGAGAGCGCATCGGGTAGCGCTGCAGGCGCTCGATGTCGAACTGCAGCGCCTGCTTCACCAGCCCGTGGATCAGCAGCCGGTGCTGCCGGGGGTCGATCTGCGGGACGCCGTTGTGGTGGCGCTCGAAGTGCAGGCCGCTCGGCGTGACGATGCCTTCCAGCTCCTCGATCGGCGTGAAGGCCGCACCGTTGGACGGCAGCACGCGGTTGGCGGAGATGCGCCGTATCGTCTGCCGTTCGTGCGGCGAGGGCTGGCCGTAGACGCTGAAGGGCTCGCCGGGCCGCTGCATCCACTCCGGACGAGCCGGCTCGTCGGCACGGGCGGACGCGGCACCGGCGGTCGCCAGCACGAGGCCGCTGCGCAGCAGCACGCGGCGGTGCAGCAACCCACCGCCGGCGACCGGCTGCAGGTCGGCGCTCGACAGCGCAGCCGGGCGGCGGCGGCTCACGCGCCGGTCTTGGCCTGGACCGCGAGCGCGCTCTCGAACTTCAGGTCGTTGCTGTCGACGACCCGGGCCCGCAACTCGCCGGAGCCGTTCGGCATGAACCAGAAGCGCACGACCGGGTTCTCGCTGATCGTGAAGTCCACATCGGCGTGCAGCACCGGCTTGCCGGCGTAGCTGACGTCGATGCTGCGCACGAAGTGCGGCCTCGGCGCCAGCCGGGTCAGCTGGTCGATCGCGAGGCCGGAGACGTTGGGGTGGCTCACCATCAGCTGGGCCAGCGCCGGCTTGCCGGCGACCGCCTCGCCCTCGACGCGCAGCTTCATCTTGCCCAGGCTGGCCAGCGCCTCGGCGAGGTCCTTGCCGGCCGGCGCCGAGCAGCCGCCGGAGGCCTTGACGAAGCGCGTGCGCATCACCAGCGAGCCGTCGCTCAGCTCGGCGACCGCGCGCACGTTGGTGTATTCCTCGATGCGCACGCGGGTCTCGATCTCGGCGCGGCCGCTGTCGGGCGTGAAGGTGAAGGACGCACCGACCGGCGAGGGGTTCTTGTCGATCACCAGCCAGACCTTGCGGATGTAGCGCTCGGGCGTCTGGGCGAGCTGGGTGCGGATCGCGATCGGTACGACGGCCGCGTCGGCGGCCCGCACCGGCGTCTCCAGGTCGATGATCCCGGCGGCATCCTCAGAGATCTTGCGGTCGGCGAACAGGCCCTGGCGGATCGACTGCCAGCGTTCGGCGTCGGCGGGGCTGTCGCCGGCCTGGGCCGCACAGAGGGCCGGAGCAAGCAGGGTGCTGGTGCCGAGGACGGCGAGGACGCGGCGGCGGGACGGGTTCATCGAAGTCTCCTGGGGTACGGCAGTGCGGGATCTCGGGCCCGCTAGAACGCAATGATGCGCCGGACGGGCCGAGTTGTCAGTGACGAGGTCACAGAGCCCGCCGGCAGACGCCTCGTCCGGGTCCGCCGGGGGCCTCGGCGACAATCCGCGGTCGCGCGGCGCGGCCGCGCCTTACAGCTGCAGAGCAAGAGAGCCTTTCCATCATGGCCCAGTACGTCTACACGATGAACCGCGTCTCCAAGACGGTTCCCCCCAAACGGCAGATCCTCAAGGACATCTCGCTGAGCTTCTTTCCCGGCGCCAAGATCGGCGTGCTGGGGCTGAACGGCTCGGGCAAGTCCACGCTGCTGAAGATCATGGCCGGCCTCGATCACGAGATCGAGGGTGAGGCCGTGCCCATGCCCGGCATCAAGATCGGTTACCTGCCCCAGGAGCCCCAGCTCGACCCGACGCAGACCGTACGCCAGGCGGTCGAGGAGGGCATCGGCGGGGTGCTGGCCGCCAAGAAGCGGCTCGACGAGGTCTACGCCGCCTACGCCGAGCCGGATGCCGACTTCGACAAGCTGGCCGCCGAGCAGGCCGAGCTGGAGGCCGTGATCGCCGCCGCCGGCAGCGAGAACACCGACCTGCAGCTCGAGATCGCCGCCGACGCGCTGCGCCTGCCGCCCTGGGATGCGGTGATCGGCCAGCTCTCGGGCGGCGAGAAGCGCCGCGTCGCACTCTGCCGGCTGCTTCTCTCCCAGCCCGACATGCTGCTGCTCGACGAACCGACCAACCACCTGGACGCGGAATCGGTCGAGTGGCTGGAGCAGTTCCTGAAGCGCTTCCCCGGCACCGTGGTCGGCATCACCCACGACCGCTACTTCCTCGACAACGCCGCCGAGTGGATCCTGGAGCTGGACCGCGGCCGTGGCATCCCCTGGAAGGGCAACTACACCGACTGGCTGGAACAGAAGGAAAAGCGCCTCGAGCAGGAACAGAAGGCCGAGGAGGCCCACACCAAGGCGATGAAGGCCGAGCTCGAGTGGGTGCGCAAGAACGCCAAGGGCCGCCAGGCCAAGAGCAAGGCGCGCCTGGCGCGCTTCGAGGAACTGAGCGACGTCGAGTACCAGAAGCGCAACGAGACCAACGAGATCTTCATCCCGGTGGCCGACCGCCTGGGCAACGAGGTGATCGAGTTCGTCAACGTCACCAAGAGCTTCGGCGACCGCGTGCTGATCGACGACCTCAGCTTCAAGGTGCCGGCCGGCGCGATCGTTGGCATCATCGGCCCGAACGGCGCCGGCAAGTCGACGCTGTTCCGCATGATCGCCG
>CAYLKR010000175.1:0-5539 GCA_964384225.1 uncultured Methylibium sp.
GGAATGGCTGAGCGGTTAAAGGCGGTGGATTGTAAATCCATTTATCTTAGATATTCGTAGGTTCGAATCCTACTTCCCCCAACCGGTTGCCAGGTTGCGAAATGGCTAATACCTACGTTTCCACTGTAGTTTAGTGGTAGAACTCCAATTTCCTAAATTGGAAACGTAGGTTCAAATCCTACCGGTCCCGAGCTAGGGCTAAATTCCAATTTGAGCAAAATTTTTCTTCTTTTTTCATTTTTATTTGACTTGCTCATTGGAATTTTGCTCCTGGCTGGATCTTTTCTGTTGGTCCGGCGGGACGACGATCGGGAAAAACTCAGCTCGTATGAATGCGGATTTGATCCATTTACTCTTCCTGCCGCTAAATTTGACGTTCGATTTTACCTTGTTGCATTACTTTTTATAATTTTTGACTTAGAGTTAGTTTATATTCTCCCCTGGTGTGTGGCAGCCGGAGAATTAGGCCTATTCGGCCTTGGAACTATGTTCGTATTCCTATTTATTTTGACGTTGGGGTTTGTCTATGAATGGTTGAATGAAGGACTCGACTGGTCCAGTTCCATTCTGGACTAACGCTGGTTTGTATTTCTCTTGACTACACTCTTTTCCACTATCTCTAGTTTTAGAGTGCTGGGCAGAAACTCTACACTTGGATTGCCCTACATGGTTGCCTGTTTTTCCAATTCTATGGGCGTTCAATCCAAAGGGTTTTTGGAAGAGACAATGGTTGATCTTTCCCAGGCTAAAGGTTTTTTCTCGGCTCCAGGTTCTTTTCTGCTTCTAATACAAACTATTTCTTTTGAATTTAAATTGAGGCAATTTTTTCTTACTCAAACCACCTTAGTTGATGGAGTTTCATCCCTCCAGCCATTTTTTTTTGCTTCAGTATGGCCGGAACGCGAGATTTGCGAAATGTTTGGCGTCCCGTTTCACACTAGCGAAGAATTTGATCTTGATTTACGTCGGTTGCTAACCGATTATGGTTTTTCCGGTTTTCCGCTCCAAAAGGGATATCCCGTGGTTGGTTATTCGGAGCTTCGGTATGACCCTAGCCTTAATCGGATCGTTGAAGAGCCACTATCCCTTGATCAAATTTACCCGTTTCGGAAGGATTGGTTTGCTTGGTCTTTGCCGAAGCAAACCGGCGTGGGATTTGGTCTACTAAACCCATGTCACTCTGAATTAATTTCTATTTTTTAATTTGAACATACCAAAAAAAGATTGCCGGGTTTATTTCCTTGGAATTGGAGGGCTAGACTCTCGTTTAAAAACTTCCTTACCGGGTCTTAGTAGTTTTAGTTTCCGGTCAGATCCCTGGATTTTTTACTTGGAGCAGCAAAAAGTTCGATATCCGTTTCGGGCTATTTCTGTTCGCTTCTATCGTAAACTTGGCCGGTCTGGAACCCCATTGCCTCTTTTTCCCTTCCAGGGTCAATTTTTTTTTTCTTCGCCTGGCCGAACTAGGATTCGATCGCTGATTTGGAGACGTCATAGAATTTCCGCATTACTGGATAAGTTTTCGACTACAAAACTAAAAAAATTTTTGTATTTAAAAAAAATGCCCCGGCTCGTGCGATTTTTTTCTCAAGCTTCGCCTGCTAAGCAAATTGTCTGGAAAACTTTGTTTTGTGCACAATTATTCAGGCTAATCAGTTTTGGCTACCCGTTTCTTTTCCAACTGCAAAGGAAGCTGGATATTTTTTTTCATCCTTGGATTTTTTCCCTTAGAAAATTTGCTTTTTACAGTATGTGTGAGTTAAATTTTGCAAGGTTTTTTTTTTCACAACCACCAAATCTAAAGCCTTTTTTTCTACCCCGGGCTTTAAAATTACCAGTTCGATTTCGAAAGAGATTTTACCGTTCCATCTGGACCTCCAACAGCTTTGACTGGCATGGAAACTCAGCTGGATTGGTTTTCCGACCGGTTCTTCCAAGGTTGTTTCCCGAGATACCACCAAGTATACTTTGGTTACAGCAAAGACCCGGATTTCCTTGATTAATTATACTTTAAATTTCGGTCCGCAACACCCAGCTGCCCACGGCGTTCTTCGCCTGATTCTTGGATTGAAAGGGGAAACCGTATTGCAAATTGATCCACACATTGGGTTGCTCCATAGGGGAACGGAAAAGCTTATTGAGGAAAGAAACTACCTCCAGGCTCTACCATATTTTGATCGCTTGGACTACGTCTCAGCGATGTCCCAGGAGCACACCTATTCACTTGCAGTCGAAGGTTTAATTGGACTTCCCGTTCCAGATCGTGCGGCACACATTCGGGTAATTTTTCTTGAAATAACGCGTATTTTAAACCACTTGCTTGCTTTAACTACCCATGCTTTGGATGTTGGTGCTCTTACCCCTTTCCTTTGGGGATTCGAGGAACGTGAGAAGTTAATGGAATTTTATGAACGAGTTTCTGGGGCGCGGCTCCATGCCGCCTATGTTCGACCAGGTGGAGTGGCATTTGATCTACCTACAGGTTTGTCATCGGATATTCTAAAATTTATTGAGCAGTTTCCTCGTAGGGTCGTTGAAATCGAAGAGCTTTTGACCCACAATCGCATATGGGCTAACCGGCTTCGACATGTGGGCAGCCTAGATCTTCAAACTGCCATGGAGGCCGGGTTCACAGGTCCCATGCTTAGGGCTTCAGGGTTACCTTGGGATTTGCGCCGGGCATTTCCCTATGAAATCTACGATTCCCTCCGGTTTAGCATACCTGTTGGATCCTTTGGAGATTCCTACGATCGATATTTGGTTCGCCTGGAGGAACTTCGAGAATCTTGCCAAATTATTTTACAAGCCCTGGAAATGCTCCCTGTAGGAGAAATTTTTTCCACTGATTCAAAGTTTTTCCCGCCTTCGAAAGCCACCGCTAAAGCAAGCATGGAAGAAACTATCCTTCGATTTCGCCAGTATTCGGCGGGTTTGCTTCCTCCGTTTAATTCCATCTACCGCGCGACCGAGACTCCAAAGGGAGAGCTGGGGGTGTTTTTAGTTTCGGATGGGTCTTCAAATCCATATCGGTGCAAGATTCGAGCGCCGGGGTTTTTTCATTTGCAAGGGTTAGGATTGCTTTCACAAGGACATCTTCTCGCCGATGTAGTAACGGCTATTGGAACCGAAGACATAGTCTTCGGTGAAATAGATCGGTAAGGTGCGTAGTATATTTACTAAGAAAGGATTTTATTTAGCCTGCGGCCGAGCGGCCGTAGAGACCCTTCGGGGATTGCTCTGGGAGCAACAGGTCAGTTTTCGGCGCTCAAGCTTAAATGGTACATTTTATTTAAGTCTTGCTCTTTTTCTTAGCTTTTATGCATTCGCCACCCTGGTACCTTTGTTGTTCCACATCGCGGCTACGTCAGATATTTTTGGGGATTATACTGTCCTGGTGCAACTGATTTTACTCGACATTGATTGGAGTGGGCTAGAAAATTTTGTTAATCGGTTGTTTGGTGTTACTATAATTACGTTTATTTTCGCGGTTTTAGAAGCCCTATACACCTTTGTGGAGATACTGAGAAGGGAGATCCGAGAATTGGATCTCCTTGACCCCCTTAGTGGGCGACAGGAGGTTCTTGCTTGGTTGATACTAGTAAGTTCTATTTTTTTCTTGGTTCCTTTGGTTGCCGTCATCCTAAATGAATTCACCATAGGTAAACATGGCTTTGACCTTATCCAGCTTCGGTTTCAGAATATTCGTCCACTCGGCCACTGGGATTTGTTGGACTGGTCCCTTTTTCTCGGTTTTAGATTTCCCTGTTGGCTTTTCCTTTCTTCTATTTTTTTACTAGATCCCCTCGTTGAATCCTTTCTGCGCACTTCCTTTTGGCGATCATTTGTCACTATGAACAATCGGAAAGAAGGGATTGTTTGGGTATTTTTCCTTGCTTTAATGTTTTGTTTGCTTTTTTTAGCAGCTTTTATTACCAATTTGTTGACCGTTGGGGTTAGCTATGAAAAAATTTATTTGCGCCTGGAACACCCTTCCCTCGAACACTTATTTTCTCCTGATATCCTAGATGTGGGATTTGTCCTACTAGGATTTTTTGTACCCCTGGGCTTTTTCCTATTCCTTATTGATCCGATAATTGAATTTATCATCAACAAGGCTCCCCTAAAATCAATTCGCAGAATTGGTTTTATTTCCATTCTGGGGGGTATGTTGTATATTTATTTTTACCAATATGAGGATCTATACTCTCTTCTTCTTTGGATTGCAAGACGAGCGATTGAGCTCAGATTCAGCGGTGAATATAATAACCTGTCTGACTTGTCGGCCCATAAGACTTTTATGGAGTTGTTTACGTATAGCCCTTTTAATTTTCAAGTTGAAATGGGAACGCGAATCACTGAAGGAGTTGTGCATCATGTCTCTGATGGAGACGGAATCTTTATAACTTTTCAAACAGGCTTAAACTATGTAAGCTCTTGTTCGGATCTCAATAAATTTTTATGCTACCCGTTGTTCTTAACATTCCTAATCCGCTCTATTCAACTAAAATTTCCAAACCTAAGCTTTATTATAAAATTTATTGTCTATTTTTTTCTTGCCCATTCATTTGTTTTTATTTATTTGGCTTCAGCTCCGCGTGGTTTAGTTATAGAGGATCAGTTTTATACAGTCTGGAATCCGTTCCTGGTCCACCTAATAATGATTATCAGTTTTACGTTTACCATGTTGATATCGAATAGATTTTCTTCATGGTGGCAGCTATGTGCGTTTTTACTTTTTCCAGCGATAGAACTATTTTTTTTAAATGTTACGTATCAAGAGCTTTTAAATCGGAATCATTTTCTGCTTCCCTATATACTTCCTAATTCCTGGTTTTTATTCTTAAATACCGCTATCACTGCTCAAGCTGATCCCCTTGTTCTTTACGAATCTTGTAGGCAAACCCTTTACGAGGGTATGATTGCCTTCTCCATGTTACTCATCTTTGCTTTTCTAGACTCGCTTGCTCCGCTGGAGAAAGACGATGAGAAATCCTGGCTTCCGATGTCAGCTATCTACTTTCGAGTTTTATTTGCAGGTTTGATTTTCGTTTCTCTAATTCTTCTAATGGATGATTTTTCCAACTACTGGATAACTAAAGACCACTGGGTAGATCTTTCTGCAGAAGAGGTTATTAAGTTAAAGGCCAACTACCTAAAAATTAAGGACGATGAACAGTATTTTCTAGAAATATTGGAAAATCGCCTTCAATTTTCTCTTTACAAACCAACTCTGGTGACCACTTCGGTTCCCATTGATGGGTGTTTGTATAAATGGTTTCTTTTTGGTTATCTTCTTTCTGTTCCTATTTACAGTTTATTTGTCATCATCGGTCTTTTTTTTGTAAAAGATTTTAAAAATTGGGTACTCGCTAAGAAGGTGTTCGTTTACTTGTTACACCTGGATGTTATTATAGCGATAGTGTATCCTTTTTGTTCGGTTTTTCATCTTTTTCCTTCTTGGTTTTAACTAAGTTTATCTTTAATCTTCCCGCAGGAAGCGTTTTCCGGACCCACCCGGCTGGCCCTGGTTTCCCCGGGA
>CAYLKR010000176.1:0-5510 GCA_964384225.1 uncultured Methylibium sp.
CTCGGCGACCTGGTGACGACCGGGCCGACCTACACCAACGTCAACGACTTCCGGGCGGTGCTGGTGCTCTGAGCGCCACCGCAGGCCGCAGGCCGCCGGCCGGCCGGCGGCACCCCTAGGTCCGCCCTTGCGGGGGCGAACCTTCCTTCTATCAATGGAAGACATCCGTCGGCGCCCGCGGTCGCGCGGTGCGGCGGTTGCCACCCCCGGAGGAGGAAGGTATGTCGATCACCACCCGCCGCTGCCGCCTGGTCGGCACCGCGGCCCTCGCTGCGCTCGGACTGGCCGCACCCGCGTTCGCGGCCGAGGATGCCCCCCACTGCGGCGCGCTCCCCACGCACGCCCAGCTCAAGGCCGCGCTGACCGGCGCACGGAACGCCGCCAACGGCGGCTTCAATCTCGACATGTGGGGCACCGTCGTCAACCGCGACGGCGTCGTCTGCGCGGTCGCCTTCACCGGCGCGAACCGCGGCTCGCAATGGCCGGGCAGCCGCGTGATCTCGGCGCAGAAGGCCTACACCGCCAACGCCTTCAGCCTGCCCGGGCTGGCGCTGGCCACCGCCAACCTCTACTCGGCCGTGCAACCGGGCGGCAGCCTCTACGGCCTGCAGCACAGCAACCCGGTCGACACCGACGACGCCTACCACGCGCCGGCGCAGAACTTCGGCCAGCCCAACGACCCGATGACCGGCCGTCGCGTCGGCGGCATCAACGTGTTCGGCGGCGGACTGGCGCTGTACAACGCGGCCGGCCGGCTGGTCGGCGCGATCGGCGTGTCGGGCGACAGCTCCTGCGCCGACCACGCGATCGCCTGGCGCACGCGCAGCGCGCTCTTCCTCGACTACGTGCCGGCCGGGGTCGGCCCCGGCGGCGTCGACCAGATCAGCTACGCCGGGCCGTGGTCGCAGCCGCACTGCGTGCCGGGCGGCGCGGCGGCGGAGGACGCCGTCGTCCTCGGCCTGCCGCCGACCCGCACGCCCTGAGGCTCACAGCGCGGCGCCGAGCGCGTCCGCGCCGGCCCCGAAGGCATAGGCGTCCATCGCCAGCGAGCCGTAGGTCACGCCCTCGTGCAGCCGCACGGGGGCTTCTTCCATGCCGCCGGCGCCGGCCGCGATGTAGAAGGGCAGCCAGTGCTCGTCGGTCGGGTGCATCGCCGCGCCGTGGGGCGCGAGCCGGCGGTAGTCGAGCAGCGCCTTGCGGTCGCGCGCCGCGCTGCGCTCGGCGACCCAGGCGCGGAAGGCCGCGGTGTCGGCCGCCTCGGGCGCGTCGGTGGCCGGCATCGGGCGCACCGCGAACAGGCGCCGCAGGTCGTGGGTCAGGCTGCCGGAGCCGATCACCAGCACACCCTCGGCCCGCAGCGGCGCCAGCGCCTCGCCGAGGGTCCATTGGACCGCCGGTGGCTGCTGCGGCGACAGCGCGACCGGCACCACCGGCACGTCGGCCTCGGGCCAGGCGAAGCGCAGCGGCATCCAGATGCCGTGGTCCAGGCCGGCTTCGGTGCTGCGCTGGGGCTGCAGCCCGGCGGCCGTGAGCCGCTGCATCACGCGCTCGGCGACGTCGGGCGCGCCGGGCGGCGCATAGCGCAGCGCGTAGAGCGCGTCGGGGAAGCCGCCGAAATCGTGCACCGCGTGGTGGGTGGCGCTGTCCAGCACCACCGGCCGCGGCGCGGCGGTGTGCGGCGAGACGACGACGATCGCGCGCGGCCGGCCGAAGGCCGCATCGACGGCCGGGCCCAGGCGGGCGAAGAAGGCGCCGGTGGCGCCGGGCTCGATCGCCAGCATCGGCGAGCCGTGCGAGACGAAGAGCGCCGGCAGCGGGGCAGGGCGGGTCGAGGTGTCCATGTCCCGATTGCATCACCATGGGCCCGGCCGCGCGTTCGCCGCTTTCGAACGCAGCGTTGCGCACCGCCAAACCCCCGCGGGAGCCGCCGGCGGCGGACTGCGCTACCGTGCGCGCGATGACCTCCCCCCCGAGCTCCTGGACCCTGGCGCGCCGCCAGCTGCTGCGCGACTTCCGCGCCGGCGAGCTGCGCCTGCTGATCGTCGCCGTGATGCTGGCGGTGGCCGCGCTCACCGCGGTCGGCTTCTTCGCCGACCGGCTGAACAACGGCCTGGCGCGCGACGCCCGCCAGCTGCTCGGCGGCGATGCGATCGTCGCCAGCGACCAGCCGGCGCCGCCGGCGCTGGGCCAGCGCGCCCGCGCCGACGGCCTGCTGGTGGCGCAGACCATCGGCTTTCCCAGCATGGGCCGCGCGCCGGACGAGCGCGGCGGCGCCTCGCGGCTGGTGGCCGTCAAGGCGGTCGGCGAGGGCTATCCGCTGCGCGGCCGCGTCCTGCTGCGCGACGTGCCGGACGGCCCCGAGCGCCCGGCCGGCGGCGTGCCGGCGCGCGGCACGGTCTGGGTCGACGCGGCGATCCTCGACTCGCTGAACCTGCGGCTCGGCGACCCGCTGCTGCTCGGCGACGCGGCGCTGAAGATCGCCGCGCTGATCGCCGTCGAGCCCGACCGCGGCGCCGGCTTCATGAGCTTTTCGCCGCGCGTGATGCTGCACGCGGACGACCTCGCCGCCACCGGCCTGATCCAGCCGGCCAGCCGCGTGACCTACCGCCTCGCGGTGGCCGGGCAGGGCGACGACGGCGACGCGCGCGTGCGCGCCTGGGTGGCCTGGGCCGAGCGCGAGATCGCCGCCCAGGGCTGGCGCGGCATGCGGCTCGAGTCGCTCGACGGCGGCCGCCCGGAGATGCGCCAGACGCTGGACCGCGCGGCGCGCTTCCTGAACCTCGTCGCGCTGCTCGCGGCGCTGCTGGCGGCGGTGGCAGTCGGCATCGCGGCGCGCGACTACGCCAGCCGGCGGCTCGACGACTGCGCGATGCTGCGCGTGCTCGGCCAGCCGCAGCAGCGCATCGCCGGCGCCTATGCGATCGAGTTCGCGCTGGTCGGCCTGCTGGCCAGCGGGCTCGGCGTGCTGCTCGGGCTGGCGGTGCACTTCGTCTTCGTCGCGCTGCTGGCCGGGCTGGTCGATGCGACGCTGCCGGCGCCGGGTGTCTGGCCGGCGGTGTTCGGCCTCGGCGTCGGGCTGACGCTGCTGCTCGGCTTCGGCCTGCCGCCGGTGCTGCAGCTCGCGCGCGTGCCGCCGCTGCGCGTGATCCGCCGCGAGCTCGGCGAGCTCAAGCCGGCGTCGATCGGCGTGCTGCTCGCCGGCTTCGGCGGCTTCGCGGCGCTGCTGCTCGCGGTGGCCTCGGACCTGCGGCTGGGGCTGATCACCGTCGGTGGATTCGCCGCGGCGGTGGCGGTGTTCGCGCTGCTGTCGTGGGTCGCGGTGCTGCTGCTGCGCCGGGCGGTGCCCGGCGCCAGCGCGCCGAAGTGGCTGGTGCTGGCGACGCGCCAGGTCGCCGCGCGCCCCGGCTTCGCGGTGCTGCAGACCAGCGCCCTGGCCGTCGGCCTGCTGGCGCTGGTGCTGCTGGTGCTGCTGCGCACCGACCTGATCGCCAGCTGGCGCCAGGCGACGCCGCCGGATGCGCCGAACCGCTTCGTCATCAACATCCAGCCCGACCAGGGCGAGGACTTCCGGCGCAGCCTGCGCGAGGCCGGTGTCGCCGCCTACGACTGGTACCCGATGATCCGCGGCCGTCTGGTCGCGGTGAACGGGCTGCCGGTGAAACCCGAGGACTACGTGGACGACCGCGCCCAGCGCCTCGTCGACCGCGAGTTCAACCTCAGCCACGATGCCATGCTGCCCGGCCACAACCGCGTGGTCGCGGGCCGATGGCAGCCCGGTGAGGCCGGCGCGGCGAGCGTCGAGGCCGGGCTCGCCCAGACGCTCGGGCTGAAGCTCGGCGACACCTTGCGCTTCGACATCGCCGGCGTGCCGCACGAGGCCCGCATCACCAGCCTGCGCGAGGTCGACTGGGGGTCGATGCGCGTCAACTTCTTCGTGCTCTTCCCGCAGGCCGAGCTGGCCGAGCTGCCGTCCACCTACATCGCCGCATTCCGTGCGCCGGCGCAGCCCGGCTTCGACAACGCGCTGGCGCGCGCCTTCCCGAACATCACCAACGTCGACGTGTCGGCCTCGATCGCCCAGGTGCAGCGCGTGCTGGACCAGGTGATCCGCGCGGTCGAATTCCTGTTCGGCTTCACGCTCGCGACCGGGCTGGTGGTGCTGTTCGCCGCGGTCACCGCGACGCGCGAGCAGCGCGCGCGCGAGTTCGCGGTGATGCGCGCGCTCGGTGCCGGCGGGCGGCTGCTCGGTCAGGTGCAGCGGGCCGAGTTGCTCGGTGTCGGTGCGCTGGCCGGCGTGCTTGCGTCGGCGGCGGCGCTCGCGGTCGGCTGGGCGCTGGCGCGCTATGTCTTCGAGTTCAGCTGGCAGGCGCCGCTGTGGGTGCCCGTGGTCGGCGGTGCGGCCGGCGCGCTGCTCGCGCTCGCGGCCGGCTGGTGGGGCCTGCGCGAGGTGCTCGCGCGGCCGGTGGTCGAGACGCTGCGTCGCGCGGCGGACTGAGATCGGATCGCGGGCTGCCCACTTGACGGCGCACCGCGGCGGATGATCCAGTAGGGTGCCGCCGAACGGTTCGGCCGCGCAGCCATCACTGGAGTACCACGAATGACAAAAGCGATCGCGATCGCCACCACCATCGCAGCACTGATGACGACGACCTCGGCCAGCGCCCAGGTCTCGGTGAGCGAGGTCCAGGACTTTTCTTCGCTGATCCGCATGGTCGGCAGCGCGGGCACGCCGAACATCGGGCTTCGCACGATCGTCCCGATCCTGACCTACACCGCCGGCACCAACGGGATACCGACGCGCGTGACGATGCGCTTCAGCCTGACCGATCCGACCAGCGGCAGCACGACCGCACTGTTCAACACCACGGCGCGGGCCTTCAATCTGCCGGTGCCCTGCACCAATCCGTCGTCATGGGACTACGACTACCCGATCAAGTTCTTCGGTCGATGGAACGGCCCGCGCCAGACGATGGTGGTCGGCTATGCGGTGACCTGCGTCGAATCCGGCACCGGCCAGCAGAAGGAGGCCCGTGCAACGCTCGTCTACTCGGCCGTCGTCACCCAGGCGGGTGCGGCCACCTGGGGCAGGAGCTACACGCAGGCGCTGATCGGTGCCAACCCGCTCGATCTCGCCAGCGGTAACGGCACGCTCGGCACGCAGGATGGCGTCGGCGAAACGCTCATGCTCACGCTCGAAGGTGGCAACGGCGTCCGCGTCGTCCTGCTGAATTTCGAGACCGGCGCGCTGTTCAGCAACCCGGGCTGGACCACCCCATCGGACCGGAACTTCAACACCGGCAACTTCTGAGCCTGATGCCCTGGCGCGGCGGGGCCGCGCCAGGGCGTCAGTCTTCCAGCTCGGCCTTCGCCATCTCGACGTCCAGCCGTTCCATCGCGTCCATCGGCGTGCAGGCGGCGGCCTGGGCGTAGAGCTTCTCGGCTTCCTTCATCTTCTTGTCGCCTTCGAGCATCACCAGCCCGTTGGCGTACTCGACCATCGCGATCGCGCT
>CAYLKR010000177.1:0-5504 GCA_964384225.1 uncultured Methylibium sp.
CGATGCCCTTGATGTTGACCACCGGCACCACGCCGCCGATCACGGTCGGGAACTGCACCATGCCATCCTTGGCCAGCTCGTCGTCCTTCAGCGGCGCGTCCGAGGCGCCGAAGTCGACCGTCTTGGCCTTGATCTGGCGGATGCCGGCACCCGAGCCGACCGACTGGTAATTGATGCGCGCGCCGGTGGCCTTGTTGTAGGCGTCGGCCCACTTGGCGTAGACCGGGGCCGGGAAGGTAGCGCCGGCGCCGGTGACGTCTTGCGCCAGGGCCACGCCCGTGAAGGTGGTCAGGGTCAGCGCGGCAACAGCGGCGCGGAGCGGCGGAAAGTTCATCGGGTACACCTTTCGAGGCAGGTTGCGAACACCGCCGCACTCTATGCAGCGTTTGTGACAGCGGCGTGAAGGCCGAGCCGGCCCGCGCGCACCGGGCAAGCGCGCAAGACGGTTGTCACAGGCGCGTCATGCGAGTGTCACGCGGCCCGCCTATCGTCCCGCCCGCGCCGGCCGAGCGGCCGGTCATCCTCAGGAGCCCCGCATGAACTTCACCACCCGCCACCTCATCGCCACCACCGCCGCCATGCTGGCGCTGGCCGGCTGCGCCTCGACCCCGGCGCCCAAGACCATCGCCGACACCGCCGCCGCGACGCCGCAGCTGTCGACGCTGAACAAGCTCGTCGCCGACGCCGGTCTGACCGAGACACTGCGCGGCGCCGGCCCCTACACCGTGTTCGCGCCGTCGGACGAGGCCTTCAAGGCCGTGCCGAAGGCCACGCTGGAAGCGTTGGGCAAGGACAAGGAACTGCTCAAGTCCGTGCTGACCTACCACGTGCTGCCGGGCAAGGTGACGGCCGAGGCGGTCAAGAACGGCAACGCCAAGACCGTGCAGGGCGACAACGTCGCCCTGGCCCGCGCCGGCAGCTTCGTGACCGTCGAGGACGCGCTGGTGACGCAGGCCGATGTGCCCGCGTCCAACGGCGTCGTCCACGTGATCGACAAGGTGCTGATGCCGCCGAAGAAGAAGTAAGGCGCGCGCAGCGCCGGCTCCGGACGCGCCCGCGGGCTTTGCCCGCCGGCGCGTTTACACGATTCAATGATTCGACTATCATTGAACTATGGAAGAACAAGACGTCGTACAAGGCCTCGCCGCCCTCGCCCAGCCGGCCCGGCTGCGCGCCTACCGCGCCCTGGTCGTGGCCGGCCCGGCCGGGCTGACCCCCGGCCGGCTGGCCGAGGCGCTGGAGGTCGCGCCGACCACCCTGTCCTTCCACCTGAAGGAGCTGGCGCATGCCGGGTTGGTGGACGTCGAGCGCGACGGCCGCCACCTGATCTACCGCGCCCGCTACGCCCGGATGAACGAGCTGCTCGGCTACCTCACGGCGCACTGCTGCGAGGGCGCCGGCTGCCTCGTCGAAGCCACCGACTGCCGCTGCTGACTCAGGAGACCCTCCATGCGCCGCTTCCACGTTCATGTCCATGTCGAAGATCTCGAACGCAACATCGCCTTCTACTCGGCGATGTTCGGTGCCGAGCCGAGCCGCCGCGAGGCCGATTACGCCAAGTGGATGCTCGAAGACCCGCGGCTCAACTTCGCGATCTCGACGCGTGGCAGCCGCACCGGCGTGGACCACCTCGGCATCCAGGTCGACAGTGCCGAGGACCTCGCCGCGCTGAAGGACCATGCGCGCGCCGCCGACATGGCGCTGCTCGACGAGGGCGAGGTGAGCTGCTGCTACGCGCGCAGCGACAAGTACTGGCTGACCGACCCGCAGGGCATCGCCTGGGAGCAGTTCCAGACGCTCGAGCAGATCCCGCTCTTCGGCGCCGCGAAGGCCGACGCCGGCGCCGCTGCGGCCTCGGCCTGCTGCGCACCACGCCAGCCGGCCGGCAAGCCGCTGGCGATCCCGGTCAAGGCCGCCGGTGGCTGCTGCTGACCCACCAAGACACCACTTCGAACACCGACATGGACCACCCGCCACTGCACGTGCTGTTCCTCTGCACCCACAACTCCGCCCGCAGCATCCTCGCCGAGGCGCTGCTCAACCACCTCGGCCGTGGGCGCTTCATCGCCCACTCGGCCGGCAGCGCACCGCGCGGCGAGCCCAACCCGCTGGCGCTGCGCGTGCTGCGTGATGCCGGGATCGCGACCGAGGGGCTCGCCAGCAAGAGCTGGGACGTCTTCGGCACGCCCGACGCGCCGAAGATGGACCTGGTGATCACCGTCTGCGACAACGCCGCCGGCGAGACCTGCCCCTACTGGCCGGGCCAACCGGCCACCGCCCACTGGGGCTATGCCGACCCGTCGGCGGTCGAGGGCGACGAGGCGACGCGGCTGGAAGCCTTCCGCCACACCATGCTCGCGATCCGGCGCCGGCTGGAGTTGCTGATCAACCTGCCCGCCACCGCGCTCGACCGGCTGGCGCTGCAGCAGACCGCGCGCGGCCTCGCGTCGTCATGAGCGCCGCGAGGCGCCTCCTCGCCGAAGGGCTCGGCACGGCGCTGCTGCTGGCGATCGTCATCGGCTCGGGGATCATGGCCGAGCGGCTGTCGGGCGGCAACGTCGCGATCGCGCTGACGGCCAACACGCTGGCGACGGTGTGGGGGCTGTACGTGCTGATCGAGGTCTTCGGCCCCGTCAGCGGCGCGCACTTCAACCCGGCGGTCACACTGGCGATGGCGGCGCGCCGAGCCCTCGGCTGGGACCTGGCCGCGGCCTATGTCGCGGTGCAACTGCTCGGCGCGATGCTCGGCGCCTGGCTCGCGCACGCGACGTTCGGCGAGGCGATCTGGCAGTTCTCGACCAAGGTCCGCAGCGGCCCCGGCCAGTGGCTGGCCGAGGCGGTGGCGACGGCCGGCCTGCTGCTGGTGATCCTGCGCGCGCCGGCCGGCCGGGCGAGCACGATGGTCGCGTGCTGGATCGGCGCGGCCTACTGGTTCACCGCGTCGACCTCGTTCGCGAACCCTGCAGCCGCCTTCGGGCGAATGTTCAGCGACAGCTTCGCCGGCATTGCGCCGGCCAGCGTGCCGGGCTTCGTGGCGGCGGAGCTGGTCGGTGCGGCGCTCGGTGTCGCCCTGCACCGGGCGCTCGGTCAGCCGGCGCCAGCTCAGGCCTGACGCAGCACCGCGGCCAGGCGCTCGGCGCAGCGCTGGGCAAGGTCCGCCTCGCGCGCCTCGACCATCACGCGCACCAGCGGCTCGGTGCCCGAGGGCCGGATCAGCAGCCGGCCGCGGTCGCCGAGTTCGGCCTCGGCGACGCGCTGCGCCTCGGCCAGCGCCGGGTTCGCCTTCCAGTCCTGGCCCGGGCGCAGCTTCACGTTGACCAGCACCTGCGGGAACAGCGTCACCGGCTCGAGAAGCTGTGCCAGCGAACGCCCACTGCGCACCACCGCCTGCAGCACCTGCAGCGCGCTGACGAGGCCGTCGCCGGTGGTGTGCTGGTCGAGCGCGATCAGGTGGCCCGAGCCCTCGCCGCCGAGCTGCCAGCCGCGCGCGAGGAGTTCCTCGAGCACATAGCGGTCGCCGACCTTCGCGCGCACGAAGTCCATGCCGCGGCCGCGCAGCGCCTGCTCGACCGCGAGGTTGGTCATCAGCGTGCCGACGACGCCGGGCACCGCTCGGCCCTGGGCGAGGCGGTCGGTGGCGATCAGATAGAGCAGCTCGTCGCCGTTGTACAGCCGCCCCTTGGCATCGACGATCTGCAGCCGGTCAGCGTCACCGTCGAGCGCGATGCCGTACTGGGCGTGGTTGGCGCGCACCGCGCGGATCAGCGCGTCCGGGTGGGTCGCGCCGACGCCGTCGTTGATGTTCAGGCCGTCGGGCGCGCAGCCGATCGCGACGACCTCGGCGCCCAGTTCGTGGAAGACGTTCGGCGCGACCTGGTAGGCCGCGCCATGGGCGCCGTCGACCACCAGCTTCAGGCCCTTGAGCGTCAGCTCGCCGGCCACCGTGCTCTTGCAGAACTCGACATAGCGGCCCTGCGCGTCGTCGAGCCGGCGCGCCTTGCCGAGCCCGTGCGAGTCGGCCCATTGCGGCGGCTGCTCGAGCGCGGCCTCGACCTCCTGCTCCCAGGCGTCGGGCAGCTTCTCGCCACGCGCCGAGAAGAACTTGATGCCGTTGTCGCCGAAGGGATTGTGCGAGGCGCTAATCACCACGCCCAGGCTCAGCCGCAGCGCCCGCGTCAGGTAGGCCACCCCCGGCGTGGGCAGCGGGCCGGTCAGCAGCACGTTGACGCCCGCCGACGCGAAGCCGGCCTCGAGCGCCGACTCGAGCATGTAGCCCGAGATCCGCGTGTCCTTGCCGATCAGCACCGTCGGCGACGCCTCGGCGCGCTTGAGCACGCGGCCGACCGCATGGCCGAGGCGCAGCACGAAGTCCGGCGTGATCGGCGCCTGGCCGACGGTGCCGCGGATGCCGTCGGTGCCGAAGTAGGTTCTGCTCATCGCTCGCGGTCCAGAGAGGTTTCAGGCGGGCAGCCCGGCGGCCGCCCACACCTTCAGCGCGTCGACCGTCGCGCCGACATCGTGCACGCGCACGATGCGCGCGCCGCGCTGCACGGCCGCCAGCGCCGCAGCGACGCTCGCGACCAGCCGGTCGCCGACCTCGCGGCCGGTCAGGCGCCCGAGCGTGCCCTTGCGCGACCAGCCGGCCAGGATCGGCAGACCGAGCGCCAGCAGTTCGTGCTGGCGCGCCAGCAGCGCGACGTTGTGCTCGCTGCGCTTGCCGAAGCCGATGCCGGGGTCGAGCACGATGCGCTCGGCCGCGACGCCGCGCGCGGCCAGCGCATCGCGGCGCTCGCGCAGGAAGTCGCCGACCTCGCGGACCACGTCGTCGTACTCCGGGTCGCCGTCCTGCATGGTCCTGGGCTCCATCCCGCGCATGTGCATCAGGCAGACGCCGCAGTTCGGATGGGCGGCAACCACATCCAGCGCGCCCGGCTCGCGCAGCGCCTTGATGTCGTTGACGATGTCGACGCCGAGCTCCAGCGCCGCGCGCATCACCGCCGGCTTGTAGCTGTCGAGCGAGACCGGCACGCCGAGCTGCAGCGCGCCGCGCAGCACGGGCAGCACGCGCGCCAGTTCCTCGTCCAGCGGCACCGGCTCGGCACCGGGACGGGTCGACTCGCCGCCGATGTCGAGGATGTCGGCCCCCTCCTCCAGGAGCCTCTCGCAGTGCGCCAGCGCGGCCTGCACGCCGGCGTGGCGGCCGCCGTCCGAGAAGGAATCGGGCGTCAGGTTGACGATGCCCATCACCTGCGGGCGGTCGAGGGCTATGCGGTGACGGGTGGTCTGCCAGTGCTGCATGTCAAACGAAAGCGGGGCCGAAGCCCCGCTACGCGAGAGTGAACCGGACGATCAGACCGCCGCCGGCGCGCCGTCGGGGCTGACGTTCGGCGAGTCGCCGGCTCCGCCACTCGGGCTGGCGGGCGGGCTCGCGGTCCAGTCCTTCGGCGGGCGCGGCGGCTTGCCGGCCATGATGTCGTCGATCTGGTCGCTGTCGATCGTCTCCC
>CAYLKR010000178.1:0-5491 GCA_964384225.1 uncultured Methylibium sp.
CGGCGCCGGCGCGCGCCGCCTCGCGCTCGGCGGCGTCGCGTGCCGCGCGCTCGCGGGCCAGCTCGGCCTGCAGATCGGCCTCTCGCTGCGCCGCGGCGTTGCGGTTCAGCCGCTCGCTGACGGCAGCCGATTCCCGCGCCAGCGCCTCGCGCCGCGCCTGCGCGGCCACCGGATCCTCGGGCTCGACGCTCCAGCGCTTCTCGATCGTCGCGCCCGGCACCGGGCGGTCGGTGAACACCACGCGGCCGTCGGGCAGGCGCTGGCGCACGATCTCCTGCGCCGCGCCGGCGGGCAGCGCAACGGCGCAGGCGAGCAGGGTTGCGGGGAGGAGCGAGCGCATGGCGGTGGGAGCCCGTGCGCGGCGCGCCGGTTCCCCATTTTGCGCGCCGGTGGCGATGGCATAGTGCGGGCGGCGCGCCCGCGCCCCCTGCAGCCGCCGCCCGCAAGACCTTGACCCCGACCGCCCCGCCCCCGTCCGCGCTGCCGCTCTACGTGGACCTCGACGGCACGCTGTTCCCGGGCGACACGCTGCACGAAGCCATCCTGCTGCTGCTGCGGCGCAACCCGCTGAACCTGCTGCGGCTGGTCTTCAAGCGGCGCGTCGCCGACGCGGTGCGTTTTGATGCCACCTCGCTGCCCTACCGCGCCGACTTCCTCGCCTTCCTGCGCGGCGAATGGGCGCGCGGGCGCCCGCTGGTGCTGGCGACCGCGGCCGACGCGCGCATCGCCGCGGCGGTGGCCGAGCACCTGGGTGTCTTCAGCGCCCACCTCGGCAGCGAGGCCGTCAACCTGAAGGGCCCGCGCAAGCGCGAGGCGATCGAGCGCCACGCCGGCGGCCCCTACGCCTACGCCGGCAACGACACGGCCGACCTCGCCGTCTGGCAGGGCGCGGCCGAGGCGGTGGTGGTCAACGCGCCGGCCGGCGTGCTGCGGCGGTTGCGCGCGCTGCACCCCGCCGCGCAGGTCTATGCGCGCGAGCCGCTCGGCCTGCGCACGCTGCTGAAGGCGATCCGCCTGCAGCAGTGGAGCAAGAACGTGCTGATGTTCGTGCCGCTGCTGGCCGGCCATGTGAGCGATGCGCGAGCCTGGGGCGCGGCGGCGCTGGCCTTCGTCGCCTTCGGCCTGGTGGCCTCGGCGACCTACCTCGTCAACGACCTGCTCGACCTGCCCAACGACCGCCGCCACGCCACCAAGCGCGCGCGGCCGCTGGCATCGGGGCGGCTGGGCGTCGCGGCGGCGGTCGTGCTCGGCATCGGGCTCGCGGTCGGCGGCTTCTCGCTGGCGGCGATGGTGTCGCCGCCCTTCGCGCTGATGCTGGCCGGCTACACGGTGATCACGCTGGCCTATTCGCTGTGGCTCAAGAGCCTGGCGCTGCTCGACGTGCTGGTGCTCGCGAGCCTGTACACCTGGCGCATCATGGCCGGCGCGGTGGTGGCCGAGGTGGCGCTGTCGAACTGGCTGCTGGCCTTCTCGATGTTCCTGTTCCTCAGCCTCGCGCTCGTCAAGCGCTGCGCCGAACTGGAGGAGATGATCGACACCGAACGCAGCCACACCCCCGGGCGCGGCTACCTCCTGGTGGACCTGGCCACCCTGCGCGGCATGGGCATGGCGAGCGGCTTCCTCGCGGTGATGGTGCTGGCCCTCTACATCGACAGCCAGAACGGCAAGGCGCTCTACCCGGCCGCCGAGTGGCTGTGGGGCCTGGCACCGCTGCTGCTGGCCTGGGTGATGCGGATCTGGCTGAAGGTCGCGCGGCGCGAGCTGCACGGCGAGGACCCGGTCGCGTTCGCGCTGAAGGACCGCTACAGCTGGCTGACGCTGCTGGCGATGGGCGGCTTCGCGGCGCTGGCCTCGCGCGGAGGCCTCGCATGAAGGCCGCCGCGCTGGCGGTCGCGCTGCTGTGCGTGCTGATGTCCAGCGCCGCGCAGCTGGCGATGAAGCTCGGCCTGCGCGGCGGCGAGGCCGGCTCGGTCGCCGGCACCTATGCCCATGCGCTCGCCAGCCCGCTGGTGTGGCTGGGTCTCGCGCTGTACGGGCTGAGCGCGGCGCTGTGGATCTGGGTGCTGTCGCGGTTGGACGTGAGCCTCGCCTACCCGCTGGTCAGCCTGGGCTTCGTGTTCACCATGCTGTTCGGCGTGCAGTGGCTCGGCGAGCCCTTCTCCTGGCAGCGCCTGGCCGGCTGCGGGCTGATCGTCGTGGGCGTGTTCCTGCTCGCCGCGGACGCATGAACGGTTTCGACGCCGCGAATGCGCGCGCGACCTTCTTCAAGGTCTTCGGGGTCACGCTAGCGCTGAAGATCGGCCTCGCTGCCTGGCTGCCCTTCAGCGGCGACGAGGCCTTCTTCTACCAATGGGGCGTGCACCCGGCCTGGGGCTATTCGGACCATCCGCCGATGGTCGGCTGGCTGCTGTGGGCGCTGCGCTCGGCCTTCGGCGACGCGCCGCTGGCGCTGCGCAGCGTCTCGCTGCTGGTGACCAGCGTGCTGGCGCTCGGCATCGTCGATCTCGCGCGGCGCCTGCTGCCTGCCGAGCGCGAGGCGGCAGCCTGGTGGGCCGGTGCGATCTACCTCGCGCTGCCCTTCTCGTGGTTCTTCGTGCTGGTGACGACCGACACGCCGCTGATCCTGTTCATGGGCCTGTCGGTCTGGTGCTTCGTGCGAGCCGAGCTCGCCGCGCGCCCGGCCGGCTGGTATGCAGCGGCCGGCGCGCTGCTCGGGCTCGCCTTCCTGAGCAAGTACTTCGCGGTGCTGCTCGGTCTCGGCTATGTCGTCTGGGTCCTCGGCTGGCGGCGCGAGCGCTGGTGGGCGCTGCTGCTCGGCGCGGCGTTCGCGCTGCCCGCGGTCGCGCTGCACCTCTGGTTCAACGCCCACCACGGCTGGACCAACATCATGTTCAACCTGATCAACCGCCACAACGACTCGCGCAGTTCGCCGAGCGATTTCTTCGTCTACGTGGCAATGATGGTCTACCTGCTGACGCCCTGGCTGCTGTGGCAGGGCTGGCGGGCGCGCGCCGAGGCGCTGCGGCCGTCGCGGCTGCTCGCGGTGCTGTGGGGCGTGCCCTTCGCGCTGCTCGCGGTCGTCGCGCTGCGGCGCGGCGTCGGGCTGCACTGGGTGCTCGGCTTCGTGCCGGCCTTCGTGCTGTGGGCGGGACTGCGCGTCGCGCCCGAGGGCCTGGCCCGCTCGCTGCGTTGGACCGGCTGGCTGTCGCTGCCCCATGTGCTGCTGCTGGTCGCGCTGCTGGCGACGCCGCTGGCCTGGTGGCAGTCGTCGAAGTCCTTCCCGTCGCTGGTCTTCCTGCGCGAGGCGCCGGCGATCACCGCCGCGCTGACGCGTGAGCTCCCCGAGGGCGCGACGCTGATGGCCCGCGCCTACAGCCCGGCCGCGGTGCTGGCCTACCACGCCGGCCGCTACGTGCCGGTGTTCGGGCCCGGGCGCTTCCATGCGCGCCAGGACGACC
This sequence comes from uncultured Methylibium sp., assembly GCA_964384225.1. Classification (GTDB taxonomy): domain Bacteria; phylum Pseudomonadota; class Gammaproteobacteria; order Burkholderiales; family Burkholderiaceae_C; genus Methylibium. The sequence continues at coordinate 3,459 of CAYLKR010000178.1, forward strand.
TGCTGGTGGACTTCCGCAGCTACGACGGCCGGGCGATCCGCATCTACGACCGCAAGCCGATGGACGCGGCCGAGTTCGCGCCCTATTTCGAGCGGGTCAGCCCCGGCAGCTTCACCGTCGCCGGGCTGACGATGCACACCCTCGACGGCCAGGGCTTCCGCTACCCGCCCTACCGCGACGCGGTGCTGCGGCAGGTGGCCGAGCGCTACCACCGCATCCCGCCGGCGCTGCCGCTGCTCGGCAGTCCGTTCTGCGAGCGCTACGGCTTCGCGAGCTGTTCGCCTGGCCGCAGCCTCAGTTCGGCGCAGTGAACACGGTCAGCACGCCGGTGTAGCCGTAGAGGTGGCGGTGGCCGATCTCGCCGGCCGCGAAGAAGCCGACCAGCGGCACCTCGCCGAGTGCATGGCGCAGCAGCTGCAGCTCGGCCGACGGCGCGCCGAAGTGCGGCCCGCCGCGGCCGGTGCAGCTGAAGTAGAGCGCGCCGAGGATGCGGCGGCCGCCGGCATGCGGCGCCTCGGCCCCCGCCGCGTAGGCCGGCGCGGCCAGCGGCAGGTCCTCGGGTTCGAGAGCGCTGCGCACCTCGGCGGCGATGCGCACCAGGTCGCGCCGCGCGGCGTCGGTGTCGCGGCAGCAGAAGGCGAGCATCTGACCCGGCTGCACGGCCTCGGCGATCGCGATGCCGCGCTGCCGCGGGTCGATGCCGACGAGGTGGCGCACGCGCGTCTCGGTGCCGAAGGCGCCGCGCCGGGCCGGCGTCGCGAACTCGGGGTTCTGCGCCGGCAGGCCGAAGGGCGCGGCCTCCTCGGCGTCGCTCAGGCCGACCAGCGTGCCGCGCAGTCGCGCCACCGCCTCGCGCGGCGCGCGCGCGCTGACGCCGAGGTCGGCGAGCAGCCGGTCGAGCGCCGGCTCGCCGTCGAGCGTCAGCACGAGGTTGCCCTCGGCCGCGCCGATGCGCCGCGCCGGCCCGAGCGGCTGGCAGCCCTGGGTGACGCGCGAGACGATGCCCGCGCCGGCCGCGAAGGCCACGCCCGACAGGCCGCCCTCGCAGACGCCGTCGGCCAGCGTCACGGTGCGCGTGCGCGACGAGGCCAGCCCACCGAACAGGTAGCGGCCGGCGACGCGTTCGCCGAGCTCGGCCACGAGCGCCTGCAGCTCGGGCGTGGCGGGGTCGGCGTGGACCAGCGCGGTGTGCGCCGCGAAGCCGCCGCGCGACTCCAGCGCCGGCAGCGGCTGGCGGCCGCTGAAGACGCGGAACTGCTCGCGCGGCAGGTGACCCAGCATCACCGCGAGCGCCGGCTCGTCGAAGTACTCCACGCCGTCGGCGCACACGCCGATGCCCACCGCGCCGACCCAGGCCGTGCCGGGCCAGCGCTCGCGCAGCGCCGCCAGCAGGGCCTCGGCCGCGCCGGCGTGGTGGTCGCTCAGGTAGCACCAGCCGAGCGTCGGCGCCGGCCGGCCGGCGAGCTGCGCCTCGAGCTGGGCAGCGACCAGCCCGAACGCCATGCGCCACTGCGGGTGGGCGGCATGGGCGCAGGCGAAGGGGCGAGCATCCATCGCTGAAACGGGGACCGGGCGGCAGCGTCAGCCGCGGCGCGTGCCGCCACGCTTGGCCGGCGCGGCGCGCTTGCGGGCGGCCTTGGCCTCGCCGGCCGAGCGCGCCACCTTGTTGGCCACCGCACCGGCCACCTTGGCGGCCTTCTGCGCCGGCGCCATGCCGACCTTGATTGTGTGCTCGGCGGCGTTGAAGCTCTGCTTGACCAGGTTGCCGGCGAGCTGCTTGGCCGAGTCGGAGGCGGCGTCCTTCATCGCGCTGGCGGCGAGCTGGGTGAACTGCTTGGTCAGCGCGCCCCACCACTGCGTCGGGTCGACCACGCCGGCCGGCGCCGCGGGGGCCTCGGCGGGCTTGGCCTTGCGCGCGGTCGGGCGCTTGCGGGGCGCCGGCGGCGCGGCCTCGGCCGGCGCTGCGGCAGCGGCGAGCACCGGCGCGGCCGCGCCCTCCTCCGGCAGCTTGATGCGCAGCGATTCGCGCAGGT
>CAYLKR010000179.1:0-5429 GCA_964384225.1 uncultured Methylibium sp.
GTGTTGATGCCGGTCACGCCGCTCTGCATCTGCGCCTGCGGCCAGTGGATGCCGGGCTCGTAGTCGAGGAACTGGCGCGCGAGCCACAGCACGGTGGGCCGCCAGTGCAGCCAGAGCTGGTAGCTCGCCACGCTCATCAGCATCGCGCGCATGCGGAAGTTGATCCAGCCGGTGGCGTGCAGGCTGCGCAGGCAAGCGTCGACGAAGGGCCAGCCGGTGCGGCCGGCGCACCAGGCGTCGAAACGGCGGCGCGCCTCGTCGTCGAGCCCGGCCTCGTCGCGCAGGCCGTCGAAGCCGCGGTGCACGTTGCGGTGCTCGATCGCCGGCTCGCTCTCCAGCTTCTGGATGAAGTGGCAGTGCCAGTGCAGCCGGCCCTCGAAGCTCTGCAGCGAGCCCAGGAAGCCCTCCGGCCGCTGCTCACGCGGCAGCGCCTGGAGCTCGCGCCGCCGCGCCCAGGTGGCGTGCGCCGCCTCGCGGATCGACAGCGTGCCCCAGGCGAAATGCGGCGACAGGCGCGAGCAGGCCGATGCGGCGGCGAGCGGGCTCGACATCTCGCGCCGATAGTCCCGTCCGCGCTCGCGCAGGAAGCTCGCCAGCAGCGCCAGCGCCCGCGAGCGGCCACCGCGCTGGCGCAGGGGCTTGTCGGCATCGCGGGTCGGCGTCGGAGCCGACGGCGGTGCGGGTGGCAGCGCGGCCCAGGCGATGCCGGTCGGCGCCGGCAGCGGTTCGGGCTCGATGCGCTGCATCCAGTGCGCGGACCAGCGGTCGCGATCGGCGAGCCGGCGCACCACGGCGTTGTTCGGCAACTCGTGCCAGGCGACGCCGTTCGCCGCGCACCACGCCGCGACACGGCGGTCGCGGTCGTAGGTCCAGCCGTTGCCGGTCTCCTCGTGGCTCCAGAGCACGAAACCGCCATGCCGCGCCCGCAGCGCCGCGAGCGCGCCCTCGATCTCGCCCGGCCAGCGCCACAGCGTACCGCCCTCGGCGCGGCACCAGGCGTCGAGCTCGGCGAGGCACTCGTGCGCGAAGGCGTGGTGCTGCGTCGCCATGTCCGGCTCGCGCCACAGCGCGGGCTCCTCGGCCCACAGCGCGATGACCGGCCCGGCGCGTACGGCCCGCAGGAGCGGCGCGTGGTCGACCCAGCGCAAGTCGCGCTTGAACCAGACCACCTGTGCTGCCCCGGTGCCCATGCGGGCAGTGTAGGCAGCGCGCGCTCAGCCGCGCCGGCGCAGGGACTCGTAGAAGCAGATCGCCGCCGCCGCGGCGACGTTCAGCGACTCCTCGCCGCCGGGCTGCGGAATGCGCCGCGTCTCGGCGCAGCGCGCCAGCAGCGCCGCCCCGACGCCCTGCCCCTCGTGGCCCAGCACCCAGGCGCAAGGCCAGGGCAGCGTGGCGTCGGCGACGGAGCGCTCGGCATGCGAGCTGGTCGCGAGCAAGGGCAGCGCCAGCGCGTCCAGCGCGTCCGCCGTCACGCCCTCGACCAGCCGCAGCGCGAAATGCGCCCCCATGCCGGCGCGCAGCACCTTAGGCGACCACAGTGCCACGGTGCCCTTCAGTGCGATGACTTGGCCGACGCCCAGCGCCGCCGCGCTGCGCAGGATGCTGCCGACGTTGCCGGCGTCCTGCAGCCGGTCGAGCACGACGCTCGGATGACCCGGCGTGATCGGCACCGCCTGCGGCGCGTCGAGCACGAAGCCGATGCGCGCCGGGGACTCCAGCCCGCTGAGCTGCGCGAACAGCGCGTCGGCGACGACCGCGACGCGCGGCGCCTGCGCGGCCAGCTTGCGCAAGGCCGGATCGGCGGCGCCGCGCACGCTGAGCAGCGCCTGGGCCGGCCGCGGGCCGCGCGCGGCGCAGGCCTCGCAGAGGTGCTCGCCTTCAAGCCAGACACTGCCGGCGCGCCGGTAGCCGCCCGGGTCCTGCGTCAGCCTGCGCAGGCGGACGAGCAGCGGGTTGCCGCGCGAGCTGATGTGTTCGGGGCCGCTCGTCATGCGCGCGGCTCCAGCACCTCGCGGACTGGCGCGAAGCTGCGGCGGTGCGCGGCGCAGGCGCCGTGGGTGCGCAGTGCGGCCAGGTGATCGGGCGTCGGGTAGCCCTTGTGGCCGTCGAAGCCGTACTGCGGATGCGCCTCATGCAGCGCGGCACACAGCCGGTCGCGGTGCACCTTGGCGAGGATGGACGCGGCCGAGATCGCCGCGACCTTGGCGTCGCCCTTGACGATCGCCTCGGCCGGGACGCGCAGCACCGGCAGGCGGTTGCCATCGACCAGCACCTTGTGCGGCGCGAGCCGCAGGCCGTCGACCGCACGGCGCATCGCGAGCATCGTGGCCTGCAGGATGTTGAGCGCGTCGATCTCCTCGACGCTGGCCTCGGCGATGCAGCAGCACAGCGCCTTCGCGCGGATCTCGTCGAAGAGGCGCTCGCGCCGGCGAGGTGCGATCGCCTTCGAGTCGCCCAGGCCGCGGATCGGCTGCAGCTCGTCGAGGATCACCGCGGCCGCCACCACCGGCCCGGCCAGCGGCCCGCGGCCGGCCTCGTCGACACCGGCGACGAGGCCCGGCGCGTCCCAGCTCAGGCCCAGTTGCTGGGGTGCGGCCGCTGCGCGCCCGCGCGGCTCAGGCTTCGACGACTTGGGCGATCGCATCGGTGGCCGCGCGCGCGGTGTCGCGCCGGAGGGTGTGGTGCATCTCGGTGAAGCGCGCTGCGATGCGCTCGCACGCGGCCGGCTCGTCGAGCCAGTGCAGCACGTCGGCCGCCAGCGCCTCGGGCGTCATGTCGTCCTGCAGCCGCTCGGGCACCAGGAATTCGCGCGCCAGCACGTTGGGCAGCCCGATCCAGGGCTGGTAGCGCATGTGGCGCATGATCTGCCACGACAGCCACGCGATGCGGTAGCCGATCACCATCGGCCGCTTGAACAGCGCCGCCTCGAGCGTCGCGGTGCCGCTGGCGATCAGCGTCACGTCGCAGGCCGCCAGCACCTCGTGCGAGCGGCCGTCGACCAGCGTCAGCGCGTCCTGAGCGCCCGCCTCGGCGACGGCCGCCTCGACCGCCGGCCGCAGGCCCGGCGCGACCGGCAGCACGCACCGCAGTCCGGGCCGCACCGCGACGAGCCGCTGCGCCGCGCGCACGAAGGCCGGCGCGATGTGGCGGATCTCGCCGCGGCGCGAACCGGGCAGCACCGCGACGACCGTGTCGTCCGCGCCCAGCCCGAGCGCGGCCCGCGCCGCGGCGCGCGGCACCTCGAGCGGGATCGCATCGGCCAGCGGGTGGCCGACATAGCTGGCCTCGACGCCGGCCTTCGCGAGCAACTCGGGCTCGAAGGGGAAGAGGCACAGCACATGATCGGCCGAGGCCGCCAGCTTGTGCACCCGCCCGCCGCGCCAGGCCCAGACCGACGGGCAGACGAAGTGGATGGTCTTCATGCCCGCGGCCTTCAGCCGCGCCTCGAGGCCGAGGTTGAAGTCCGGTGCGTCGATGCCGACGAAGGCGGCCGGCCGCTCGGCGAGCAGGCGATCGCCGAGCTCGGACCTCAGCGCCACGAGCTGGCGATAGACCTTCAGCGCCTCGGCATAGCCGTGCACCGCGAGCTTCTCGCTCGGCCACCAGGCCTCGAAGCCCTGCGCCGCCATCTGCGGGCCGCCGATGCCGAAGGCCTCGAGCCGTGGCCAGCGGGCCTTCAGCCCGCCCATCAGCAGCCCGGCGAGCAGGTCGCCCGAGGCCTCGCCGGCGACCATGCCGAGCCTCATCCGCCCTACCGGACGATGCCGCGCCGGCTGGCGTCGAGGAAGTCGAGCATCAGCGAGATGTCGCCGTCACCGCCCTCGACCGCACCCTTCAGCGCCGCGACCTCGGCCTTGGCCTGCTCCAGCGTCAGCCCCTGCCGGTACAGCAGCCGGTGCATCTGCTTGACCTGGGCGATGCGCTCGGGCCCGAAGCCGCGCCGGCGCAGGCCCTCGATGTTGAAGCCGCGCACGGCCGCCGGGTTGCCGTCGACCATCATGAAGGGCGGCACGTCCTGCGACAGCGCGGTCTGGAAGCCGGCCATCGCGTGCGCGCCGATCTTGACGAACTGGTGCACGCCCGTCAGGCCGCCGACGATGACCCAGTCGCCCACGTGCACATGGCCGGCCAGCGTGGCGTTGTTGGCGAGGATGCAGTGGCTGCCGAGCTGCACGTCGTGGGCGAGGTGCACATAGGCCATCACCCAGTTGTCGTCGCCGACCTTGGTGTTGCCGCTGTCCTGCGCGGTGCCGCAGTTGAAGGTGCAGAACTCGCGGATGGTGTTGCCGTCGCCGATCGTGAGCCGGGTCGGCTCGCCGGCGTACTTCTTGTCCTGCGGCGCGGCACCGAGCGAGCAGAACTGCCAGATGCGGTTGTTCTCGCCGATCGTCGTGTGGCCCTCGATCACGCAATGCGGCCCGATCGTCGTGCCGGCACCGATCTCGACGTGCGGTCCGATGAGCGTGTACGGCCCGACCTGCACGTCGGGCGCGAGCCGCGCCTGCGGGTCGACGATCGCGGTCGGGTGGATGCCGCTCATCGTCGTCAGGCGATCGTGCGCATCGTGCACATCAGCTGGGCCTCGCAGGCCAGCTCGCCGGCCACGGTGGCGCGTGCCGTGAATTTGTGGATGCCGGCCTTGATGCGGTCGACCTCGACCTCGAGGATCAGCTGGTCGCCCGGCTCGACCGGGCGCTTGAAGCGCGCGCCGTCGATGCCGACGAAGTAGATGACCGAGTTCTTATTGGTCTGCAGGCCGCCGTCGGCGAAGCTCAGCAGCGCGGCGGCCTGGGCCAGGGCTTCGAGCATCAGCACGCCGGGCATCACCGGGCGGTGCGGGAAGTGGCCGACGAAGTAAGGCTCGTTGATCGAGACGTTCTTCAGCGCCTTGATGCGCTTGCCGGCCTCGACCTCGAGCACGCGGTCCACCAGCAGGATGGGGTAGCGGTGCGGCAGCTTCTCGAGGATCTGGTGGATGTCCATCATGGCGGGGGGTCGTCCGGTTCTGGGTGGGCCTCGCCTGCGGCGGCACGCTCGAGAGCGCGCACGCGTTCGCGCAGCGCGTGGAGCTGGCGCAGCGTGACCGCGTTCTTCTCCCAGCTGCGATTGTCGTCGAGCGGGAAGAAGCCGGTGTAGATGCCCGGCTTGGCGATCGACCGTGTGACGGTGCTCTTGGCGGAGATGTGCACGTCGTCCCCGAGGCTCAGGTGCCCGACGACGCCGGCCTGGCCGCCGATCGTGCAGCGGGCACCGATGCGCGTGCTGCCGGCCACGCCCGATTGCGCCGCCATCGCCGTGCCGCGGCCGATCTGCACGTTGTGGGCGATCTGGATCAGGTTGTCGAGCTTGACGCCGTCCTCGATCACCGTGTCGCCGAGCGCGCCGCGGTCGATGCAGGTGTTGGCGCCGATCTCGACGTCGTCGCCGAT
>CAYLKR010000180.1:0-5427 GCA_964384225.1 uncultured Methylibium sp.
TGACATGGTCGGGGTTGATGATCTCGACGTCGTGCGGCGTCTGGATGTCGCCGGCCGTGACCGGGCCTTCGCCTTCCTTGCGCAGCACCAGCGTGACCTCGTCACGGTTGTGCAGGCGGAACACGACCCCCTTGAGGTTCAGCATGACATGGACCACGTCCTCCTGGACGCCGTCGATCGCCGAGTACTCATGGAGCACGTTGGCGATCGTCACGTCGGTGGGCGCGTAGCCGACCATCGACGACAGCAGCACGCGGCGCAGGGCGTTGCCCAGCGTGTGGCCGTAGCCGCGCTCGAAGGGCTCGAGCGTGACCTTGGCCCGGTGGGCGCCCTTGGCGGCGCTCAGCGGCTCGACGTTGATGGCTTTGGGCTTCAGCAGATTGGTTTGCATCAGGTCTTCCTGTCATTACCCTCGGCTCGTTACACCGATAAGGCTGATGGAGCACCGGGACCCGCCCGCTCGGTGGAACAGCGGCACCCGGACCGTAAAAACTTCGCCGGGCCGAGCGCCGCCGACGCCGGCGCGCGCTCCCCCGGCCCGCGCGTCAGCGCGAATACAGTTCGACGATCAACGACTCGTTGATGTCGGAGCCGAACTCGTCGCGGTCCGGCGTCTTCTTGAACACGCCTTCGAGCTTGGCGGCGTCGACCGCGACCCAGCCCGGCATGCCGATCGATTCGGCCAGCTTGACCGACTCGGTCACGCGCAGCTGCTTCTTGGCCTTCTCGCGCACGCCGACGGTGTCGCCGGCCTTGACCAGCGCCGACGGGATGTTCAGCACTTCACCATTGACGGTGATCGCCTTGTGCGACACGAGCTGGCGCGCTTCGGCGCGGGTCGACGCGAACCCCATGCGGTAGACGACGTTGTCCAGGCGCGACTCGAGCAGCAGCAGCAGGTTCGCGCCGGTGTTGCCCTTGCGGCGCTCGGCCTCGGCGAAGTAGCGGCGGAACTGGCGCTCCAGCACGCCGTACATGCGCTTGACCTTCTGCTTCTCGCGCAGCTGCAGGCCGAAGTCGCTGGTGCGCTGGCCCGAGGTGCGGCCGTGCTGGCCGGGCTTGGAGTCGAACTTGGCCTTGTCGCTGATCGCGCGGCGGGCGCTCTTCAGGAACAGGTCGGTGCCTTCACGGCGGGCCAGTTTGGCCTTGGGACCGAGGTAACGTGCCACGTTGCTTCCTTGTCAATCTGACGCAGCCATCGAGGTGCTGCGCAAGTCCGGCGGGTGTTCTTCTGGGCTCGGACGGTGGGCTTGCGAAGCCTTGCGGCTTCAACGAAAACCGCCGGCGGCACCTGTCGGCGCCAGCCGGCTGCGGGAAAACGTGCATTGTAGCGCGCTCGCGCGCGCTCTACGCGAGGTCAGATGCGGCGGCGCTTCTGCGGGCGGCAGCCGTTGTGCGGCACCGGCGTGACGTCGGAGATCGACACGATGCGGATGCCCAGCGAAGCCAGCGCGCGCACCGACGACTCGCGGCCCGGGCCCGGGCCCTTGATCTCGACCTCGAGGTTCTTGATGCCCTGGTCCTGCGCGGCACGTCCGGCGACCTCGGCGGCCACCTGGGCGGCGAACGGGGTCGACTTGCGCGAGCCCTTGAAGCCCTGGCCGCCGCTCGACGCCCACGACAGCGCGTTGCCCTGGCGGTCGGTGATCGTGATGATCGTGTTGTTGAACGAGGCGTGGACGTGCGCCACACCGTCCGCGATGTTCTTGCGGACCTTCTTGCGCACGCGCTGGGCGGCGGTGTTGACAGGGGACTTGGCCATGCTGTGCTCTCTTTGACTGTGGCGCGGCTTACTTCTTCAGCGCGGCGGCCGACTTGCGCGGGCCCTTGCGGGTGCGGGCGTTGGTGCGCGTGCGCTGGCCGCGCATCGGCAGGCCGCGGCGATGCCGCATGCCGCGGTAGCAGCCGAGGTCCATCAGACGCTTGATGTTGATCGTGGTCTCGCGACGCAGGTCACCTTCGATCGTGATCTTGCCGATCTCCTCGCGGATCTTCTCCAGATCGGTGTCGCTCAGGTCCTTGATCTTCTTGGTGCGCTCGATGCCGCACACGTCGCAGATCTTCTGCGCGGTCGTGCGGCCGATGCCGTAGATCGCGGTCAGGCCGATCTCGGCGTGCTTCTGCGGCGGGATGTTGATGCCAGCGATACGTGCCATGGTGTTCCTCTAACTCTGTGCTTCGCGAACGCGCGGGTCAGCCCTGGCGCTGCTTGTGACGCGGATCGGTGCAGATCACACGCACCACGCCCTTGCGGCGGATGATCTTGCAATTGCGGCACATCTTCTTGACCGATGCGGCGACCTTCATGATCTTCTCCTTGACCTCTTGCGCTCTTCCGGGTCTCTACTTGCCGCTCACTTCGCCCGGAAGACGATGCGAGCACGACTCAAATCGTAGGGCGTCAGCTCCACGGTCACCTTGTCCCCGGGCAGAATGCGGATGTAGTGCATGCGCATCTTCCCCGAGATGTGACCGAGCACCACATGCCCGTTCTCCAGCTTCACGCGAAACGTCGCATTGGGCAGGTTCTCCAAAATCTCGCCCTGCATCTGGATGACGTCATCCTTGGCCATGTATGCGTCTACCGTTCCCGTTCAGCTGGCCTTGAAATTGGCTTTCTTCAGCAGCGACTCGTACTGCTGGCTCATCACGTAGCTCTGCACCTGGGCCCAGAAGTCCATCGTGACGACGACGATGATCAGCAGCGACGTGCCACCGAAGTAGAACGGCACGTTGTACTTCAGCACCAAGAACTCGGGCAGCAGGCACACCGCGGTGATGTACACGGCGCCGCCCAGCGTCAGCCGGCCGAGGATGCGGTCGATGTGCCGCGCGGTCTGCTCCCCCGGACGGATGCCCGGAATGAAGGCGCCGCTCTTCTTCAGGTTGTCGGCGGTCTCGCGGCTGTTGAACACGAGCGCCGTGTAGAAGAAGCAGAAGAACACGATCGCCGCGGCGTATAGCATCACGTAGATCGGCTGGCCGGGCGACAGCAGCGCGGCCAGATCCTTCAGCCAGGTCAGGCCGTCGCCGGTCGCGAACCAGCTGACGATCGTGGCCGGCAGCAGGATGATCGACGACGCGAAGATCGGCGGGATCACGCCCGACATGTTGATCTTCAGCGGGAGGTGCGACGACTGGCCGCCATAGACGCGGTTGCCGACCTGGCGCTTCGCGTAGTTGACGAGGATCTTGCGCTGGCCACGCTCGACGAACACCACCAGATAGGTCACGCCGATGACGAGCGCGATGATGAACAGCGACGCGACGATGCTCATCGCCCCGGTGCGCACCAGCTCGAACAGGCCGCCGATCGCGCTCGGCAGCCCCGCGGCGATGCCTGCGAAGATGATGATCGAGATGCCGTTGCCCAGACCACGCTCGGTGATCTGCTCGCCGAGCCACATCAGGAACATCGTGCCGGCCACCAGGCTCACGACGGCGGTCAGCCGGAAGCCCATGCCCGGGTTGATCACCAGGCCGGCCGAGCCTTCCAGCGCGAGCGCGATGCCCATCGACTGGAAGATCGCCAGCACCAGCGTGAAATAGCGCGTGTACTGCGTGATCTTGCGACGGCCCGCCTCGCCTTCCTTCTTCAGCGCCTCGAGCGTCGGCACCACGTGCGTCATCAGCTGCATGATGATCGACGCCGAGATGTACGGCATGATCCCGAGCGCGAACACGGTGAAGCGCGACAGCGCCCCGCCCGAGAACATGTTGAACAGGCTCAGGATGCCGCCCTGCTGCCCCTCGAACAGCGCGGAGAGCTGCTCGGGGTTGATGCCCGGCACGGGAATGTGCGCACCGATGCGGTAGACCACGAGCGCCAGCAGCAAGAAGACGAGCCGACGACGCAGGTCGCCGAACTTGCCGCTCTTGGCCAGTTGATTCGCGTTGGTTGCCACGCAGGAGTTCCGTCAGTCGCGCGAGATCAGGCCACCGAGCCGCCGGCGGCTTCGATCGCGGCCTTGGCGGCCGCAGTCGCGCCGACGCCCTTGAGCACGACCTTCTTGCTCAGCTCGCCCGACTTGATGACCTTGACGACCTTGGCCAGTTCACCGACCAGACCGGCCTGCTTCAGCGTCGGAACGTCGACCTCGTCGGCGGCCAGCTTCTGCAGATCGGCGAGCGTGATCTCGGCGTTGTACTTGAGCGTCAGCGACTTGAAGCCGCGCTTGGGCAGGCGGCGCTGCAGCGGCATCTGGCCGCCTTCGAAGCCGACCTTGTGGTAGCCGCCGGCACGCGACTTCTGGCCCTTGTGGCCGCGACCCGCGGTCTTGCCCAGACCCGAGCCGATGCCACGCCCGACGCGGCGACGAGCCTTCTTGGCGCCCGCGGCGGGCTTCAGCGTATTCAGTTCCATCGTCTTCCCCAAGGGCTCAGAGCACCTGGACCAGGTAGCTCACCTTGTTGATCATGCCGCGCACGGCCGGCGTGTCCTCGAGGACGCGCACGCTGTTGAGCCGACGCAGGCCGAGGCCGCGCACGGTGTCGCGGTGGTCGGCCTTGGTGCCGATCGGGCTGCGCACCAGCTTGACCGTCACGGTCTTCTTGTCCGTCATGTTCTTCCCCTGCGCCTCAGTTCAGGATCTCTTCGACCGACTTGCCGCGCTTGGCCGCCACTTCGGCCGGCGTCGTCGAGCGGCGCAGCGCATCGAAGGTGGCGCGGACCATGTTGTACGGGTTCGACGTGCCCAGGCTCTTTGCGACGATGTCGGTGATGCCCATGACCTCGAACACCGCGCGCATCGGGCCGCCGGCGATGATGCCGGTACCGGCCACGGCCGGCGCCAGCAGCACCTTGGCCGCGCCGTGCTCGCCGGTCACGTTGTGGTGCACGGTGCCGTTCTTCAGGCTGACCTTGACCATGTTGCGGCGCGCCGCGTCCATCGCCTTGGTGACGGCGACCGGCACTTCCTTGGCCTTGCCCTTGCCCATGCCGACGCGGCCGTCGCCGTCGCCGACCACCGTCAGCGCCGCGAAGCTCATGGTCCGACCGCCCTTGACCACCTTGGTCACGCGGTTCACCTGGATCATCTTTTCCTTCAGGCCGTCGTCGCGGCCCTCGTCGGCGATGCGGGGTTGAAACTTTGCCATCTCGAATTCCTTCGGTGTGCCGTGCGCCGGCTCAGAACTGCAGGCCGGCTTCGCGCGCGGCCTCGGCCAGCGCCTTCACGCGGCCGTGGTAGGCGAAGCCGGCGCGGTCGAACGCGACCTTCTCGATGCCGGCCGCCTTGGCCTTCTCGGCGATGCGCTTGCCGACGATCGCGGCCGCCGCCGCATTGCCGCCCTTGCCTTGCCCGCCGAGTTGGGCGCGCACGTCCTTCTCGGCGGTCGAGGCGCTGGCGAGCACCTTCTGGCCATCGTCGGAGATGACGCTGGCGTAGATGTGCAGGTTGGAGCGGAACACCGTCAGGCGCGCCACGT
>CAYLKR010000181.1:0-5410 GCA_964384225.1 uncultured Methylibium sp.
AGCGACCGCACCAGCGACGTGATCCGCTCGATCGACATGGGCGCGATGGGCTTCGTGCCCAAGCGCGCCAGCAACGACACGCTGTTCGAGGCGCTGCGGCTGGTGATGTCCGGCGGCATCTACGTGCCGCCCATGTCGCTGGGCGTCAACGCCGGCAGCCCGGCGCCGGCCCCGGCCGACGCCGACACCACACCGGGCTATCTGCGGGTGGTCGGCCGCGAGGCCGGCGGCAGCGACTACCAGACCACGCCCTCGCTGGCCTCGCTCGGCCTCACGCCGCGCCAGACCGACGTGCTCGCGCTGCTGCTGCAGGGCAAGCCCAACAAGCTGATCGCGCGCGACCTCAACCTGTCGGTCGAGACCGTCAAGGATCATGTCGCAGCGGTGCTGCGCACCCTGGGCGTCAACTCCCGCACCCAGGCCGTGCTGGCGGTCAGCCAGATGACGCAGCAGCAGGGCTCGGCCGTCGGCCGTTGGCGCCGCTGAACCGCGCGCGCCCGTGAACGCCCCGCTGCAGGCCATCGAGCCCGGCGCGACGCTGCTGCAGGAGCCGCCGCCCGAGCTGAGGGCCGAGGACCTGCTGCCCGACACCGTCCACTCGCTCTACCAGCAGACCGGCGTGGCGCTGGCCGGGCACATGCTCGGCGCGATCGTCGTGCTCGGGCTGTTCGCCGGCACCGCGCCGAGCGCCGTGCTGATGACCTGGGGCGTGCTGTTCGCCGCCATCTGGGTGCTGCGGCTGGCGACGCTGCGCCGCTACGCGCGCAGCGAGCACACGCGCCGCGACGCCGAGCACTGGCTGCATTGGTGGACGGTCGGCGCGCTCGCCTCGGGCGCGGCCTGGGGCGCGGCGGTCTGGCTGCTCTACACCCACGGCCGCATGCACCAGCAGACCGCCCTGCTGATCATCGCCTACAGCTACTGCGTCGGCGCCATCCCGCTGCTGGCGACGCAGTACCGCGTCTTCCTCGCCTTCATCAGCCTGTCGTTCGCCCCGACGATCGCGCGCATCGCCACCGCCGGCGGCGACGACAACCTGGTGCTCGCCGGCGTGATCTTCCTGACCTGGGTGATGACCGCGATGCTCGGCCGCGCCTACCGCAACACCTTCGACGGGGTCATCCACCTGAAGGTCCGCACCGAGCAGCTGGCCGTGCAGCTCCAGCAGGAAAAGGCCGCGGCCGACGCGGCGCGGCGCGTCGCCGAGACGGCCAACCGCGCCAAGACCCAGTTCTTCGCTGCCGCCAGCCACGACCTGCGCCAGCCGCTGCACGCCATGGGCCTGTTCGCCGAGGCGCTGCGCGCCAAGAGTCGCGGCGACGAGGAGGTCACCCACCTGGTCAACAGCATCAACAGCTCGGTCGATGCGCTCGAGGGCCTGTTCGGCGAGCTGCTCGACATCACCCGCATCGACACCGGCGGCGTCGACGTGCAGCCGCAGCACTTCGTGCTGCGCGACCTGTTCCAGCGCCTGAAGCTGCAGTACGAGCCGACCGCCTTCGAGAAGGGCCTCGCGCTGCGCCTGCGCGGCGCGCACCACGCGGTGTTCGCCGATCCGGTGCTGGTCGACCGCATCGTGCGCAACCTGCTCAGCAACGCGATCCGCTACACCGAGGACGGCGGCGTGCTCGTCAGCGCACGGCGGCGCGGCGAGCAGGTGCTGGTGCAGGTGTGGGACACCGGCGTCGGCATCGCCGCGGCCGAGCAGGCCCGCGTCTTCGACGAGTTCTACCAGGTCAACGGCAGCCGCCCGCTGGCCGCCCACCAGGCCAAGGGGCTGGGACTGGGCCTGTCGATCGTGCAGCGGCTCGCGCGGCTGATGGACGCACGGCTCACGCTCGCCTCGGAGCCGGGCCGCGGCAGCGTGTTCACGCTGACGCTGCCGCTCGGCCGGGTGGCGCCGGCCGCGCCGCCGGTCGGCAGCGGCGGGCGCGCGGCGCTGGGTCTGACGCTGGAGCGGCGCCGCATCGTCGTCGTCGAGGATGAGGCGGCGGTGCGCGAAGGCCTGGTGGTGCTGCTGCGCGGCTGGGGCGCGACGGTGTACGCGTTCGACACGCTGGAGGCCGTGCAGGCCTGGGCGCAGGGCACGCCACCGACGCCCGACCTCGCGATCGTCGACTACCGCCTGCCCGACGGCCGCACCGGCGTCGAGGCGCTGAAGGCGCTGCGCCGGGCCTTCGGGACGGCGCTGCCGGCGATCCTGGTCACCGGCAGCACGATGAGCGGCCACGAGGGTGAAGCGGAGCGGCACGACTTCCACCTGCTGATCAAGCCGGTGGCGCCGAACAAGCTGCGCGCGATGATCGGGTTCAAGCTGGGCATGCGGTGAACCGGGGGCTGCGCTGGTACAAGATGCGCACATGACACGCCCCACCCTGCCCACGATCGCCGCCGCGACCCTGTTCGCCACCGCCTTCACGGCCCTCGCCGCCCCCACCGCCTGGATCACCAACCAGGGCGGGCACAGCGTCTCGGTCGTCGACCTCGCCGCGAACCGCGTCAGCGCGACGCTGCCGGTGGCCAAGTCTCCGGCCGGCGTGGTGGCGGTGCCGAAGGCCGGCAAGGTGTTCGTCACCGCGCCCGACGACAACGCGGTGTCGGTGATCGACATGCGCACGCGCCGCGTGCTCGCCACGCTGCCGGCCGGCGGCGGCGCGGTGGGCATCGACGCCTCGGCCGATGGCCGGCGCGTCTATGTCGCCGACTGGTACGGCCGGCAGCTGCTCGGCTTCGATGCCGCCAGCCATGCCGAGGTGCTGCGCGTGCCGGTGGGACAGGCGCCGGCCGGCGTCGCGGTGTCGGGCGACGGGCGCCATGTCTACGTCGCCGAGCGCGACGACGACCGCGTCGCGGTGATCGACGCCGAGGCCGCGAAGGTCGTCGCGCGTATCGCGGTCGGCTCGCATCCGTTCGCGCTGCTGTACGACGCACCGCGGCGGCGCGTCTACGCGCTCAACGTCTACAGCGACGACGTCTCGGCGATCGACGTGCGCGAGCCGGCGGCGCCCAAGGTCGTCGGCACGGTCAAGGTCGGCAAGGCGCCCTACGGCGCGGCGCTGGCGGCCGGTGGCACGCGCCTTTACGTGACCAACCAGCGCGACGACAGCGTCACGGTGATCGATCCCGACACACTCGCCTCGGTGCAGACCCTGAGCGGCTTCGCCTACCCCGAGGGCATCGCCTCGGTGGGCGACCGGGTGTGGGTGGTCAACTGGATGGACGAGAATCTCGTTGAACTCGATGCCGCCTCCGGCAAGCGCCTGCGCAGCGTCACGCTGGGCAGCAACCCGCGTGGCTTCGGCGCCTTCATCGGCGACCCCGCGCCCTGACCGCGCGCCGCCCCTTCCCACCGAACCTGGAGACTCCCCCGATGCTTTCACGACGGCTCGCGGCCCTGGCGCTGCTCAGCTTCGCCACCCACGCCGCCCTGGCCCACGGCCCCACGCGACAGAAGGTGGTCGAGAAGATCGCGATCGATGCCCCGCCCGAGGCGGTGTGGACGGTGATCAAGGACTTCGATGCGCTGGCCAAGTGGCACCCGGCCGTCGAGGCCAGCCCCGCCGACAAGGGCAATGCCGAGGGCTCGGTGCGCGAGCTCAAGCTCAAGGGCGGCGGCGCCCTGACCGAGACGCTGGAGCGCTACAACGCCGAGGGCCGCAGCTACAGCTACCGTGCCAAGGACGGCGGCGCGCTGCCGGTGACCAACTACACGTCCACGATCACCGTCAGCGGCGAGGGCAACAAGAGCACGGTCGAATGGCGCGGCGCCTTCTACCGCGGCTTCCCGAACAACGATCCGCCGCCGGACCAGAACGACGAGGCCGCGGTGCGCGCCGTCACCGGCGTCTACCAGGCGGGCCTGGCCAATCTGCGCCGGCTGGTCGAGAAGCGCTAGGCGCACCGCCTTCCGCGACCGACGGCGGTCAACGGCCGCCGTCTTGCTTGGCGGCTGCGCGTCAGAACAGCAGCAGGCTCAGGCCGTAGGCCAGCGCGGCCATCAGCGCCGAGGCCGGGATCGTGAAGATCCAAGCCCAGACGATGCGGCCGGCCACGCCCCAGCGCACGGCCGCGAAGCGCTGCGTCGACCCGACGCCGACGATCGCCCCGGTGATGGTGTGCGTGGTCGACACCGGAATACCCAGCCCGCTGGCCAGGAAGAGCGTGATCGCGCCGCCGGTCTCGGCGCAGAAGCCGCCCACCGGCTTGAGCTTGGTGATCTTCTGCCCCATGGTCTTGACGATGCGCCAGCCGCCGAACATCGTGCCCAGCGCGATCGCGATGTAGCAGGCCCAGATCACCCACCAGGGCGGCGCCTTGTCGCCGACCGCCACGTAGCCGGTGGAGATCAGCAGCACCCAGATGATGCCGATGGTCTTCTGCGCGTCGTTGCCGCCATGGCCCAGGCTGTAGAGCGCCGCGCTGAACAGCTGGCCGCGCCGGAACCAGCGGTCGATGCGCAGCGGCGGCGTGCCGCGCATCAGCCACGCGACGACGACCATCAGCATCGACCCGAGCACGAAGCCGAGCAGCGGCGACACGAGGATGAAGGAGACGGTCTTGATCACGCCGGCGGCCACCAGTGAATCGGGGCCCGCCTTCGCCAGGACCGCACCGACCAGCCCGCCGATCAGCGCGTGCGAACTCGACGACGGGATGCCGTAGTACCAGGTGATCAGGTTCCACGCGATCGCGCCGACCAGCGCACCGCAGATCACGTTCGGGTCGACGACGCCCGGGGTGACGATGCCCTTGCCGACCGTAGCCGCCACCGACAGGTGGAACACGAAGATCGCGACGAAGTTGAAGAAGGCGGCGAACACCACCGCCTGCTGCGGCTTGAGCACGCCGGTGGACACGACGGTGGCGATCGAATTCGCGGCGTCGTGGAAGCCGTTCATGAAGTCGAAGGCGATCGCCAGCAGCACCAGGGCCGCGACGATCCAGAAGCCGAGCTCGACCGACGCCATCGTCAGCGCCGGGTCAGGAGTTCTCGAGGACGATGCCCTCGATCAGGTTGGCCACGTCCTCGCAGCGGTCGGTGATCGACTCGAGCATCTCGTAGATGGCCTTGAGCTTGATCAGCTCGCGCACGTCGGGCTCGTGGCGGAACAGCTGGCTCATCGCCGAGCGCATCACGCGGTCGGCGTCGCTCTCGAGGTGGTCGATCTCCTCGCAGGTCTTGAGCGCCGCATCGACGACGCTGGCGTCCTTGAGCTTGGGCAGCAGCGCCACCGCATGCTGCACGCGCTCGCAGCAGCGTGCGCTGAGCCGCCCGAGGCCGAGCGTCTCCTCGGTCATGCGGCGCACGTCGTAGAGGCTCATCGTCTCGGTCGTGTCCTGCAGCAGGTCGAGGATGTCGTCCATCGCGTTGATCAGGCCGTGGATCTGCTCGCGGTCCAGCGGCGTGATG
>CAYLKR010000182.1:0-5371 GCA_964384225.1 uncultured Methylibium sp.
CCTTTCACGCGCTCATGGACGCTCAGATCGAGTTGAACGAGTTCATCTCCAGGTCCGCCGACGCGTTCAGCTACGACGAAGGCATTCGTTTCGAGCGACGGGGCGATCGGCTCGAGATCGTCGAAGTCGATCCGGCGGCGAGGGCGGCGTGGCAACGCGACGGGCTGAAGCTCGATCGCCTGCATGGGTACTGGTTCCACCGTGCTGTCGACACCTACGTCGAGCAGGTGGCCGCCGATCGGGCCACGTGGATGATCGGTCGACCAGAGAACGCGGAGGCCAACCGACTGGCCTGGCTACGGGCTCTGCAAGCGCAGCTTCGACTGCGTGAGGCGTACGGCGTCGCCGACGAAGTGGTGTCCGACTCCGGAGACACGGTCAATCTCTTCCGGGCGCTGCTATCCCTCGACCTGATGTCCGCTTTCTTCCTGCAGGATTTCCTGGCCGCCTTTGCGGAACGCGTCGATGCGTCGGGCGACTGGCGCGTCGCGTTGCAGCGCTTGGCCATGGACGGCCTGCGTGAGCGGCTCCAAAACCGACTCCCGCTCACTTGGTCGAGCCGGGACTCCAAGGTGTCCAACATTACGGGGTGGACCGTAACGAAGTCGGAGCCCGCGGGCAATCCGAGGATGGCATCCGCGATCCTGGACTTCTGGACCTACGACATGGTCGCGACGGCAGAGCGGCTTCAGCGCAATGAGCCCGGCCTTCAGCCCCACCTGTTCGAGCGGCCGGTGCTCAAGTTCGGGGCGACGCTGGTGCAGTTGCCGTGGGTCGTCGCCATGCAGAACAACAGCACCGCGGCGATCAACAACCTGAGGCGGCTCGGCGCACGCCGCGGGCACGCTCGCGACGAGGCGCGACGGATCGAAGCAGGGATCGCCAGGCTTCTCGAGAAGCGCGGGTTCAGGACGCAGCTCAACTGGGTGCCCCCGCGCGGCATAGACGACGCCGGCGAGGTGGATCTTATCGCCGTCCTCGACGGGCATCTGTTCGTCATCGAGGTGAAGTCGACGTTCATGCGCCGATCTCAGCGGGACGCGTGGTTGCACGCGACCACGACGCTTCGCAAGGCCGGTCAGCAGCTTCGGCGCAAGGTCGAAGCGGTATCGCTGGCCATCGCCTCGAATCCTGGGTTTCGCGCGATGCTGGGCTTGGCCGAGGGCCTGATTCCGATGCAACAGCACGTGTGGATCGCCGACACATGCATCGAATGCGACCACCAGCGGTTCGTGGGCTTTCTGAAGATCTCCGTCGAAGAGTTGCTCATCGCGCTTCGCGATGATCGTCACCTGTTGAACGATCCTGGCGGACTGCTCGCCGGGAACTACGGTGTCGACGAGGCGCGTGAAGTAGATGCAAGCGAGTCCGGCTGGAGTCTGTACCCCGACGGCTTCAGTGCGGAACGCTTCGTCGAGGTCATTGAGACGGAGGCTGTGTGGGATGTGCGGACCGCAACGCGTGGCAGTCGCGGCGTGCAGTCGACGGACTACCAGGACGACGCGTGTCGCAAGTAGCGCCGGGAGAGGGGGGACAATCGTGCGGTGCTCCTGCGCGGATGGACGTTGCGTTCGCCTGGCGGTGCGTGGGAACCTGAAGGCTGATCGTCTAGGGTTGGGGCGTTGCGTGAGGGCGGCGGCGCTTTGACGGTAAAAATATTGGCGTAAACACTCGATGCGACAACGACTTACGTCGTTTGATGCCGGCGTCTTCTTGATGTCCCCTCAAGGGGGCAAATCGCCTGCTCAAGCGTCGGAGGTTGCATGCGAAGAACCGATAGACCGCGATAGATCTCGAAAGGTGGACATCGTGGAAGCGCCGACTGTCCTCGATAGATGTCGATTGATGGTGAAAGCTGCGCTTGGGGATCCCAGTCAAAATGACGGTAAAGATGACGGTAAAACTCAGGCGTTACGAGGCGAGCATCAAGTCCGACAAGGACTTACCGAAGCTGTTGATGATTGAGTGGGAGTAGAGCCATGCGCATCCTGTTCGGCGTCCTCGGCCTGCTGATCGTCGTCTCGATCGTGCTGAGCGTTGCTCGCAAGCAGTTGCAGGCGGTCGGCAACCTGCCGAGTTCGGTGCCGGCCGCGGTCGCCGACGGCGAGGCGCCGCCGAAGGGTGCCGCGGCCGGGGACCGCGCCGGGCGCCTCGATGCCTTTCCCGGCGCGGCGGCCGCCGACACGAGCGGGCTGACGGTGCCGCAGCAATCGCAGAACCTGCAGAACAAGGTCGCGAACGACGTCAACCGGATCATGCAGAACGCGCCGGCGCGCGCCGAGGGCCAGTGATCGCTGCATCTCGCCCATGAACGAAGACGAACGCATCCGCACCCACCAGGACGAAGCCGGCATGCGCGCTGCGCTCGACCAGGCGCAGAACGCCTGGCTGGTCGGCGAAGTGCCGGTCGGCGCGGTGATCGTGCGCGAGGTCGACGGCGTGCGCCAGATCGTCGCCACCGGCTACAACCGCCCGATCACCTCCAACGACCCGACTGCGCATGCCGAGATCGTGGCCTTGCGCCAGGCCTCGGAGATGCTGGGCAACTACCGCCTGCCCGACTGCGAGCTCTACGTGACGCTCGAGCCCTGCCCGATGTGCGCGATGGCGCTGCTGCATGCGCGCTTCAAGCGCGTCGTGTTCGGCACGCTCGACCCCAAGACCGGCGCCGCCGGTTCGGTGGTCGACCTGTTCGCGAGCAACCAGCTCAACCATCACACCACGGTGACCGCCGGTGTGATGGCCGAGCCCTGCGGCGCCCTGCTGCGCGAGTTCTTCGCCGCGCGCCGCGCCGAGGCCAAGCGCGAGCGCGAGGAGAAGCTCGCCGCCGAGCGGGCCCTGTCGGTCAACGAGGTCGACTTCAACATCGTCGAGGTGATCGAGATGGACACGACGATCCCCGGCGACCTGCCCGAGAGCTGATGACCGCCGCCTCGCCGCCGGCGGCGCGCACGACGCTGACGATCTTCGCGCCCTCGGGCGTGCTCGGCGAGCCGGCCGCCGCACGGCGTGCGCTGCGGCGCCTGCAGGCCCTCGGCTTCGATGCCCAGCTCGACGGCGATGCGCTCGCGCGCCGGCAGCGCTTCGCCGGGGACGATGCGACGCGGCTCGCCGCGCTGCACCGCGTCGCCGACGCCGCACCCTCGGTCGCGCTGGCGCTGCGCGGCGGCTACGGGCTGACGCGGCTGCTCGACGCGATCGACTGGCCGCGCATCGGCCGCAGCATCGGGCGCGGCACGCGCTGGGTCGGGCAAAGCGATTTCACGGCGCTGCAGCTCGCTGCGCTCGCCCATCGCGTGGTATCGACCAGTGCCGCCGGCGGCCTGTGGGCCGGGCCGCTGGCCCACGACGATTTCAGCCGCACACCGGAGCAGGGTGGCCCGGACGAGATCACCGAGGCCTGCTTCGTCGAGGCGATGCACGGCGAACTCGAGGCGGTGGGCTTTCGAACCGAAGCCGGCTTCGACGGGCTCGAAACCCGCGGCACGCTCTGGGGCGGCAACCTGACGGTGCTGCTGTCGTTGCTCGGTACATCGCACTGGCCGAAGGTCAAGGGCGGCGTCTTGTTCCTCGAGGACGTCAACGAGCACCCCTATCGCGTCGAGCGCATGCTGCTGCAACTGCATCAGGCCGGCGTGCTGGCGGCCCAGAAGGCGGTGCTGCTGGGCGACTTCGGCGGCTGGCGCAAGTCGCCGCTGGATCGAGGCTACACGCTGAAGAGCGCCATCGACCACCTGCGCGGCGTCACCGGCGTGCCGATCCTGACCGGCCTGCCGTTCGGCCATGTACCGACCAAGGTCTGCCTGCCGGTCGGGCGGCGTGTGTCGCTGTGGGTGCAGGGCCGCGACGCGCTCGTCGCCTGGGGGCATTGAGCGGCTGGCCGGTCCCACGGTCGAGTGGAGGCGAAACCCTAGCGCTTGCGGCGCAGCGGCCGGGCTATCATCCTCTCATCGCCTCCGGGCAGGCCGGTCACAAGCCGGCCACTCCGAGGCGTTGTTTTTTGACCCCTGCCGCTCACCATCGGCGGCTCCAGGACAGGCCGATGCCCAACCCTCAGGCTGATTTCGTTCGCCGCCTTGCCGGCCGAGGCCGTGCCCTCGCTGCCGTGTTGCTGCTCGCGGCGATCGCCGGCTGCAACAACAGCCCGCTGCCGGTCGGCGCCGCCGGGTCGAACACGCTGTACACGTCGATGATCGAGAACACGCCTCGGCATCTCGACCCGACGGCCTCGTACTGGTCCAACGACACCCCGGTGACCTATCAGGTCTACGAGCCGCTGTACGGCTACCACTACCTGAAGCGGCCCTTCGTGCTGGTGCCCAAGACGGCCACCGAGGTCGTCAAGCCGCTGTACCTCGACAAGGACGGCCAGCCCCTCCCGGCCGATGCGCCGGGCGAGCTGGTCGCCGAGAGCGTCTACGAGCTGCGCATCAAGCCGGGCATCCTGTTCCAGCCGCACCCGGCCTTCGCCAAGGACGAGCAGGGCAATTACCGCTACCACGCGATGAAGCCGGGTGAACTCGGTGACCGGCTGACGCCGCTGGACTTCGAGCACACCGGCACGCGCGAGCTCGTCGCGGAGGACTTCGTCTACGCGCTCAAGCGGCACGCGACGACGCGCATCACGACGCCGATCGCCGGGATCTTCTCGGAGTACGTGGTCGGCCTGAAGGACTACATGGCCCTGGTCAAGGCCGAGGACGCCAAGCTGCGCAAGGGCCTGGACCCCGCCAGCCTCGACAAGCCCTTCCTCGACTTCCGCAAGTGGCCGCTGGCGGGCGCCACCGCGCCCGAGAAGCACCTGCTGCGCATCCGCATCAAGGGCAAGTACCCCCAGTGGAGCTACTGGATGTCGATGACCTTCGTCGCGCCGATCCCCTGGGAGGCCGATGCCTTCTATGCCCAGCCGGGCATGGCCGAGCGCAACATCGTGCTCGACCGCTGGCCGGTGGGTACCGGTCCCTACATGCTGACCGAGTTCATCCAGGACCGCCGCATCACGATGGTCCGCAACCCCAACTACCGCGGCGAGCCCTTCCCGTGCGAGGGCATGCCGGGCGACAAGGAGAAGGGCCTGCTCGACGACTGCGGCAAGAAGACGCCCTTCATCGACACCATCGTGTCGGTGGTCGAGCGCGAGGGCGTGTCGCAGAAGGCGAAGTTCCGCCAGGGCTACTACGACATCGAGGTGTTCGAGCGCGTCGACACCGGCATGGACTACCTCGTCGACATGCAGGACTCCGAGGAAGTGCGCGCCGAGTACCAGGACAAGGGCTTCCTTCTCGACAAGTTCGTCGACATCACCAGCTGGCTGATCGGCTTCAACATGCTCGACCCGGTGATCGGGCAGGGCGACACGCCCGAGCAGCAG
>CAYLKR010000183.1:0-5352 GCA_964384225.1 uncultured Methylibium sp.
CGGCGCGCGACCTGCTGGTCGAGCTGGGACGCCGCGGCATGGTCGGCGGCCAGGAAGACATGATCGAGGACACCGCGATCACGATGGCGCGCGAGCGCGCCGCCACCCAGCAGCGCGCTGCCGCCTGACGCCAGCGCAAGGGAGAACGAGATGCCATTCGCCCAGATCTACATGCTCGAAGGCCGCACCGAGGAACAGAAAAGGCGCGTGATCGAGAAGGTCACCCAGGCGCTGTGCGAGGCCGTCGACGCGCCGAAGGAGAATGTGCGCGTCTGGATCCACGACGTGCCGAAGGAGAACTGGGGCATCGCCGGCGTGCCGGCCAAGGCCCTCGGACGCTGAGGGCGAGCCATGGACCTCGGCATCCAGGGCCGGCGCGCGCTGGTCAGCGGCTCGACCAAGGGCATCGGCTATGCGTCGGCGCGCGCGCTGGCGGCCGAAGGCGCCGCGGTGGTGCTGAATGGCCGCAGCGCGGCCGGCGTGGACGCGGCCGTGCATCGGCTGCGCGCCGAGTGGCCGCAGGCCGAGGTGAGCGGCATCGCCGCCGACCTGGGCACCGCCGCGGGCTGCGAGGCGCTGTTCGCGCAGCTGCCGGCGGTCGACATCCTGGTCAACAACCTCGGCATCTTCGAGCCCAAGCCCTTCGAAGAGATCCCGGATGCCGACTGGCAGCGCTTCTTCGAAGTCAACGTGCTCAGCGGCGTGCGCCTCGCGCGCCACTACGTCGGCGGGATGCGCGAGCGCAACTGGGGCCGCGTGGTCTTCGTCTCGAGCGAGTCGGGCCTGCAGATCCCGACCGAGATGGTCCATTACGGCATGACCAAGACCGCGCAGCTCGCCATCGCGCGCGGGTTGGCCGAGACGCTGGCCGGCACCGGCGTCACCGTCAACAGCGTGCTGCCGGGGCCGACCTCGTCCGAGGGCGTGGCCGACTTCGTCGCCGCCGTCGCGGCGGGGCAGGGCATGGACGCCGAGGCCTTCGAGCAGGAGTTCTTCCGCAGCGCGCGGCCCTCGTCGGTGATCCGCCGCTTCGCGACGCCCGACGAGGTGGCCGCGATGATCGCCTACGTGTGCAGCGCGCAGGCCTCGGCGACGACCGGCGCGGCCCTGCGCGTCGACGGCGGCGTGGTGCGCGCGATCGCCTGAGGCCCGGCGCGACCGCGGGCGGCCTCAGCCGCGGCGCTTCTTCTGCAGCCGGTAGTCGACCTGCCCGCGGTTGAGCCGCAACAGCCGCGCTGCCGCTGAGACGTTGCCCTCGCTGCGTTCGATTGCGCGCTCGTAGAGCAGGGTCTCGATCTGCTCGAAGGAGGGCAGCTGCGTCAGCAGCGCGTCGGCGAGGCGCTTGCACTGCTCGGCGTCCGCCG
The DNA here is from genome assembly GCA_964384225.1 of uncultured Methylibium sp. Classification (GTDB taxonomy): domain Bacteria; phylum Pseudomonadota; class Gammaproteobacteria; order Burkholderiales; family Burkholderiaceae_C; genus Methylibium. Next base: position 1,365 of record CAYLKR010000183.1, read on the forward strand.
GCAGCGGTGATGTCGGCGCGACCAGGCCGCCCTGCGCGTCGACGCCCAGCGAGCGCAGCCGCAGCCGCTCGCCGCCCGAGAACAGGTGCTGCACGTCGATCGTGCCGCCGTCGTCGGCCAGGATCACCGCGCGCTCGACCATGTTCTCGAGTTCGCGCACGTTGCCGGGCCAGTGGTAGTCCCACAGCGCGTCGTGGGCGCGCGCGGTCAGGCCGCTGACGCGCTTGCCACAGCGGAGGTTGCTGCGCTCGAGGAAGAGCGCGACGAGCAGCGGGATGTCCTCCAGCCGTTCGCGCAGCGGCGGGATCACAATCGGGAAGACGTTGAGCCGGTAGAAGAGGTCCTCGCGGAAGCGGCCGGCCTCGACCTCGTCGCGCAGGTCGCGGTTGGACGCGGCGACGAGGCGCACGTCGACCTTGCGCACCCGCGTGTCGCCCACGCGCTCGATCTCGCGCTCCTGCAGCGCGCGCAGCAGCTTGCCCTGCGCCGGCAGCGGCAGGCTGGCGATCTCGTCGAGGAAGAGGGTGCCGCCGTGGGCGCGTTCGAAGCGCCCGGCACGCGCGCGGTCGGCACCGGTGTAGGCGCCTTTCTCGACGCCGAAGAGCTCCGCCTCGACGAGATCGGGCGGGATGGCCGCGCAGTTGATCGACACCATGGCCTGCTCGCGGCGCCGGCTCACCGAATGCAGCGCGCGTGCGAAGCGTTCCTTGCCGACGCCGCTCTCGCCGCGGAACAGCACGGTGGAGTCGGTCGTGCCGACGCGCTTGACGAGGTTGGCCACGGCGTTGAAGCCGGCCGAGGCGCCGACGAAGTCGTCGAACTCCAGCGCGGTGGCGGCAGCGGGCTCGGCCTTGCGGGCCGCGTGGGTGGCGCGCGGCCGCGTCGGCGCGCGCACGAAGGGCTCGATCTTCAGGAAGTTGGTCTCGTGCTCGGCCAGGTCGTCCCAGGCGGCGAGCGGGCGGCCGATCACGCGGCAGCGCTCGTGGCCCATCGCCATGCACTCGACCTCGCGCCACAGGATGGGGATGCCGACGATTGCGGTGCAGGCGCCGCTGGCGTAGCCGACCATCATCCAGCAGGCCGGTTCGCCGTACACGCCGCAGTGGTGGAGATGGGCCTCGGCCTCCCAGGAGGCGGTCCAGAAATAGTCGCCCCAGAACTCGCCGCGAGCGACGTCGTAGTACATCGCCTCGACCGGGTGGTTGCGCACGAAGCCCTCGATCTCGCGCAGCCGCGGGCCCAGTGCGAGCATCTGGTCGCGGTCGTCGCGGCACAGCGTGCGCAGGCGCTGGCCGTCCTCGAAGCCCTGCTGGTAACCCAGCCGCGTGAACAGCTCGCGCGCCTTGCCGGTGCCGAGCTGCTCGATCAGCTCGCGGCGCAGCTCGGCGAAGGACGAGGCATGCATCAGCAGCATGCGCTGGTCGAACAGCACGATGTGGCCGGCGTCCGGCGAGAAGCGCAGGTGCTGGGTCAGCGTGCGGTCGTCGCCGGCCTGTTCGACGGTCGGGGCGGAGCGTTTCGGGGGGGGCATGAAGTTCCTCAAATGCAGAAGACTGGCTTCTAAAGATTCTGCAAATGATGAATCTTCAGCGGCCGTCCGCTGGTGCGGGTTTCCCCTTGGGTTGCCGAAAAACTTTTCTGAATCAATCGCTTGCGAATGCGCGCCGTGGTGGCACCGGGCTTGCAAAGCAGGGCGTACCCAAGAGGAGGAGGCGACAGTGGCAGACCCCGGCTGGATCAGCGTGACCGTCGCGCGCCGCGAGGCCGCGGCCGAGGGCGTGGCCGCCTTCGAGCTGCGGCGCCCCGACGGCGCGCCGCTGCCGCCCTTCGACGCCGGCGCGCACATCGACGTCGAACTGCCCAACGGGCTGGTGCGCCAGTATTCGCTGTGCAACCGCCCGGGCGAGACGGCGCGCTACTGCATCGGCGTGCTGCGCGAGGACGCCGGCCGCGGCGGCTCGCGCAGCGCACACGAGGCGCTGCACGAAGGCACGGCGCTGCGCATCGGCGCACCGAAGAACCACTTCCCGCTGGTGGCGGCGCGCCACTCGATCCTGCTGGCCGGCGGCATCGGCGTCACGCCCCTCCTCGCGATGGCCGAGGCGCTGACCGCCGCCGATGCGTCCTTCGCGATGCACTACTGCACGCGCAGCCGCGCGCGCACCGCCTTCGTCGACCGGATCGCCGCGGCGCCCTACGCGTCGCGTGTCGCCTTCCACCACGATGACGGCGCCAAGGCGCAGCAGTTCGACGCCCGCGCGGTGCTCGCCGAGCCCGGCGCAGACACGCACCTCTACGTCTGCGGCCCCAAGGGCTACATGGACCATGTGATCGCCACCGCCAAGGCGCTGGGCTGGGCGGACGCGCAGATCCACTTCGAGTACTTCGCCGGCGGGCCGGTGGACCACGGCGCCGACGACGCCTTCGAGATCGAGCTCGCGACGAGCGGCCGCGTCGTCACCGTGCCCGCCGGCCAGACGGTGATCGCCGCGCTGGCCGCGCAGGGGGTCGAGGTGCCGGTGTCCTGCGAGCAGGGCGTGTGCGGTACCTGCGTGCTGAAGGTGATCGGCGGCACGCCCGACCACCGCGACCTCTACTTCAGCGACGCCGAACACGCCGCCAACGACCAGTTCACGCCCTGCTGCTCGCGTTCGAAGACGCCGCGGCTGGTCGTCGCGCTCTGAACCGTTTCCCCCTACAAGCCCCAGGAGACAAGCATGGAAACCAAGCCCGTCACGCTGAAGACGCCCTACCTGATGAACGCCTGGTACGTCGCCGCGCTGTCCAGCGAGGTCGGCCCCGAGGCGCTGTTCCACCGCAAGCTCCTCGACACCTCGGTGCTGATCTACCGCAAGCAGGACGGCACGCCGGTCGCGATGCACGACCGCTGCCCGCACCGCTTCGCGCCGCTGCACCTGGGCAAGCGCATCGGCGACGAGGTCGCCTGCCTGTACCACGCGCTGCAGTTCGACTGCACCGGCCAGTGCACCAAGAACCCGCACGGCAACGGCCAGATCCCCAAGGCCGCCAAGGTGCGCAGCTTCCCGCTGGTCGAGCGCCACGGCTTCCTGTGGATCTGGATGGGCGAGGCCGAGGCCGACCTCGACCGCCTGCCCGACTACGCGCCGCTCGACGCCGGCCACGCCAACGGCGTGGCCTACACTTACATGCACATGAAGGCCCACTACGAGCTCATCATCGACAACGTGATGGACCTCAGCCACATCGACCATGTGCACGGCGAGATCATCACCACCCGCGGCCAGCTCTCGCCGCTGGTGCCGCAGATGCGCGAGGGCGCCGATCGCATCTCCGCGCGCTGGGAGTGGAAGCAGACGCCGGCGATGCTGATCTTGGCGAACTTTCTGCCCGACCCGGCCGCCGAGTCGCGCATGTTCTTCGACATCACCTGGGCGCCGCCGGCCCACATCCAGCTCTCGGTCGGCGCGACGCAGAACGACGCGGCGCTCGACCTCGACAACTGCATCGGCCAGTACGACCTGCACACCTGCACGCCCGAGACCGCCAACACCACGCACTACTGGTTCGCGACCCGCCGCAACCACATCGAAGAGGACGGCGACTTCAACAAGATGAAGATCCAGGCCATGCACACCGCCTTCGAGACCGAGGACGGCCCGATCATCGAGGCGGTGCACGGCGAGATGGGCACGCCGGAGTTCTTCAGCCTGAACCCGGTGCTGATGAGCAACGACGCGGCGCCGGTGAAGGTGCGGCGACTGCTGAAGAAGCTGATCGCCGCGGAGGCCGGCGCGGCCTGAACCGGGATCACCGCGCCCGCGCGGCCCGCGACGGCGGCAACCAGCAGCCAGGAGGAGCAAGGGCATGAGACCGGCCAAGCCCGCGATGCCGCGCGGTTGGACCCCCGGCAGTTCGGGCATCGAAGACCTGGCAGCGAGCGTGCACTTCGCGTTCGACGAGGCTCGGATCTGGCTCGGCGAGGAGCGCATGCTGCTGATGCACTCGT
>CAYLKR010000184.1:0-5342 GCA_964384225.1 uncultured Methylibium sp.
GTCGGCGGTCTTCCAGCCGCGCTGCTTCCAGCCGTGGATCCATTCGGTGATGCCCTTGCGCACGTACTCGCTGTCGGTGTGCAACGTCACGTCACAGGTGCGCTTGAGCGAGCCCAGGGCCTCGATCACCGCGGTGAGTTCCATGCGGTTGTTGGTCGTGCTCGGCTCGCCGCCGCTGAGCGACTTCTCGTGGCCCTCCCAGCTCAGCCAGGCGCCCCAGCCGCCGGGGCCGGGGTTGCCCTTGCAGGCGCCGTCGGTGTAGATGGTGACCGCGGGGCGGGCGATCGTCGGTCGGCTCGTCGTCATCGGGTCTCGGAGGTCTCGCGGTGGCGGTGACTCACCACCGCCGGTGCGGCGCGCGGCTTGGGCACCTTCTTCCAGGCCGGGCCGATCAGGCGCATGCCGCGCACGCGCTTGACCGCGCTGATCGTGTAGACCGCGCCGAACACCGGCCACCAGCGGTCGCCGGCCTTCTCCATCCAGGCCCAGCGGTCCAGCCAGGGCTGCGAGCGCAGCGGCGGGCGGTAGCAGCCGAAGGCGCCACCATCGATCTCGAAGCCGAGCAGCCGCAGCCAGTCGCGCAGCCGGCGTGAGCCGATGAAGTCGCCTGCGCGCGGCAGGTAGAGCGCGCTGCCGTCGCGGTCGGCGCCGAAGCGCAGTGCCCAGCGCCCGACCCACTGGCGCGCACCCCACAGGCTGGCGGGGTTGAATCCGAGGATCAGCACGCGCCCCTCGGGCACCAGCACGCGCTCGACCTCGCGCAGCGTGTGGTGCGCGTCGCGCGCGAACTCGAGCGTGTGCGGCAGCACCACCAGGTCGAGACTCTGGCTCGCGAAGGGCAGCGCGTCGAACTCGCAGCACACCGCGACGGCGCGGCCCCCGGCGCTCGGCGTCTCGGCGCCGAGCTGCACCAGCCAGCGGTGCGGCATGCGGTTGGCCTGCAGCGCATCGAGCTCCGGCAGGCCGAGCTGCACCGCGTGGAAGCCGAACACGTCGGCCACCTGCGCGTCGATGCGCGCCTGCTCCCACGCGAGCAGGTAACGGCCCGGCGGGGTCTGCAGCCAGAGGGGCAAACCTATAATCGAAACACTGTTCGACATGAACCTGGTCGCTCTCCCCGCCTTCACCGACAACTACATCTGGATGCTCCACGACGGCCGGCACGCCGTCGTTGTCGATCCGGGGGACGCTGCACCGGTGGTGCAGGCTCTCGACGAGCGCGCCCTGAAGCTGGTCGGCATTGTAGTGACGCACCACCACGGCGATCACGTCGGCGGCGTCGACGCCTTGCGCGTACGGCTCGACGGCCCGGTCTGGGGCCCGGCGGCCGAACGCATCCCCACGCCCTACATCGCGCTCGGGGACGGCGACGCGATCGACCTGCTCGGCACCCGCTTCGACGTGATCGACGTACCGGGCCACACCGCCGGCCACATCGCCTACGTCGGGCAGCCCGACGGCGAGGCGCCGATCCTGTTCTGCGGCGACACGCTGTTCTCCGCCGGCTGCGGCCGGCTGTTCGAAGGCACACCGGCGCAGATGCATGCCTCGCTCGCACGTCTGGCCGCACTGCCCGGCGACGCGCGCGTGTGCTGCGCCCACGAGTACACGCTGTCCAACCTGCGCTTCGCGCGCGCCGTCGAGCCCGGCAATGCCGCGCTCGCGGCCTACGCGGCGCAGTGCGCGTCGCTGCGCGAGCGCGGGCTGCCGACGCTGCCGGGCCGCGTGGCCACCGAGCGGGAGATCAATCCTTTCCTGCGTGTCCACTCCCCCGAAGTGCGGGCCAGTGCCCGTGCCCACGGCGCGCGCGACGACGACGCCGTCAGCGTCTTCGCCGCGCTGCGCGAATGGAAGAACGAGTTCCGATGACCCGACCCCTTTCCACCGGCCTGCCGGCGGCCCTGCTCGCCCTCCTGCTGACGGCCTGTGCGACGACGACCGCGCCCCCACCTCCGGACAGCACGCCCGAACCCGGCCCCGTGGCAGCGGCCGGACCGGCAGCCGCCGCCAGCGCGCCGGAGGTCGCGGCCAGCGCCGCGCCCACCGAAGACGCGGCCGAGGCGGCCGGTGCGCCCACCGACCCGCTGGCCACCACCGACGCGATCGTCGACCTTGCCGACGCGGCCGCGCGCCGTGACCTGTGGGTACGCATCCGCCGTGGCTTCGCGATCCCCGACCTCGACACCGACCTGGTGCGCGACCGCGAGCGCTGGTACGCGAGCCGGCCCGACTACGTCGAGCGGATGACGACGCGCTCGTCGCGCTACCTCTATCACATCGTCGAGGAGGTCGAGAAGCGCGGTCTGCCGACCGAGCTGGCGCTGCTGCCCTTCATCGAGAGCGCCTTCAACCCGCAGGCCATGAGCAGCGCCAAGGCCTCGGGCATGTGGCAGTTCATCCCGTCGACCGGCCGCCACTTCGAGCTGCGCCAGAACATCTTCCGCGACGACCGCCGCGACGTGCTGGCCTCGACCAACGCCGCGCTCGACTACCTCGAGAAGCTCCACGGCATGTTCGGCGACTGGCACCTCGCGCTCGCCGCCTACAACTGGGGCGAAGGCAGCGTCTCGCGCGCGATCGCGCGCAACCGCAAGGCCGGCAAGCCGACCGACTACCTGAGCCTGAAGATGCCGGCCGAGACGCGGTTGTACGTGCCCAAGCTGCAGGCCGTCGAGAACCTGATCGCGCAGCCGGAAGCCCATGGCCTCACCCTGCCGCCGCTCGAGAACCACCCCTACTTCCTGGCCGTGCCGATCAAGCGCGACATCGACGCCGCGCTCGTCGCCCAGCTCGCCGGTCTGCCGGAGAAGGAATTCCAGGCGCTGAACCCGTCGCTCAACAAGCCGGTGATCCTGGCCGCCGGCACGCCGCAGGTGCTGCTGCCCTACGACAACGCGCACCGCTTCATCCTCGCGCTGCCCGAGCACAAGGGCCCGCTCGCGAGCTGGACCGCCTGGGTGGTGCCCAAGACCATGAAGCCGGCCGAGGCCGCGAAGCACTGCGGCTGCGGCATGGACGAGTCCGAGCTGCGCGAGATCAACCGCATCCCGCCGCGCATGCTGGTCAAGGGGGGCTCGACGCTGCTGGTGCCGCGCAACGGCCACGGCCATCCGGACGTGTCCGAGCGCATCGCCGACAACGCGACGATGATGCTGGCGCCCGACCGCCCGCCACAGCGGCGGGCCACGGTGACGGTGCGCAAGGGCGACACCCTCGCGTCGCTGGCCCGGCGCTACCGCGTCAGCGTGGCGAACGTGGCCGAATGGAACGGCCTCACGAAGGCGGCGAAGCTGCGCAGCGGCCAGAAGCTCGTCGTCTACCTGCCGCCGAAGCGCAGCAGCAAGGCCGTCGCCACCAAGAAGCCCGCGAGCAAGAGCGCCGCCGCGGGCGCCAAGCGGCGCGTCGCGGCCTCGGCGCGCTGAGTCCGCCGGCGGCTCAGGCCGCGGTGAACAGGATCGCGACGTTGACCGCGAAGGCGAGCGTCCACACCACGCTGCGCGCGAGCTGGCGGTCGGCCAGGTAGCAGCCGATGTAGCCGGCGCGCAGCAGCACCCAGGCGATCGCGAGCGCCTGCACGCGCTCGACCGGGGCGCCGGCCGGCAGCGCGATCGCCACCGCGCCGATGAAGAAGGGCAGCGCCTCGAAGCAGTTGGCCTGCGCCGCGTTGGCGCGCGCCGGCAGGCCGGTCTGCTTCGCCAGCCACTCGCGCGGCGCATGGTTGTCGTAGCCGCCCTCGCGGCGCGGCCGGCCGAAGCCGCTGCGCTTGGCGATGCCGGCGCAGACGATGGGCATCAGCGCCGCGGCCAGCACGCACAGCAGGATCGGGGTCATCGGGAAGCTCCTTGCGGGCCTGGCGCTCAGCGACGGTCGCTCAGCGCATGGGCGATGGTGCCGAGGTCGACGTACTCCAGCTCGCTGCCCACCGGCACGCCGCGCGCGAGCCGCGTGACGGCGACGCCGCGGCCCTCCAGCGCCTTGGCGATCGCATGCGCGGTGGCCTCGCCCTCGGCGGTGAAGCTGGTCGCGACGATCAGCTCCTGCACCTCGCCGTCGGTCGCGCGCTGCAGCAGCGGCGCGAGGCCGATGTCGTGCACGCCGATGCCGTCGAGCGGGCTGAGGCGCCCCATCAGCACGAAGTACAGGCCGTGGTAGCTGCCGCTGCGCTCGATCGCGGCCTGGTCGGCCGGCGTCTCGACAACGCAGAGCTGGCGGCGGTCGCGCCCGGCGTCGAGGCAGGTCGCGCACACCGGCGCCTCGGTGAAGGTGTGGCAGCGCTCGCAGTGGCGCACCGACGCGACCGCCTGCTGCAGCGCCCGCGCCAGCCGCTCGGCCCCTTCACGGTCGTGCTGCAGCAGGTGGTAGGCCATGCGCTGCGCCGACTTGACGCCGACGCCCGGCAGGCGCCGCAGCGTCTCCATCAGTGCGTCGAGCGAGGAGCCGGCCACGCGCGGCGGATCAGAAGGGGAACTTCATGCCCGGCGGCAGCGGCATGCCGGCGGTCAGCTTGCTCATCTTCTGCTCGCTCGTCTCGGCGGCGCGGCGCACCGCGTCGTTGAAGGCGGCGGCGACCAGGTCTTCGAGCATGTCCTTGTCGTCGGCGAGCAGGCTCGGGTCGATGGTGACCCGCCGCACGTCGTGCTTGCAGCTCATCACCACCTTCACCAGCCCGGCGCCGGACTGGCCCTCGACCTCGATCTGCGCCAGCTCCTCCTGCGCCTTCTTCAGGTTGTCCTGCATCGCCTGGGCCTGCTTCATCAGGCCGGCCAGTTGCGCCTTCATCATCGTCGTTCTCCTGAAACGCTAGATCGGTTTGATCGAGCCCGGCACGATGCGGGCCGACTTGAACTGGGCAGTGAGCTCGCGCACCAGCGGGTCGTCGTGGATCGCCGCCTCGGCCTCGCGCTGGCGCTCCTCGCGCTGGCGCTGCTCGCGCCGCGCCGGCGTGTCGCCCACCGTGCCGGCCTCGACCTCGAGCGCGACCGCATGGCCGAGCAGCGCAGCGAGCGCGGCCTGCAGCTTCTCGGCATGCGCCGGTTGGCGCAGGCTCTCGCGCTCGACGCGCAGGCGGATGCGCGCATCGTCCGCGTCGATCGCGACGCATTCGCCCTGCAGCGCCAGCTCGCGCACCAGCGCGGTCACCGCGTTGGCCTCCTGCAGGCGGCGCACCAGCGCGGTCCAGCGGTCGCCGAGCGGCGTCGCGGTCCACGCGGCTGCGGGGTCGGGCGCGCCCGGCGACGGCGGGGCGGCGGACTCGGTCGCGCGCGGCGGTGCCGCGTCCGCCTCGGCGAGGGGGATGTCTTCCTCCCACGGCGGCACGCTGGCGGCCGGGCGGGGTGCCGGCG
>CAYLKR010000185.1:0-5243 GCA_964384225.1 uncultured Methylibium sp.
GGGGTGGGTCAGTATTGAATGATCGCGGCGGGTCAGTTCTGGGCGATCGTCAACATCGACTGCTTCTTGAGACTGACGCGCCTCCTTTGCGGCCTTGCGGTGCTCGCTTGGGTCGATCCCCTCGGCTAACAGCTTGCGCGCCTCGTCGCGACGCCCACGCGCGGCCGCCAGCGACACGTCAGGGTAGGTGCCGAGCGAAAGACGGTTTTCCCGCCCCGCAATCCAATAGCGCAGCCGCCACCAGCCGGCGCCGTCCGGCCGCACGATCAGCGTCAGCCCGCCACCGTCGTTGATCGTGCTCGCCTCGCCATCCTCTGCGGCCCTCTTCAGAGCCGAGCGGATCGCCTTGTCGGTCAAGGTGTTGGTCGCCATACCGGATAACTCCCAGCCCCAGTTGTCCGGTTGGGGCTTGTTATCCGGTATGTTATCCGGTCGAAGTCCGGCTGTTGGCGGACTACATCGGAAGTCGCCGGAGACATGAATCCATGTAAGTCGTTGATTTGCATAAGAACTTCATGCTTCTCAACGCTTGCCATCGCTTCTCGCGGCATCAATTGGTGGAGCCGGGGGGAATCGAACCCCCGTCCGCAAGCCATCACCGGGTAGATCTACATGCTTAGCTGCCTGATTTGGGTCTCATGCCGCCGTCGCGCAGGAGCACGCTACGGACGACACCAGTCACCTAGATCTCGCTGAACGCCAGGTGACCCGGCGAGCAACCAGCCGATGTGCATGACGTCTCAGCCTTCGGCCTTGCGGCTTGGGCCCGGCCCATCGGCCTGCCGTTGAGACGCTCACCGGTGTTTAAGCGGCGAGGGCGAAACGTTCGTCGTTCGCAGTTGGTTTGTTTCAGCTGGATTTACGAGCTCACTGATGCTCGGCATGCACCACTCCAGATCCGCACCCACGTCGAAACCAGGTCGGCCCCTGAAAGCGATCGGATTGTAGGTCGTGCCGACACGCGGCGTTTCAAGGGCGCCAGCGGGCGCTCGCGCTGCGGCGACGGTCAGGGGCCCGGCCGGCGGAACATGCGCTGCAGGCCCGCGTCGACCACCGCCAGATCGACCGGCTTGCACCAGCAGTCCTCGAACCCGGTGTCGATCAGGCGGCGGCGCGTCAGCTCGGTGGCGTCCGCGGTCACCGCGATCATCCGCACGCCGGCCAGCAAAGGGTCGGCGCGGACGCTGGCCGCGAGCCAGGCGCCGTCGTTGCCCGGCAGGTTGAAGTCGACCAGCATCACGGCCGGGTGGAGTTCACCGGCCAGCTTCAGCCCCTGTTCGGCGCTCGCGGCACTCTGGTAGCGGTAGCCCAGTCGGTCGGCGACCATCGCGCGCATCAGCAACTCGTTGACCGGGTCGTCCTCGACGTACAGCACCAGGCCGTCGCCCCGGACTGCCGGGCCGTCGGGCTCACCCACGGGCAAGATCTCGGGCGCGGGCAGCGGCTCGGCCGGTGCGGGCGAGCGGGCCAGGACGACCGTGAACCGGCTGCCCTGGCCCGGCTGGCTGCTCACCTCGATGCGCCCGCCCATCAAGGTCACCAGCTGCTTGGAGATGGCCAGCCCGATGCCGGTGCCGCCGATGCCCAGGCCTTCGCGGCCCAGGCGGTTGAAGGGTTCGTAGAGGTGCTCGAGCTGCGCCGCGCTGAGGCCGTGGCCGGTGTCGGCGACCTCGATGCGCAGGTGTTCGCCGTCGGCATCGTCGGCCAGCGTCAGGCGCGCCTCGCCGGCGACCTTGTTGTACTTGATCGCGTTGGAGCACAGGTTGACCAGCACCTGGCACAGGCGCACGCGGTCGGCGCGCACCCAGCAGGGCGTGGTGTCCGCCGGCAGCGACAGGGTGATCGACCGCTCGGCCGCCTGGTTCTCGACCAGCGCATGCACGTCGTCCAGCAGGGCCCGCACGTCCACCTCGGCCATGCTGACCGCGAGGTTGCCGGTCTCGATCTTCGACAGGTCGAGCAGGTCCGAGATCATCGTCAGCAGCCAGGTCGCCGCCTGGTGGACATGCCGGGCATGGCTGCGCTGCAGTGGCGGCGTCGAGGGATCGGTGACCATCAGCTGCGAGAAGCCGAGCACGGCGTTGAGCGGCGTGCGCAGCTCGTGGCTGACCTGCGACATCAGCCTCGACTTCGACAGGCTGGCCAGTTCGGCTGCCGCCTTCTGACGCAGGGCAAGGTCCACCTCGGCCTCGTGCGTGACGTCGTTCAGCGTGCCGTGCCAGCCGCAGAGCGTGCCGTTGACGTCGCGCATCGGCTCGCCGCTGATCAGCACCGCGAAGGCCGGGCCGGGGGCGTCGGCGCGCGCGCACAGGCGCAGCCGGCTGAAGGCCCGGCGCCGCGCCAGGGCCGCCTGCAGCGCCTGGACGCCATCGGCCTCGCAATGGGCGGCGAAGATCTCGGGCAACAGGCGGTCTTCCAGCGGTCCGTGGTCGACGCGCAGCGGCTTGCTCAAGGTCTGCAGCCGTCCCTCCAGATCGGTCTGCCAGTAGGCGTCGGACTGCAGGGTCACGAGGCTGTGGAACTGGCGGTTGCTGAGGCTCACCTGGGCCACCGAGTCACGGACCACCAGCACCTGCCGCAGCACCGCCAGCGAGTCGGCCGCCTCGCGATCGAGCGCATCCCACGGACGGCAGCGCTGCCGGACCAGCGTCGTCCAGCGCGCGAACGACGACCGCGGGCTGAGGACAGGCCGCCCCCGGGCGTCGAGCTCCACCTGCACGGGCTTGTCGGGGTCGCCGCCCCACTGCACCTCGCGGCGGTACTCGGGCCGCAGCCAGATCAGGCCCGACGCCGCGAAGCCGTCGAACTTGACGGCCATCAGGCCGCAGACCACGCGCAGCTCGTGCGGCTCGAGCGGCGGCTGCAGGCCGGCCTGCTCGGTGTCGACGCGATCGGCGGTCGAGGTCTCGAAGGCATGGCGCACGAAACGCAGGATCGACTCGGCCCGGGCCCCGTCGGGCCAGCGGCCGAAAGGCACCACCTGCTCGCGGTGCCACAGCGCGCCGCCCGACGCGCCGACCATCTGCAGCAGCGCGGCGGCGCAGTGCTCGATCACCTCGGGCAGCGGCACGCGCACCTGGTTGAAGGCGTCGACGATGCTCGCCTGGGCGCGCGCGGTCTGGGCGGCGTCGGCCTGACGCTTCTGGCCGATGTACCACCCGACCATGTAGCCGGCCGTGACGGCCAGCGCGTAGCAGGCGCGCCGCAGGCGCAGCGGCAGCGCCGTCGGCAGCCGGTGGTGGCAGGCGATCAGCCCCCAGAGCCGTCCATCGACCAGCAGCGACAGCGTCAGCGTCGAGCCGACGCCCATGTTCTGCAGGTATTGCACGTGCATCGGCGAGACGCTGCGCAGCATGGCGTGGCTCATGTCCAGGGGCTGAAGCCGCTCGCTGTCCAGCCAGGGCAGCACCGGCACCGGCGTGTAGCCGACGTCGGGGATGTAGCGCACGAGGTTCGCCACGTAGAGATCGCGCGCCTGGGCGGGGATGTCGCTGGCCGGGTAGTGCAGGTCGTGGAAGGACTCCATGCCGGGCTCGTGCTCGTCGGCGATCACCTGGCCGTGGTGGTCCTCGTCGAAGCGGTAGACCATCACCCGGTCGAAGCGCGTCAGGCGCTTCACGCGCAGTGCCATGCGCTGGTAGAGGTCTTCGAGCCCGGTGGCGCTGCGCAGCGCATCGATCGTGTCGCTCAGCCCCTGGAGCCAATCGCCGTCGTCGGCCGGCCCCGTGGCCGGCTCGAGCTCGACGAACCCGACGCCACGGTGGATGTGGACCAGGGCCTCGAGCGCCTCGGCCTGGCCGCAGGCCGGCCGGGGCGGCAGGTCGACGACCTCGTGGCGCACCATCGTGCCGGCCCGGCCCGCCAGGGCCTGGGCGATGCGGTCGCAGGCGTCGGCGCCGAGCAGGTCGGCCATCGCCCGCCCCTTGGCCGGCAGGTCACCGACCGGCAGCCACGCCCGCAGGTTGGTCGAGGCGTGCAGGATGGTCCCGGTGCCCGGCTCGAACGCCAGCAACGCCCCGCAGGCCTGGATGGCGCCGGGGATGTGGATGGGCTCGCGGTCGCAGTTCTCCAGCGTGGCCCGCAAGGCCGTCGCCCCCGGGGCCGCGGTGGCCGCGGGCGCGCCGACGTGACCGCGTCTAGTCATCGCGCCGCCCGCGGGCGAGCGCGGCGTGCTGGCAGGCGGTCGCCGCGGTAGAGGGTGCGCGCAGATCCGGCATGCGCTGGAGGGCACATCGCGGGCACGCGATGGCGGCCGAGTGGGCGTGCGCACAGGGTGCCCGAGAACGCCCGAAACGTCTAGTGACAAATGACCGAACGCCCGGCAGATCGTGCCGCCCCCTGCCGGCGCACGACTTGCCTCACTTCAGCGCGAACGAGACCCGCGTGATCCTGCCCTTGTCCTCGATGCCCTCGGCGCCGAGCTTCGAGGCCGTCAGCAGCACCCGCTCGGGCGGCACCTGGGTGGTCAGATAGGCCTTGACGCGGTCGCCGCGCTGGTTGGCCAGCGCGCGCAGCGCCTCCTCGCCGGCCGGCGCCGATTCGAGCAGCAGCGCCTCCATCTGTTCCGGCGGGATGCTCTTGGCCAGGCCGATGACGTTGCGCGGCTTGGTCTTCAGGTCGGCGGCCTTGTAGGCGGCCTCCAGCCAGCGGGCGCGCTCGGCGGGTTCGATCTTGACGCTGTCGGGCAGGTCGCCGCTGCTCCTGGCCTTGGCCTGGCGCATCAGCCGGTCGAGGTGCGCCCTGCGAAGCGCAGGCTCGTCCTGCGCGGCGTCGGCGCGGCCGGTGGCCTCGAGCTTGAGCGCCGGGCGGTCGAGCAGCGCCTTGGACAGCGTGTCCAGGCGCTTGGTGCTGGCCTCGGTCAGCACGCTCGATCCGGGCTCGAACTCGACGTAGCCCAGTTCCTCCCCGCCGCCGAAGGCGCTCGCGAGCAGCGAGAACGGCGCCGTGATCGCCTTGGTGATCAGGTTGACGATGACCTTCACGATGATGCCGCCGACCGAGAACTTGGGGTCGTCGAGGCTGCCGCTGATCGGCAGGTTGATGTCGATGACGCCGTTGCGGTCCTTCAGCAGCGAGACGGCGAGCAGGATCGGCAGCTTCAGCGCATCGGGGCTGTCGACGCGCTCGCCGAAGGTGAGCTGGTCGAGGTAGAGGTTGTTCTCGGCCTCCAGCTTGCCGTCGACGATCTTGTAGCGGACCTTGACCGACAGCGTGCCCTTCTCGATGCCGTAGCCGGCGTAGCG
>CAYLKR010000186.1:0-5215 GCA_964384225.1 uncultured Methylibium sp.
TTTGGAAAGAACGCTTTGCAGAAGCCCTCTCAAGGAGTATCATGCGGAGGCGGTGAATCCTAAGGAAATTTTTTCGACCCCAGATGATAGATATGGGAAGTGAAAACCAGCCGGTTCGGAAGGTGGAGGGTAGGCCGCAGTGCCCAGGGAGACACAGGTGGAGGAGGTAACGGTAGCCCAGGACCAGGGCGCGAATGGTCCTCGAACCACCACCCAGTCCCAACGGGAACGTATAGTGGGTAACTTCGGGAACAAAGGAGTGCCATAGGAGAAAAGGAGAGCCGAGCTCGTAGTCCCAGCCCGATGCAAGCTCGTTTTCGTTGCCAGGAAGGGAGGTTTCCAAATCCCCGTGCCGGTAGAACCGGGGTGACAATTTAAGTTTTGAGAGTTGATTCAAATCTCCCAGGGACCGGGGCAATACCCTTCGAGGCTGGGGACCAGGTAAAAAACCCTCAAAGGCTGGAAACTGAACCAGATTGCTTAGGGGAACGGCGAATACCTCTTCGGATTCCGATGCGAATGTCCAACCGGATCGGGGAGGCCGGAGGTAAATCTCTTCGGTAAGGGCTGGAGAAACCATTCTAGGTTGGTTTTCAAGAACCGGAGCAGAGAGTGGCAAATAAAGATAATCAACCGAAGCTGATCCGGATCTGGGAAGAAATGTTTTACGAGAGAAATAGACCTCAAAAAAAACCAGCAGAGTAGCCAGGATGCGGAAAAAAAACCCTTTCACGAGGGTAAAAGGAAAAATAAGAAACCGCCAATTGAAACGCCAGCGGTTAGGTTGAAAAGAAAAATTCCTACTAGATCTGGAAAATCCGCCAGAGCCGGGGAGACCTAGATGGGTTGAGGAACAAAATCCTCTTCTTTTGGAGCCCCGGAGATCAAAGCCAGCAGCTGGCGAAAACACAGACCGATTTTTAGCCCAGGCTCTTACGCAACGGGGATCGGGGGAAGTTCTAATGATTTCAAAGACCGGCTCGTGGAACACAAAGGGAAAAAGGCGACGAGGAGAGAGCAGACCAAACTGAACAAAGTTTCTGGAAAACCCAAACAGGGAAAGGGAAACAAAGGGAAAGGGGGAAAAGGAAAGGGTCCGGGAGCGATTAGACAGACGATGGGACCTGGTTGTGAAGAAACGGCAGGTTTGTCCTAGGCCAGAAATGGATCCGGAGTCGATAAGCGCGGTTCGAAGGCCAAGGCGGGAGTAAGCCGGGGTTAGGTTTGACCGGAGGAAACCAAACCGGACTTCAGGGGGAAAAAAAAACACAAGGCCGTGGAGAAGTCCGGATCCAAGGTAGCGGAAGGCGGATTTAGAAAGCCGGGACCTGAAGAGCTTTAGAAAACGGGTTAATCGGGGAATTGAAATGGATGGTCGGAGAACCGTCGGAAGCGAAGATGATGAAAACCGAGAAATCAGGCTCGATAGATAGGTGCCAGCTAAGCTTCTCAGGGAGCCCAGAAAAGGAAACGAGAAGTGATTTCGTCCAAGGAAAGGGCGAACCCGAAGACGGATGCGGAGGAACCCTTTCAAAAAGCCGGAACAAAAAGGGGAAGTGCCGAGTGAACCGGAGATAAAGGGCCTAAATAACCACCTGGTCAAAAACGGAGATCGGGAAAGACACTGGCCTGGAAAAAACCAAGATCCTGAGGGGGTTGGAAATGCAAAGCACCCGTTACCAAACAAGTCGGTGGACAGGGAGGAAACAGGCAGGCCAACCGATCCCCCCAGAAAACTTACAATGCTCTGCCTGGATGGCCCAAATGTGGATCCTCCAACGGGAGAAAAGGTGGTTCGGCCAATTAAATCCGGATCAAGGACATCTGAATTAAGGCCCGGACCGACGAGGGAAACTTGGCCAGGGGCTACGGGAAAAGTTGCAACCGCTTCACCAGAAGCAGGCAAGGTTACATAAAAGCCGGTTAACCGGGATCCGGCAGAACGGGAAAAACTAGAAAAAAACCTTGGAGAGGAGACGGGCGGATTTGAACCGCCGTTGATGGATTTGCAATCCACCGTAATAGCCGCTATACTACGCCGGTCGTCGGCGTCGGGGTTAGGTCCAAAGCCTAGGTCAATGAAAAAAATTACAACCCAGATCCAGACTCCGGAATCAACCAGTAGAACCGCCAGGGTGGTGAAAAACAAAAGAAGGAAAGCCTCGTCAAAGGAGAATCGCGGGGTCGGAATCCGAGAGATGAATCGATGCAAACCTAGTGGACCGATGGACTCAAGCAAAACCCTGTCAAGGTTAAAAAAAACTTGGAAAGAGGCTGAAGAAGCAAAACCAGCTAGTTTTGTGAGCCGAAAAGGGTTGGCAAGGGAAAGAAACCAGGCTCGGTTGAAAATCCGAAGGGTGGGAAAGCTAAGCCAAAGCCGATGGGTAGAATTCATAATAAGCGCCAGCGGGGCGAGAAACAAGGAGGGGACAACTATCTCAGCCAGATTCCAGTCCTCCTGGAACAGGCTAAGCAGATACCAGTCGGAGCCCACTAGGGTTTGGGAAAGGGTTGGATCAAAGCTAAATTCGAGGAAATCCGGAATTAGAACAATCGCACCGAGCAATCCAAGGAGAGAAAAAAAACCAAAAAACGGAATTTTAAACGCGGAAGGGAAACTAGAAACCCGCAGGGGAGTGGAGAATAGGTGGAAAATGGGGCGGAGCGAATAGAAAAAAGACACCAGGCCAATCGAAGTCGCCGCCCATAGTGCCGATGTGGTGGTTACGGAGAAGGTGTTGGAGATAAAAAATGCAATAAGCAAATCTTTTGAGTAGAAGGAGGGGCTGGAGGGAAAACCGGCTGAGCAGAAAAAACCAAATGCAAATAGGCCAAACAAAAACGGGAAAGTGTTGAACCCTGCAATGCTGGAGCGGAGATCCTGGCGACCGCCGGTGGCGTGGATAAAAAGCCCAGAGCAGATAAAAAGAAACGCTTTAAACAGGGCGTGGTTGACCAAATGGTAAAGGGCAACTAATTCAAAGCCCATTCCACAAGCAAGGACCATGAGACCAAGGTTTGCCGTGGTAGAGTAGGCGACGATTCTCTTTAGATCAAACTGATTAAAAGCAAATAGACCGCCAAACAGGGCTGTGGCAGCCCCTAATGTAGAAAGGAGAAGTTGAAATTCAGGGAAATACAGAAAAATTTGATTAAATCGAATGAGTAGAAAAACGCCAGCTGTTACCATGGTAGCGGAATGAAGTAGAGAGGAGACGGGAGTTGGACCCTCCATGGCATCGGGAAGCCAGTCGTGCAAAAAATACTGGGCGGACTTGGCCGCGGCGGCAAATAAAATTAAATAGGGGAAAATAGCTACAGTCCCGCTGTCGGAAAGAACGGGCAAAAGGAGAAGCAGTGCAGGAATAGAAGTCGTACCCAATTCAGAGGCACAAAGGACAATTAGAAAAAATAAGCAAAAATCGCCAACCCTGTTCAGGAAAACAGCTTTTAGAGCAGACCGGTTGGCAGCTGGCCGAGTATTCCAGAATCCAACGAGCAGGTAGGAGAACAAACCAATGAGTTCCCAACCAAAAAAAAATTGAACCAGATCTACGGAAAGAACCATAAAGACCATGCTGCAGGCAAATAGGGAAATATAGG
This sequence comes from uncultured Methylibium sp., assembly GCA_964384225.1. Lineage (GTDB taxonomy): Bacteria > Pseudomonadota > Gammaproteobacteria > Burkholderiales > Burkholderiaceae_C > Methylibium. The sequence continues at coordinate 3,604 of CAYLKR010000186.1, forward strand.
CTATAAATCGAACGAAGGCCGGATCCGAGGCAAGGTAATCCTTTGCAAAGAGAAGCACCGCGAGGGTTATAAAAAGAACAAGGGCTGAGACCACGAGAGAAGAGGTGTCGAGAAAAAATCCAAAGGTAGAGGAAAATCCAGGGAGCTCAATCCAGGTATAGCTAAGAAGGATTTGTGGACGAATCAAAAAACCAAATGTAAATAAATAGGCCAAAAACGGGGCCAAAGTAAAAGCACAGCCGCTGGCAAGAAGCCAGAAAGCCAAAGAAACCGGAGTAAGGGGCGAAATAGTTAAAATTAAAAGTGAAAGGATGGAAAAACCAAACAGAGTGTATGTCATATTTTAACAAAATAGGGGAAAATCAAATCAGCTGGAGGGAAAGGGAATTGAACCCTTATCACCTGCGTGCAAAACAGGCATTTTACCAATTAAACTACCCCCCTATTTTAAATTGAATCGGGGTAGAAGGATTCGAACCTTCGCTCATGGATCCAAAGTCCACCGCCTTACCGCTTGGCTATACCTGTGGGGCTTACGGGAATCGAACCCGTATCTTCACCGTGAAAGGGTGGTGTCCTAGCCGTTAGACGAAAGCTATTCCCACAGAAAAAGGGACCGGCAGGAATTGAACCCGCACCTCTACCTTCGAAGGGTATGATTCTACCATTAAACTACGGTCATAAGAGGGGCCGACGGGAATTGAACCCGTGTCATTGGCTTAGAAGGCCAAGGTTTTACCTGTTAAACTACGGCTAGGGGAGAGATGCCCTTATACCATAAAAATTAAAAATGCGGTCAATCCTAAATCGAAAGGGGTAACGGAGATCGGACAAATCCGGATAGTGGAGAACATAGTAGGTTTCTATGGAAGGGTAAAAATCTAGGTACCGGGGGGTTCGGAAGAATGAAGTAGTTCGGCGGAGATACTGAAACCAACGCTGGTTTCGGCCAAAAAAACCAGCCCAGGATAGGACCCCTAGTTGGAAAAACGAGCCGGGGAGTATGGGTCGAAGGCCCGAAAGCGATCGTCCATTGGAGATAAACAAACCAGACCTAGCAAGAAGACGGGAAACAGCGATACTTCCCGCTAGGCCTAAACGGAGTGAAAGGAAATCAGGCCTGAGTTCAAAAAAACCAAGGAAGGAGACAAACGGAGAACGGGCGATGGTACTTCGGCGCATCACGGGTATAAAAAATCTTCGAAGGCGTCTATTGTTCAGGCGGAGATAGAAACGACCTTTCAACTGGCTAGCAAGCAGGCGTTTAAATTGACTGGCTCGCCTTCGGGGTTTAAAACGATTAAAAGCCCGTAGGCTGGAAAAAAATCGCTTGTAGATGAGCCTGAGGTTAACTTTATCGTAGAAAAGCCTTCGAAGCAAATAATAGAAATCAGTTCGATTTTCTTCTAGGATTTCAGGGCCAAAACCAACCCATTCTCTCCCGTAGGGCCCAGCCAGATGTTTTTGGTAGCGATCAAGAAGATCACTTTTATAGCGCTTAAAAAACTTATATCGGCGGAGGTACGCTCTCAAACCTCGACGGCGGGGGGTAGAGGGTTGGGTAAGGCGGGAGTCGAACCCGCATCTCGTGGCACGACAAACCAGCACTCTA
>CAYLKR010000187.1:0-5213 GCA_964384225.1 uncultured Methylibium sp.
AGTACGCGCGCAAGTCGGCGCGCATCGTCCACGTCGGCAAGCGCGGCGGCTGCCGCAGCACGCCGCAGGCCTTCATCGAGCAGCTGATGCTGCGCGAGGCCCTGGCCGGCGAGCGCGTCGTGCGCCTGAAGGGCGGCGACCCCTTCGTCTTCGGCCGCGGCGGCGAGGAGGCCGAGGCGCTGCGCGCCCAGGGCGTGGCGGTCGAAGTCGTCAACGGCATCACCGCCGGCCTGGCGGCGGCCACCGCGATCGGCGCGCCGCTGACGCACCGCGAGCATGCCCACGGCGTGATGTTCGTGACCGGCCACGCGAAGGACGGTGCGGCCGGCCTCGACTGGGCCGTGCTCGGCGCCGCCGCGGCGCAGGGGCTCACGCTGGTGATCTACATGGGCGTGGCCCAGGCCGCCACGCTTCAGGCCGGCCTGCGCGCAGCGCTGCCGGGCAGCACGCCACTGGCGGTCGTGCAGTCGGCCAGCCGGCCCGAGCAGCGGCAGGCGCTGACGACGCTCGACGGCCTGCTGGACACGCTGGCGCGGGAGCGCCTCGGAAGTCCGGCGGTGCTGGTCGTCGGGGAGGTCCTGCGGGGCCTCGCGGCACTGGGCATGCCGGAGCGCGCCGCGGCCTAGGCCGGCGGCCCGCCCGGAGGCCCGTCAGGGCGCGAAGGGCACACGCGCCCGCAGACGCCGGATCTCCTCCTCCAGATCCGCCACCAGCGCCGCCAGTTCGGGCACCGCGTCGAAGTCGCGCTCGACGCGGCGCATCACCCGCACCCGCAGCAGCACGGCCGCATCGAAGCGCCACTGCGCCGCCGCGGCACCGGCCTCGGCGCGCGGGGCCAGCAGGCCGGCGCTCACGCGCTCGCCGACCCACTCGGCGCTGACCGCGCAGGCGCGGCACAGCTCGTCCAGCGTCAGGCCCGGCTCGTCGGTGGGCCCTTCGATGATCCATGGACGCGTCATCGCCTCACTCCCCCCGCTCGGCCTCGGCGGCGGCCACCTTGCGGGCGTCGAAGTCGCCGAGCTCGCTGGCCATGCGCTCGTACAGCGCCTTGGCGCGCGGATCCCAGGCGCTGGGCAGCACGAGCCGCAGATGCAGCTCCAGGTCGCCGGGTTCGCGCCCCGGCAGGCCCTTGCCGCGCACCGTCAGCACGCGCCCGGCCTGCGCACCGGCCGGCACGCGCACCTTGAGCGTGCTGCCGTCGGGCAAAGCCACCGGCACCACCGCGCCGAGCGCGGCCTCCCAGGGCGCCAGCGGCAGCTCGGCGACAAGGGTCGCGCCGTCGAGGCGGAAGCGTGGATGCGGCGCGATCGCCACCTCGAGGAACAGGTCGCCGGCCGGCGCGCCGCCGGCTCCTGCGCCCCCCTGCCCGGCCAGCCTCAGGGTCTGGCCCGGCCGCACGCCGGGCGGTATGCGCACGGCAAGCGTGCGCTGCTGCAGCAGCACGCGGCCGGCGGCGTCGGCCTGCGGGCTGCGCAGCGTGATCTCGCGGGTGGCGCCGCGCCAGGCGTCCTCCAGGTCGATGACGATGCGGGCGTGATGGTCGTCGCCGCGCCCGCCGGCCGAGGTCGGCCGCGCACGGGCGCCGCGGCGCGCCTGGCCCATGCGGCCGAACAGCTCGGCGAAGAACTCGCTGAACTCGCCGTCGGCGAAGCCGTCGCCGCGAGGCGGGCCGCTGAACTCGAAGCCGGCGTCCCAGTCGGGCGGCGGCGTGAAACGCTCGCCGGCGCGCCGGCCCTGGCCGATCGCGTCGTAGGCGGCGCGGCGCTCGGCGTCGGACAGCACGGCGTAGGCCTCGTTGACCTCGCTCATCCGCGCGGCGGCATCGGCCTCCTTGCTGACGTCCGGGTGGTACTTGCGCGCCAGGCGGCGGTAGGCCTTCTTGATGTCCTCGGCGCCGGCGTCGCGCGCCACGCCGAGCAGCTGGTAGTAGTCCTTGAACTCCACGGCTTGCTTCCTCGACGCGGCGAATGTGGCGCCACGCGGGCGCTGCTTCAAGCCCCGGCCGGCGCCGTGGCGCCGCCGCTTGATCCAGCGCAAGCGGATGCGCGAGGGGTCTTGAAGCGCCGCGCGGCGGACCCTATCTCTGGCCTGCGGGCCTGCCGTGAGCGGCCCCGGACGACCGACCCGTTATTGGAGGATCCACCATGTACCGAGCCCTGTTCGCACGCGACGCCTTCGCCGAGCTCGATCGCCTGCAGCGCGAGATGAGCTCGCTGTTCGACCTCTCGCCCGGCATCCGCGGCAGCGCCCGCGGCGGCTACCCGGCGCTCAACGTCGGCGCCACGCCGCAGTCGGTGGAGGTCTACGCCTTCGCCCCCGGCATCGACCCGGCCAAGATCGAGGTCAACCTCGACCGCGGCGTGCTGACGCTGTCGGGCGAACGCGCCGCCGCCACGCCGGCCGCCAGCGACGCCAAGACCACGCTGCACACCAACGAGCGCTTCGCCGGGCGCTTCCGCCGCGTCGTCAGCCTGCCCGACGACATCGACCCGCAGGCCGTCACCGCCACCTACCGCGACGGCGTGCTGCACGTCAGCATCCAGCGCAAGGCCGCCGCCCAGCCGCGGCGCATCGAGGTGCATTGAGGCGCCCCTTTCGTGCCGGACCATCGAAGGAGAGACCGACCATGAATGCCGTGACCCAGACCAAGGACGATGACACCGCGCGCCGCGAGCCGGCGCTGGTGCCGCCGGTGGACGTGATCGAGGACGCCACCGGCATCACGCTCTATGCCGACCTGCCGGGCGTGCCGCGCGAGAAGCTGCACCTGCGCGTCGAAGGCGACCAGCTCGCAATTGAGGCCGACCTCGTGCTCGCGCTGCCGCAGGCCATGCAGCCCAGCCATGCCGAGGTGCAGTACTCGCGCTACCGCCGTGCCTTCACGCTCAGCAACGAGCTGGACGCCGAGAAGGTGAGCGCCGAGCTGAGCCATGGCGTGTTGCGCGTGCGCATCCCCAAGGCCGAGCACGCCCAGCCGCGCCGCATCGCGGTCAACGTGGCCTGAGGCCGCACACGCCGCCGGCCGCCCCCGCGCGGGCGGCCGCGGCCCGCGGCAGCGCCATCCGCCATCACCACCACAAGGAGGATCGAACGATGAAGATCGACGACATCCGCCAGGGCTTCGGCTCGCTGTGGGACAGCGTGGCCGAGGGCTGGGACCGCCTGCGCCAGGGTGCCGCCGGCGCCCTGACGCGCTACAAGCCGAGCGAGCAAAGCAAGCTGCCACCACCGGCCGACATCGACGACCTGCCCCGCCTGACGCCTTCGTCCTGGGCGCTGCTCGGCGGCGACGTGTTCGAGGACGAGAAGCGCATCGTCGTGCGCCTGGAAGCGCCGGGCATGGAGCGCGAGGATTTCGACGTGCAGGTGCTCGGCGACACGCTGGTCGTGCGCGGCGAGAAGAAGTTCGAGCGCGAGAGCACCGAGGGCCGCTGGCGCGTGCTGCAGTGCGCCTACGGCGCCTTCGACCGCAGCGTGCCACTGCCCGCGGCGGTGCACGCCGACGGGGCCCAGGCCAGCTACCGCAACGGCGTGCTGCGCGTCGAGCTGCCCAAGCGCGACGAGGCCGTGCCGCAGGCACGGCGCATCGCGATCGGCTGAGCCCGCGGCGGCGGGCCGGGATAATGCCCGGCCCATGCATGCTGCCGCGCGCTTCGACGTCGTCGTCATCGGGGCCGGCGCCGCCGGCCTGTTCTGCGCCGGCATCGCCGGCCAGCGCGGCCTTAAGGTGCTGCTGGTCGACCACGCCGAGAAGCTGGCCGAGAAGATCCGCATCTCCGGCGGCGGGCGCTGCAACTTCACCAACCGCGACGCGGGACCGGCGAACTTCCTTTCGGAGAATCCGGCCTTCTGCCGCTCGGCGCTGGCGCGCTACACGCCGCACGAGTTCATCGCGCTGGTGCAGCGCCACCGCATCGCCTGGCACGAGAAGCACAAGGGGCAGCTGTTCTGCGACGACAGCAGCGAGCAGATCATCGCGATGCTGCTGCGCGAGTGCGAGGCCGGCACCGTGACGCGCTGGCAGCCCTGCCGCGTGGCGGCGGTACGGCCCACGGCGGAGGGCTTCGAGCTCGACACCGACCGCGGCGGCGTGCAGGCGCGGCGGGTCGTCGTCGCGACAGGCGGCCTCTCGATCCCGAAGATCGGCGCCAGCGACTTCGGTTATCGCCTTGCGCGGCAGTTCGGACACCGCGTCGTCGAGCCGCGGCCGGCGCTGGTGCCGCTGACCTTCGACGCCGACACCTGGGCGCCCTTCGCCGCGCTCGCCGGGCTGTCGCTCGAGGTCGGCATCGCCACCGGCGCCGGCAAGGCGCGCGGCGCCTTCGTCGAGGACCTGCTGTTCACCCACCGCGGTCTCAGCGGCCCGGCGGTGCTGCAGATCTCCAGCTACTGGCAGCCGGGCACGCCGGTGGTCGTGGATCTGGCCCCCGGCCAGGATCTGGCCGCCGCGCTGCGCGAGGCCAAGGCGCTGTCCCGGCGCCAGCTCGGCAACGAGTTGGCGACCCGGCTGCCGGCCCGGCTCGCCGAAGCCTGGTGCGCGCCGCTCGGCACGCTGGCCACCCGACCGATGCCGGAGCTGAAGGACAAGGACCTGGCCGCGCTCGCCACCTCGCTGCAGGACTGGCGGCTGACGCCGACCGGTACCGAGGGCTGGCGCAAGGCCGAGGTGACGGCCGGCGGGGTCGACACCCGCGAGCTCAGCTCGCAGACGATGGAAAGCCGCCGCGTGCCCGGCCTGCACTTCATCGGCGAGGTGGTCGACGTGACCGGATGGCTTGGCGGTTACAACTTCCAGTGGGCCTGGGCCAGCGCCTACGCCTGCGCGCTGGCCTGTACCGAGGCCGCCCGCCCCGCCGGCACCCGCTGAGGGCGCGGCTGGCGCGCCGGCGGAGTCTGTCTATAATCGCGGTCTTTGCTGGCAAACCACGCCTCGAGCGGCCGACCGGCCATCCGGAAAGGCCCCGGCCGCCACCGAGCGCGTACCTCTAGGATTCACCGCTACATGACCACCATCCGCGTCAAAGAGAACGAGCCCTTCGATGTGGCTCTCCGCCGCTTCAAGCGCACCATCGAAAAGCTCGGCCTCCTGACCGACCTGCGTGCCCGCGAGTTCTACGAGAAGCCCACCGCCGAGCGCAAGCGCAAGAAGGCCGCGGCCGTGAAGCGCCACTTCAAGCGCGTGCGCAGCATGCAGCTGCCGAAGAAGCTCTACT
>CAYLKR010000188.1:0-5164 GCA_964384225.1 uncultured Methylibium sp.
CTGTCGATCTTCTTCATCCCGGCCGCGGTCGGCGTGATGCTCTACTGGGAGCCGCTGGCGCGTGAGGGCCTGGCCTGGGTGGTGGCGATCGTCGCCAGCACCGTCGCGACGATCGCGGTCACCGCCGCCTTCCTGAAGGGCCGCCTCGGTGACCCGCCCGACGAGGCGCCGCCACGATGAGCGAGGGGCTCGCCACCCGGCTGCCGGTCGGCCTGGGCCATGCGCTGGAGCCCCTGGCAGACGTCTGGGTCTTCCTCGCCGCCACGCCACTCTTCGGGCTGACGCTGACGCTCGGCGCCTATGTCGTGGCCGACCATGTCTCGGCGCGCACCGGCCGCCACCCGCTCGCCAACCCGGTGCTGTGGTCGGTGCTGGCGATCATCGCGGTGCTGGCCGCGAGCGGCACGCCCTACCGGCGCTACTTCGAGGGCGCGCAGTTCGTGCACTTCCTGCTCGGCACCGCGACGGTCGCGCTCGCGGTGCCGCTGGCGCGGCTGTGGCCCGAACTGCGCGCGCGCAGCGCAACGCTTCTCGTGGCGCTCGGGCTGGGGGCGTCCACCTCGATCGCCGTTGCGCTCGGGCTGGCCTGGGCGCTCGGCGCGTCGCCGGCGATGCTGGCGTCGCTGCTGCCGAAGTCGGTCACGGCGCCGATCGCGATGGGCGTGGCCGAGAAGGTCGGCGGCTCGGCCACGCTCGCGGCGGTGTTCACCGTGACCACCGGCATCGTCGGCGCGCTGGTCGTCACGCCGCTGCTCAACGCGATGGGCGTGCGCGACTGGGCCGCGCGCGGCTACGCGATTGGCCTGGCCGCACACGGCATCGGCACCGCGCGGGCCTGGTCGGTGCATCCGCGCGCCGGCGCCTACGCCAGCCTGGCGATGGGGCTGCACGGCGTGCTGGGTGCGCTGCTGCTGCCCTGGCTGGGCGGCTGGCTGCGCGGCTGAACTTCGGCGGCGCTTGCCGCACCAAGGGCATCGACAACGCAAGAGGAGGCATGGGATGGTCCGCTTGAACGTCAACGGCACGGCGCGCGAAGTCGACGCCGAGCCCGACACGCCGCTGCTGTGGGTGCTGCGCGAGCAGCTCGGGTTGACGGGGACCAAGTACGGCTGCGGCATCGCGCAGTGCGGTGCCTGCACGGTGCACATCGACGGCGTGCCGGTGCGCAGCTGCATGCGGCCGGCGGCGAGCGTCGGCGAGGGGGAGCGCATCGTCACGATCGAGGGACTGTCGGCCGACCGCTCTCATCCGGTGCAGCGCGCCTGGGCTGCACTCGACGTGCCGCAGTGCGGCTACTGCCAAAGCGGCATGATCATGGCCGCCGCGGCGCTGCTGGCCGACAAGCCGCGTCCCACCGATGCCGAGATCGACGCGGCGATCACCAACATCTGCCGCTGCGGCACCTACAACCGAGTGCGCGCGGCGATCCATGCGGCGTCCGGCAGCGGCGAGCCACCGCGCACCGCGGCGATCGAGCACCGTGGAGACGGGGCATGAAGCGGCTGGGCGGTCTGGCGCTGTCGCGCCGCACGGTGCTGATCGGCGGCGCGGCGCTCGCGGCCGGCGGGCTCGCGGTCGGTATCTACGCCTGGCAGCGCAAGCGCCCGGTCGGCCCGCGCGACGGCGCCCCGGAGGTCAATGCCTGGGTCGTCGTGAAGCCGGACGACACGGTGCTGATCCGCATCGCCAAGTCGGAAATGGGCCAGGGTTCGCTGACCGGGCTGGCGCAGCTGGTGGCCGAGGAACTGGAGTGCGACTGGGCGAAGGTGCGCACCGAGTACGTCGAGCCGGCCGAGAACATCCGCCGCAAGTGGGCCTGGAAGAGCCTGGGCACCGGTGGAAGCAACGCCATCCGCGGCTCGCATGAGTTCCTGCGCGAGGCCGGTGCGGCGGCGCGCCTGATGCTCGTGCAGGCGGCGGCCGAACGCTGGGGCGTGCCGGCGGGCGACTGCCGTGCCGCGAAGAGTCTGATCACCCACGCCGCGAGCGGCCGCACGTTGCGCTACGGCGAGGTCGCCGAGGCGGCGGGGCGGCTGTCGGTGCCCCGCAAGCCGGTGCTGAAGGCGCCGCAGGACTGGACGCTGATCGGCCGGCGGCTGGCGCGGCTCGATACCGCGCCGAAGCTCGACGGCTCGCTGGTGTACGGCAGCGATCTGAGGCTGCCCGGCATGCTGTCCGCAGCGATCAGGGACTGCCCGGTGGTCGGCGGCAAGCTCGCGAGCGTCGACGAGGCGGCTGTGCTGCAGCGTCCCGGCGTGAAGCAGGTCGTGCACGTCGGCGACAGCGCCGTCGCGGTGGTCGCCGACACCTGGTGGCGCGCGAAGACCGCGCTGGACGCGCTGCCGGTCACCTGGGACGAGGGAGCAAATGCGGCGCTCGACAGCGCGGCGATCGACACCGTGCTGAGCGGCGGGCTTGCGGCGGAGGCCGACTTCCTCGGTCACGCGAAGGGCGATGTCGCCGCGGCCCTCGCGCAGGCCGCGCGGCGCGTCGAGGCGGTGTATGCCTTCCCGCTGCAGCACCACGCGACCATGGAGACGATGAACGCGACAGCGCGCTACACCCCGGCCGCTGGCGGCGCACCGGCGCGCTGCGAGGTCTGGGCGCCGACGCAGAACGCCGAACGCGCGCTGAAGGCGGCTGCCGAGGTGGCCAAGCTCGACATCGCGCAATGCGTCGTGCACCGGCTGCCGCTCGGCGGCGGTTTCGGGCGTCGGCTGTTCGACGACTACGTGCGCCAGGCCGTCACGCTGGCGTTGGCGCTTCCCGGCACGCCGGTGAAGCTGGTGTGGTCGCGCGAGGAGGACATGGCCCATGGCCGGCTGCACCCGGTCACGCAGTGCCGGCTCGTCGCGGGTCTCGACGCGCGCGGCGACCTGCAGGCGCTGCAGATGCGCCTGTCGGGCCAGTCGATCATCCGCAAGTCCGTCGAGGAGGGTCGCGACCCGCTGGTGTTCCAGGGGCTCGACGAACCGGGCACCGAGGCGGCCCTCGGCTATGCGCTGCCGCACCTGCGCATCGACCATGCGATGCGCAACCCGGCCGTGCGTCCCGGCTTCTGGCGGGGCGTGAACCTGAACCAGAACGTCTTCTACCTGGAGAGCTTCATCGACGAGATCGCCCATGCCGGCGGGCAGGACCCGCTCGCGCTGCGCCGACACTTGCTGGCGGCGCAACCGAAACAGCTCGCCGTGCTCGATGCGGTGGCCGCACGCGTCGGATGGGGGCGTCCGGCGCCGGCGGTCGACGGGCGGCCGGTGTTCCGCGGTCTGGCCACGGCCAAGGGCTTCGGCAGCTACGTCGCCGCCTGCGCCGAGGTGTCGGTTGACGGCGACGGCGCACTGTCGATCCACCGCATCGTCGCGGCGACCGACTGCGGCGTCGCGGTCAACCCGCAGCAGATCGAGGCCCAGGTCGAGGGCAGCTTCGCCTACGGGCTCACGGCGACGCTGAATGGCGGCTGCACCATCGAGCGTGGCCGCATCGCGCAGAGCAACTTCCACGACCATCCGGTGCTGCGGCTGGCGCAGATGCCCCGGGTCGAGACGATCGTCATGCCCTCGGGCGGCTTCTGGGGCGGTGTCGGCGAGCCGACCATCGCCGTGGCTGCGCCGGCGGTGTGCAACGCGGTGTTCGCTGCCACCGGGACGCGCGTGCGCCGGCTGCCGCTGCAGGGGCAGCCGCTGCGGCCGCGTGCCTGAGTTTGCGAGATGATTCGCCCTTGAGCGCGCCATCCCGGCCGCGCGAAGGACCGCCGTGAAGTCAGCCGCCGCCCCTACGCTCCTCCTGCTCGCGGCCTTCGCCGCGCCCGTCGCGGCCGAGTGGGCCGAACTCGGCGGCAACGAGCAGATCACCTTCTATGCAGACCCCGCCACCCGCGCCGTGACCGGCGACAAGGCCTCGATGTGGATGCTGGTCAGCTCCAAGACGCCGCGCGCGAACGGCGACCTGAAGTACTCATCGATCCGCACGCGCTTCGAGTTCGATTGCGGCGCGCAGCGCGTGCGCGAGCTCGAAACCCACTTCCACGCCGGCGAGAAGGCCGAGGGCGCGGTGGTCGCCGGCTACAGCGACCCCGGCGACTGGGAGCCGCTGGTCGAGGGCTCGGTCAAGCACGAAGTCGCGCAGCTCGCCTGCGCCAAGGGCTGACCCGCGCCTCGAGCTAGCGCACCGCCGTCGCGTGGCCGCGCAGCACGCCCAGCAGCGCGGCGCCGGTCAGCGGCTGGTCTAGGACGGCCTCGCAGCCCGCGAGGCTGCCGCGCACGCGGTCGGCCTGCGTCGCGCGCGCGCTGACCAGCGCGACGGCCGGCGCGTCGCGGCCGGCGCCCTTGATGCGCTGGCACAGCGCCAGCCCGTCGAGGCCCGGCATCACGATGTCGGTGAACACGATGCGCGGCGCCTGCCGGCCGGTGTCGAGGCGCGCCAGCGCCTCCTCGCCGCTGGCGGCCAGCGTGACGCGGCAGCCGTGCCGCTCCAGCAGCACCTGCAGGTGGCGCCGCGCGATGCTGCAGTCGTCGACCACCAGCACGTCGATGTCGAAGCGCGGCAAGGCCCCGAGCGGCGACGCCGCCTGCGCACGCGGCACGGCCGGCGTCGCGGTGGCCGCCTCGCCGCCCTGCATCTGCCACAGCGCGGTCAGGGCGCGGGCCACCTGCACCGGCTCGATCGGCCGCGGCAGGCGCAGCAGGGCCTCGGCCGGCACCTCGGCGCCGACGAACACGCTGGTGGCCGTCTTGCCGGCCGACTGTGCGGCCTGCACGGCGGCCGGCCGGTCGGCGTCGACGACGCAGCAGTCGCTGTCGGCGGCGCTGTCCGCGGTTTCGAAGCGCGGCACGTGGCTCGCGGCCAGCCGGAACCAGCTCTCCAGCGCCTGTCGTTCGAAGGCGCCGAAGCCCAGAATCGCGACACGGCAGGGAGCGCTCGGCATGGGGAGCATCGTCCGGGTCCGCCGCCGGGAGCGTCAATCCCTCCGACGGGCGCACCCGCGGCGCAGCGGGGCTAGCATCCACATCCGTCACGAAATCGACTTCCACCGGAGCCCGCCATGACCACCGTCTACGACTTCGAGGCCCGCACGATCGACGGCAAGACCGTCTCGCTGGCCGACTACCGCGGCCGCGTGCTGCTGATCGTCAACACCGCCAGCGCCTGCGGCTTCACGCCG
>CAYLKR010000189.1:0-5158 GCA_964384225.1 uncultured Methylibium sp.
CCGACTTCACCGTCACCGAGCAGATGCTCAAGCAGTTCATCAAGATGGTCCATCCGCGCTCGGTGCTCAAGCCCAGCCCGCGGATCATCATCTGCGTGCCTTGCGGCTCGACGCAGGTGGAGCGCCGCGCGATCCGCGAGAGCGCGCTCGGCGCCGGCGCGAGCGAGGTCTACCTGATCGAGGAGCCGATGGCCGCGGCGATCGGCGCCGGCCTGCCGGTGTCGGAGGCCTCGGGCTCGATGGTGGTCGACATCGGCGGCGGCACCACCGAGGTCGGCGTCATCAGGCTCGGCGGCATGGTCTACAAGGGCTCGGTGCGCGTCGGCGGCGACAAGTTCGACGAGGCCATCATCAACTACATCCGCCGCAACTACGGCATGCTGATCGGCGAGCCCACGGCCGAGGCCATCAAGAAGACCATCGGCAGCGCCTTCCCGGGCTCCGAGGTGCGCGAGATGGAGGTCAAGGGCCGCAACCTCTCCGAGGGCGTGCCGCGCAGCTTCACGATCAGCAGCAACGAGATCCTCGAAGCGCTGACCGACCCGCTGAACCAGATGGTCAGCGCGGTCAAGAACGCGCTCGAGCAGACCCCGCCCGAGCTCGGCGCCGACATCGCCGAGCGCGGCATGATGCTCACCGGCGGCGGCGCGCTGCTGCGCGACCTCGACCGCCTGCTCGCCGAGGAGACCGGTCTGCCGGTGCTGGTGGCCGAGGACCCGCTGACCTGCGTGGTGCGCGGCTGCGGCATGGCGCTGGAGCGCATGGAGCGCCTGGGTTCGATCTTCACGTCCGAGTGACCGCCGCGCGATGAACCCCGGAAGCCGGCGCGTCGTGCACGTCGCCGGCTTCTTCACTTGCGCCTCGTTGCTGCCGTAGTTGCTTTCGTATGCCGCTGGGGACCCTCGATCGCACCCCGCCGCCCTTCTTCAAGCAGGGCATGTCGGCGCTGTCGAAGCTGGTGTTCTTCTCGGCGCTGGCCTTCTTCCTGATGGCCGCCGACACCCGCTTCCAGCTGACCCAGCCGCTGCGCGCGGCGCTGGCGACCGCGCTGCACCCGGTGCAGCTCGCGCTGCTGGCGCCGGTGCAGGCGCTCACGACCGTGCACGACTACTTCGCCGGCCTCGCCCAGGCGCGCGAGCGCGAAGCCGCGGCGCTGACGCAGCTGGCCGCGCAGTCCGAGCGCGCCGCGCGGGTCGAGAAGCTCACCACCGAGAACGAGCGCCTGCGCGCCCTGCTCGACCTGCGCGCCGCCTTCACCGTGCGCAGCGTCGCCGCCGAGGTGCTTTACGAGGCGCCCGACCCCTACACGCGCAAGATCGTCATCGACCGCGGCCAGACCCACGGCGTGGTCGCCGGCGCGCCGGTGGTCGACGCGGCCGGCGTGCTCGGGCAGGTCACGCGCGCGTATCCGCTGGCCTCGGAGGTGACGCTGCTGACCGACAAGGACGCCGCGATCCCGGTGCTCAACACCCGCACGCAGACGCGCGCCGCCGCCTACGGCGACCCGGCCGGCGTGGCGGCCGGTGCCGGCATGGAGCTGCGCTTCCTGGCCAGCAACGCCGACGTGGCGCCGGGCGACCTGATGCACACCTCGGGCGTGGACGGCGTCTACCCGCCGGGGCTGCCGGTGGCCACGGTCGTGACCGTCGATCGCCAGACCGGCTCGACCTTCGCGAAGGTCACGCTGGCGCCCACCGCGCGCCCCGACACCGCGCGCCATGTGCTGGTGCTCGAGCCGCTGTACCTGCAGATGCCGCCGCGGCCCGTCGAGCCGGCCGCCAGCGCGCCGGCGGCGCCCCGCCGCCAGGGCACCGAGCGGCCGTCGCGGCCGCCGAGGAGCGCGCCATGATCATGCGGCCCGGCTCCGACCAGCTGCTGCTGCCGGTCAACCCGGTGTTCATGTGGGGCTCGCTGCTGCTGGCGCTGATGCTCAACCTGGTGCCGCTGGGCCGCAACCCGGCGATGCCGGACTTCGTCGCGCTGGCGCTGGTGTTCTGGAACGTCCACCAGCCGCGGCGCGTCGGCATCGGCGCGGCCTTCGCCTTCGGGCTGCTGATGGACGTGCACCAGGGCGCGCTGCTCGGCCAGCATGCGCTGGCCTACACGCTGCTCTCCTTCTTCGCGATCATGATCCACCGCCGGCTGCTGTGGTTCGGCGTGCCCTCGCAGGCCGTGCAGGTGCTGCCGCTGTTCTTCGCCGCGCACGCGGTCTCGGCCCTCGTGCGATTGGCCACGGGCGATGTGTTTCCCGGCTGGAACCTGCTGATCGCGCCGCTGGTCGAAGCGCTGTTGTGGGCGCCGGCCAGCTGGCTGCTGCTGGCACCGCAACGCCGTGCGCCGGACCGGGACGAGAATCGACCCCTGTGACCCGCGGCGCAGCGACGGGACGAACGTGGCCTCGATGACCGAACTGAAGGACCTGGACCGGGAGCTCTCCGGCTTCCGGCTGCGCCTGCTTGCCGCGGCGCTGATGGTCCTGATCGGCTTCGGCCTGCTGGTCGCCCGCCTCGTGCACCTGCAGGTGCAGCGCCACGACGAGCTGTCCACGCGCGCCGAGAGCAACCGCATCGCGGTGCTGCCGGTGGTGCCCAACCGCGGACTGATCCTCGACCGCAACGGCGTCGTCGTGGCGAGCAACTACTCGGCCTACACGCTGGAGATCACGCCCTCCCAGGTGGCGGACCTGGAGGGCACGATCGACGCGCTGGCCGAGGTCGTGCCGATCGAGACGCGCGATCGCAAGCGCTTCAAGCGGCTGCTGGAGGACTCCAAGAGCTTCGAGTCGGTGCCGATCCGCACCAAGCTCAGCGACGAGGACGTGGCGCGCTTCACCGCGCAGCGCTTCCGCTTCCCCGGCGTGGACCTGAAGGCGCGGCTGTTCCGCAGCTACCCCTACGGCGAGGTCGGCAGCCACGTGCTCGGCTACATCGGCCGCATCAACCAGGCCGAGAAGGCGGCGATCGACGAGACCGAGGACGCGGCCAACTACCAGGGCACCGACTACATCGGCAAGCTCGGCATCGAGCAGAAGTACGAGGACGAGCTGCACGGGCGCACCGGCTTCGAGGAGGTCGAGACCAGCGCCGGCGGGCGCGCCGTGCGGCGCCTGCGCGCCGGCGCGCCGACCCCGGGCAACACGGTGCAGCTGTCGATCGACATCAAGCTGCAGGCGCTCGTCGAACAGCTCTACGGCAACCGCCGCGGCGCGCTGGTGGCGATCGATCCGCGCAACGGCGAGGTGCTGGCCTTCGTCAGCAAGCCGACCTTCGACCCCAACCTGTTCGTCGACGGCATCGACAGCGAGAGCTGGAAGGAGCTCAACGAGAGCCTGGACAAGCCGCTGCTGAACCGCGCGCTGCGCGGCACCTACCCGCCGGGCTCGACCTTCAAGCCCTTCATGGCGATCGGCGCGCTCAACACCGGCAAGCGCACGCCGCAGCAGACCATCGTCGACAACGGCACCTTCCTGTTCGGCAACCACCGCTTCCGCAGCCACGGTGACCACGGCCTGGGCGTGGTGGACATGACGCGCTCGATCGTCAAGTCCAGCAACGTCTACTACTACCAGCTCGCCAACGACATGGGCGTGGACCTGATCCACGAACAGCTCGAGCCCTTCGGCTTCGGCCGCAGGACCGGCATCGACCTGCTCGGCGAGGTCACCGGCGTGCTGCCCTCCACCGAGTGGAAGCGCAAGGCCTACAAGCGCCCCGAGCAGCAGCGCTGGTACGCCGGCGAGACCATCTCGCTGGGCATCGGCCAGGGCTACAACAACTTCACCATGCTGCAGCTCGCCAGCGCGACGGCCACGCTGATCTCCGGTGGCCAGCGCTACGTGCCCCGGCTGGTGCGGCAGGTCGAGAGCGCCGCCGACGGCGCGCGCCGCCAGGTCTCGGCCGAGACGCTGGAGCCGCTGGCGCTGAAGCCCGAGCATGTGGAGGTCGTCAAGCAGGCGCTGTACGGCGTGACGCAGGAGGGCACGTCGACGCGCATCTTCATGGGCGCCGGCTACGCCAGCGGCGGCAAGACCGGCACCGCGCAGGCCGTCGGCATCCGCCAGAACGAGAAGTACAACAAGAACAGCCTCGAGGAGTACCAGCGCGACCACTCGCTGTACATCGCCTTCGCGCCGCTCGAGCAGCCGCAGGTGGCGCTGGCGGTGATCGTGGAGAACGCCGGCTTCGGCGCCGCCGCCGCCGCGCCGATCGCGCGGCGCGTGCTCGACTACCTGCTGGAGGGCCGCTACCCGAGCGCCGAGGACATCGTCGCGGTGCAGGAGGGCCGGGCCGCCGCGCCGATCGGCGCGACGCGGCTGGCCGCCGAGGTGCCGCTGGTGCCGGTGATCCCGGGCGGCGTGGCCACCGCGGCCGCGCCGGGCGCCGCGGCGTCCCGGCCGCCGGCCCCGGTCTCGCCGCCCGCCTCGGCGCCGGCAGCCGACAAGCTGGCGCAGGCCGCGGGGGAGCTGCGGTGAACGCCGTCTTCGACCAGCCGCCGGCCTGGCAGCGTGCGCTGCGTGTGTTCCGCGGCTTCGACGGGCCGCTCACGCTGGCGATCCTGCTGCTGGCCGCGCTCGGACTGGTGACGATGTACTCGGCCGGCTACGACCACGGCACGCGCTTCGCCGACCATGGCCGCAACATGCTGATCGCCGCGACGGTGATGTTCCTGGTCGCGCAGCTGCCGCCGCAGCGCCTGGCGCAGCTCGCGGTGCCGCTGTACGTGGTCGGCGTCGCGCTGCTGCTCGGCGTGGAGTTCTTCGGCATCACCAAGAAGGGCGCGACGCGCTGGCTGGACCTGCAGATCACCGTGATCCAGCCCTCCGAGCTGCTGAAGATCGCCACGCCGCTGATGCTGGCCTGGTGGTTCCAGCGCCGCGAGGGCCGGCTGCAGGTGCCGGACTTCCTGGTCGGCTTCGCGCTGCTGGCGGTGCCGGTCGGGCTGATCGTCAAGCAGCCCGACCTCGGCACCGCGATCCTGGTGCTGATGGCGGGGCTGTACGTGATGTTCTTCGCCGGGCTGAGCTGGAAGCTGATCCTGCCGGTGGTCGGCGCCGGGGCCATCGGCGTGGCGCTGGTGGTGATCTTCGGCGACGAGCTGTGCCAGCCCGGCGTGGACTGGCGCGTGCTGCACGAGTACCAGAAGCAGCGGGTCTGCACCC
>CAYLKR010000190.1:0-5154 GCA_964384225.1 uncultured Methylibium sp.
CTGGGCTTCCATCGCCCGCTCTCCCTGCCCGAATTCCGGGGAGCGGGCTACTGAAAAGAATAGAAGCACCTGAAGGGTATCTTGCGTTCCCCCCAGAAGTCGGCGGCGTCGCGGAAGACGTCGAGCAGCTGCTCGCGCGCCTCCCGGTCGAAGCGCGGGTTGTCCGGCAACTGCTCGAGCACCACCACGAAGCCCGGCTGGGTGCCGGACTTGTGGACCAGATCGGTCATGCAGTCGTACAGCGCATCGAGGTTCTTGCCGAAATGCGCCGGGAACAGGAAGGCCTCGGCGATCGCCTCCATCACCTCCTGCTTGGACTGGGCGCTGCCCAGGTTCGCGTACAGGAAGTGCTGGCCCAGCCCCTGGGCGGCCTGCTGCAGGTCTTCCACGCGGAATGCGCGGATGGCCTGCACGATGTTCGGACGGACGGTCTGCAACGGCATCATGGTCGTGTCCCCCTCGGTTTCCTCGGTCTGAGCACTCACGGCGCGATGAGGCGGAAGCTCGCGTAGTGATCGTCGGTGTACCAGCAGGCCTCGGGCGCGGCGGGCTGGGTGCCGCCGCACACGATCCGCCGGGCCCCCCGATCGCGGGACCCTGGCGTGGGCACGGTGTATTCGCGGTAGTAGCCCCGCGCCTGGCTCGGGAGCAAGCGCTCCCGGTTGCCGAACACGGTGCCGTCCTTCGAGTAGGGGAACGGCCCGCCGGACCGGATGGCCCGATAGGTGTCCCGGGCTTCGGCCGGCAGTGCCGACAAAGCCGCGACCGCTTCCTGCGACGGCCGCCGGGCTTCGACGCCGGGCCCGAGCGCGGCCACCGAGACGACCGCCACCGAGACCAGGGCCGCCGCCCAGTAACGCCAACCAGACTGTCGGAAAGACGGACCGGTCCAGCGCACGGGTTATCCCTTAATTTCGAAGCCCAGATGGTACCGAAAGCCCCCCGAAAGCTCAAGGGCCTGCCTCAATTTTCAGCAGATCGGCGGGGGCTTTCGAGTTTTGTGGGTTTGCGCTAACTTTTCTTTGGAAGAAGAAAATCAGCACTGATCCATCGTGCGTTTGCACTGCAGCATGGCGCGGTGGCGGCGGCCGAGGCGTCAGCGGCCGGCGTTGGCGTCGGCGACCGTCAGTGCCGTCAGGTTGACGATGCGCCGCACCGTGGCCGAGGGCGTCAGCACATGCACCGGCTTCGCCGCGCCGAGCAGGACCGGCCCGATCGCGATGCCGCCACCGGCGGCGGTTTTCAACAGGTTGTACGCAATGTTGGCGGCGTCGATGTTGGGCAGCACCAGCAGGTTGGCATCCCCGCTGAGGGTGCTGCGCGGCATCAACTGTTGGCGCGCCACACCATCGAGCGCCATGTCGCCGTGCATCTCGCCGTCGACCTCGAGCCAGGGCGCCTGCTGGCGCAGCAGCGCCAGCGTGCGGCGCATCTTGACGGCGCTCGGGTGGTCGCTGCTGCCGAAGTTGGAGTGGCTCAGCAGCGCCGCTTTGGGCTGTACGCCGAAGCGCACCATCTCTTCGGCCGCCATCACGGTGATCTCGGCCAGTTCCTCGGCGCTCGGGTCGGCGTTGACATGCGTGTCGACCAGGAAGATCTGGCGGCCCGGCAGCATCAGGCCGTTCATGCAGGCGTAGACCGGCACGTCCTGGGCCGTGCTCTGTGCGCCGCCGGGGCGCTTGCCGATGACCTGGTCGATGTAGTGCAGATGGGTCGCCGTCGTGCCCCAGGTGCCGCACAGCATGCCGTCGACCTCGCCCTTCGCGAGCAGCATCGCGCCAATCAGCGTCAGGCGCCGGCGCATCTCGATCTTGGCGACCTGCACCGTGACACCCTTGCGCTCGGTCAGGCGGTGGTAGGTCTGCCAGAAGTCCCGGTAGCGGTAGTCGTGCTCGACGTTCACGACGTCGTAGTCCTGCCCCTCCTTCAGGCGCAGGCCGAACTTCTCGCAGCGCTGGGCGATGACCGCCGGCCGGCCGATCAGCGTCGGCCGCGCCAGGCCCTCGTCGACCACCACCTGCACCGCGCGCAGCACGCGCTCCTCCTCGCCCTCGGCGTAGGCGACGCGCTTGTTCTTCGCCCGCTTGGCGACGTTGAAGATCGGCCGCATCGTCTGGCCGGAGGCGTAGACGAAGCCCTGCAGCTTCTCGCGGTAGGCGTCGAGGTCGGCGATGGGCCGCAGTGCGACGCCGGAGTCGGCCGCCGCCTGCGCCACGGCCGGCGCGATCTTCATCATCAGCCGCGGGTCGAAGGGCTTTGGGATCAGGTACTCGGGGCCGAAGGACAGCGTCGCGCCGGCATAGGCGGCGGCCACCACTTCACTCTGCTCGGCCTGGGCCAGCTCGGCGATCGCGTGCACCGCGGCGATCTCCATCTCGTCGGTGATCGTCGTCGCGCCGGAGTCGAGCGCGCCGCGGAAGATGTAGGGGAAGCACAGGACGTTGTTGACCTGGTTCGGGTAGTCGGTGCGGCCGGTGGCCATGATCGCGTCGTCGCGCACCGCCTTGACGTCCTCGGGCAGGATCTCCGGGTTGGGGTTGGCGAGCGCGAAGATCAACGGGTTCTTCGCCATCTTCGCGACCATCTCGGGCTTCAGCACGCCGCCGGCCGACAGGCCGAGGAAGATGTCGGCCCCATCGATGACCTCGGCCAGCGTTCGCTGCGGCGTCTCCTGCGCGAACTGGGCCTTGTCCGGGTCCATCAGCTCGGTGCGGCCCTTGTAGACGACGCCGGCGAGGTCGGTGACCCAGATGTTCTCGCGCGGCAGGCCGAGCTTGACCAGGAGGTTCAGGCAGGCGAGCGCGGCCGCGCCGGCACCCGAGGCGACCAGCTTGACGTGCTTGATGTCCTTGCCGACCACCTTCAGGCCGTTGAGCGCGGCGGCGCCGACGACGATCGCGGTGCCGTGCTGGTCGTCGTGGAAGACGGGGATCTTCATGCGCTCGCGCAGTGCACGCTCGACGTAGAAGCAGTCCGGCGCCTTGATGTCCTCGAGGTTGATGCCGCCGAAGGTCGGCTCGAGCGCCGCGATGCAGTCGATCAGCTTGTCGAGGTTCTTCTCCGCGAGCTCGATGTCGAACACGTCGATGCCCGCGAACTTCTTGAACAACACGCCCTTGCCTTCCATCACCGGCTTGGCCGCCAGGGGGCCGATGTCGCCGAGGCCCAGCACCGCCGTCCCGTTGGTGACCACCGCGACGAGGTTGCCGCGCGAGGTGTAGCGGAAGGCGTTCGCCGGGTCGGCGACGATCTCCTCGCAGGCCGCCGCCACGCCGGGTGAATAGGCCAGTGCCAGGTCGCGCTGGTTGATCAGCTGCTTGGTCGCCGCGATCGCGATCTTGCCGGGGGTCGGGAACTCGTGGTACTCGAGCGCCGCCTGGCGCAGTTCGGCACGTTTTTCGTCGGGCGTGGGCATGGTGTCGGTCCGTGGGGGGCCGGCAGGTGTGGCCGGCGCGGGGCGCCCGTCGGGCATCGCCGCGGTGCGGGCCGCGGCGGCGGGGGTAGGTGCGGGATTGTAGGAAGGCCGCTCCCGGCATCCGGGCTGCGGTGCGCAGTGTTCCAAGCGGCGGCGCGCGTCGCCATGCGAGAAACTGCGTAGCCGCCGCGCCGGCGGCGCCGTCCAAGATCGACCCATGCCCGCAGCGGCCGACCCTTCCACCCCGCCCGCACGGCGCTGGCGCCGGGCGCTGCCCTGGGCGCTGCTGGTCGCGCTGATCGGCGTGGCGCAGACGCTGCTGCTGGCGCTGACGGTGCAGTACGAGCGCGACCGCGAACAGGAGCGCACCGAGCTGGCCGCCGCCGCTGCCGCCAGCGACCTGCGGCAACTGCTCGCCCGCGACCTGCAGAGCCTGCAGGCGCTGCTGTGGAACCGGCCGCCGGCGGCGCAGTGGCGGGCCGATGCCGCCGAGCTGCTGCGGTCGCGCCGCGAGCTCGCGCGCATCGAGCTGCGCGGTGCCGGCGGCGTGATCGAGGAGGCGGTCGACTCGCCCTACCGCGCCCCGCTGTTCAGCGTGCTGCCGCGGCGCGACCTGTCGGCCGACAGCGAGGCCGCCTGTGCCACCGCGCTGCGGCTGGACGCGCCGACCTGGTCGCGCAGCTATTTCGTGCCGCAGCCCGGCGGCCTGGGGCTGGAGGTGATCGATGTCTGCCTGCCCACCGGCGAGCGCGGCGGCGCGCGCGGCGCGATGGCCGCGACGCTGGTGCTCGGCGAGGCGGTGTCCGAAGCCGCACCGCCGGAGCTCGCGCGCAGCCACGAGCTGTCGATCGTCGAGGGCGACGGCACCCGGCTCGCGCGCGCCGGGCTGCCGCGCGGCGCCGGCGTGTTCGTCGCCGAGCGGCTGGTGGACCTGCCGGGGCTGGCGCTGGTGCTGCGGCTCGACAGCGCCGCGCGCGCGCCGGGCGTGGTGGCCAACCTCGCGACCTCGCTGGTGCTCGGGCTGTCGCTCGCGCTGGCGGCGGTGGTCGGCCTGCTGGTGCAGGACGTGCGGCGCCGCGCCACCGCCGAGCAGCGCCTCGGCGAGGAGCTGGCGCTGCGCCGCGCGATGGAGAACTCGCTCGTCACCGGGCTGCGCGCACGCGACATGGCCGGACGCATCACCTACGTCAACCCGGCCTTCTGCACCATGGTCGGCTTCTCGGCCGAGCAGCTGATCGGGCAGACGACGCCGCCCTACTGGCCGCCGGAGATGCGCGCGGCCTACGAAGCGCGCCATGCCGAGCGCCTGAAGCGCGGCGTACCGGCCCACGAGCAGCGCGAGGGCTACGAGACCACCTTCATGCGCGCCGATGGCGAGCGCTTCCCGGTGCTGATCTTCGAGGCCCCGCTGGTCGGCCCCGGTGGGCTGCAGACCGGCTGGATGAGCGCCGTGCTCGACCTCACGCCGCAGCGGCGCGTCGAGGAGCTGTCGCGGCAGCAGCAGGAGCAGTTGCAGGCCACCGCGCGGCTGGCGACCGTCGGCGAGATGGCGTCGCTGCTCAGCCACGAACTCAACCAGCCGCTGGCGGCGATCGCCAGCTACGCCAGCGGCTCGCTGAACCTGATGACGCCGGCGGCGCCGCCCGACGCGCCGACGCTGGCGATGGTGCGCGAGGCCACCCAGCGCATCGCCGAGCAGGCCGAGCGCGCCGGCCGCGTCATCAAGAGCGTGCACGACT